>NZ_KV833368.1:0-127149 GCF_001837635.1 Neisseria sp. HMSC070H10
CTGTATCAGGATGAGCGGCCAGGCTAAGGGGATCCTGGAAGGGAAGTTTACCCTGAAGGCGGTGGCTCTGGACAGGGAGGCGGAGCCGAGGGTATTGCGTTTGAACGAGTCGCTGACGGCGGTGGTGTGCGGGAAGATGAAGGTGAAGGGAAGCTGTACGGACGGTGAGGAGATATTTAGGGGTAATGATGCGGAGTGTCGGCCTTTTATGGGGTGACAATCGGAGGGGAAGGGATATAAGAAAGAAAAAAGGGCGTGAGACACGTCCTTTCGGGAGAGGGGTTATTCGCTCCAGCTGACCCAGCCCAGCATCCAAGTAAGGAGAATCAGACCACCAAATACAATACGGTAGTAGGCAAAAGGCACATAGTTTTTACTGGAGACAAATTTCAGCAAAGCTTTTACTGCCAATAAACCGGCGATAAATGCTGCGATAAAGCCGATGGCAATTTGTCCGACATCTTGCAAGGTAAAGAGTTTGTAATTTTTTAAGATGTCGTAACCTGTTGCCGCAATCATCATTGGTACAGCAAGGAAAAATGAAAATTCGGTAGCCGTTTTACGTTCCAGTCCCCACAACATACCTCCCATAATCGTACTGCCTGAACGTGATGTACCAGGGATAAGGGCGCAAATTTGGGCGCATCCTACAACAAATGCGTCGATTGGGCGCATATCATCTACATGATTGACTTTAGGTTTGGCTGTTGCTTGGCGTTTTTCAACCCATAAAATGAAGAAGCCACCCAGTACCAGCATGGTAGCAACGGTAATTGGGTTGAAAAGGTGTAGTTTGATTTGTTTACTGAACAAGAGGCCCACAACCGCAGCTGGTATGAAGGCAATAAATAAATTCAGTACAAAGCGATTGGCTGTTCGTTCTTTACCCAGTCCTTTTATGATATGGGTAAATCGTTGGCGGTATTCAAATACGACGGCTAATACTGCACCGAGTTGGATAGCAATTTCAAATACTTTTCCGTTGCTTTGAAAGTTCATTAAGTCACCGAATACAATCAAGTGACCGGTACTGGAAATAGGGAGAAACTCGGTTAAACCTTCGATAATACCGAGAATAAGTGCTTTAAATAAAATCAGAATGTCCATAAGTTTTCAGACGGCCTTGAGGCCGTCTTTCTTTTGTTGAATAGTTAAATTGGTTTTGAGGATTGTTCGCGGCGGACTTTGACGATGAGCTCGTCTATGGTTTTCATACCGGCTTTCCAGTCGGTACCGTTGAAATTGACTTTGTATTTACCACCGACGATGACAGTTGGTGTGTTTTCAATTCGATAAGTTTCCGTTAATTGCTGCATTTTTGCAGCAGCCGACGCAGCAGCAGGACTATTGTAGGCTTGAAGCAGTTTTTTACTGTCAAAACCGGTCTGTTTACCCACCCATGAGAGGAATACATTGGTATCGGCCAGGTTGATTTTTTGTTCGTAAACTGCTTTGAAGATGACTGGATTGGCTTGATATTTCAAACCTGAAAGATTGACGGCTGCGGCTACTTTGGCCAAACCCAACATTTCAGGCATCCAAACGACGTGCTCTGTCCGTAAGGAAACATCTTTAGCAAAGGTTTTGCTGTGTTGCAACAAAACAGGATCGAGATGGTAACAATGGACGCAGAAGTAGCCGAAAAACTCAAGCACTTCAATTTTTCCGGTTTGTTGCTGCGGAATAGGGTGACTGAGGACAGTATAGTCTACGCCTTCGGTAGCAGCTTGCGCACTCAGACTGAGTAGGCTCAGGCTAAGTGCGGCAATGGTTTGTTTTATACGCTGCTTCATCAGTGATTCCATTATTTGGTAGAACGAATCAAGCTGTTGATATTATGGCCTTGCAGGTTTTTTTGCAGTTTTACAGCAGCTTCTTGCGGCATGGTGTTACTTTGAACTCGGTAAATGGTTTTATCGCCGTTTTGCGATTCAACCACTTTGGAAGACACACCTAAAATAGCCAGTTTTGCACGTTGTGAGTCTGCGCTGGAGCGGTCTGCATATGAACCAAGTTGCAGGAAGGCTTTTTTACCGCTGTTAGCAGCTGTTTCGGCTTTTTCTGTTGACTGTTTACTTACAGAGTTGCTGCTTTCTTTTGTTGCAGAGGTATTTGCAGCTTTACGTGCTTTTTCGATGCTGCCGCTATTGAGGATTTGTTCAGGTGTCGGCTTGTTTTGCTTTTTGGCTTCAGCCGCTTTTTTTTCGGCCAGTTTGCGCTCGGCACGCTCTTTTTGTTTGGCAGTCAGCTGGTCGGCTGCTTTTTTGTCTTTAGCAGCTTTATCGGCAGTTTCTTTTTCCGCTTTGGCTTTTTCTGCACGTTTTTTCTCTAACTCGGTTTTTTTCTCGGCCAGTTTTTTCTTAGCAGCTTCTTTTTCTGCTTCAGCTTTTGCCACTTTTTCTTTGGCTTCGCGTTCAGCTTTATCGGCAGCAGTTTTGTCTGCTCTTTCTTTGGCTTCACGTTCGGCTTGTTCGGCAGCGGCTTTTTCAGCTTTTTCTTTAGATTCGCGTTCGGCTTTATCAGCAGCGACTTTCTCTGCTTTTTCTTTAGCTTCGCGTTCTGCTTGTTCGGCTTTTTCTTGAGCTTCTTTTTCCGCTTGAGCTTTTTCTTCAGCTTCTTTGGCAGCTTTTTCAGCCTCTTCTTTAGCTTTTGCTTCTTTTTCTGCTTTGGCTTTTTCTTCATCTGCTTGGGTAGATGAAGTGTCGGTAGCTGGGCGTTTCTCTGCTTTGTCCTGAGGTTTCAGGATTTCAGGTTCTTCGCTTTGTTTAGGCTGAGTCAGCTCTTTGAAAACGTTTTGGTTGCCTTGGTTCAAGAAGAACAAAATACCGGCAATAATACCTGTTGCCAGTATTAGGCCGAAAAAGAAACCGGACAAGCCTTTACCATATTGTGTAGATTTTTTCATGACTTACCTTGTAATAATGTGTTCAGACGGCCTGAAGTGAGACTGTCTGAGTTTGGATTCGATATTTTATCAATAACCGTTATAGACGGCAAAATCCTGATGCTTTGTTTACTCTAGTTTTACTTAAACATAAAGATTCAGGCCGTCTGACAAGTTAAAGGGCGCGACGGAAGCCGATGGCTTTCATCACATGGGTTTTGCTGACTTCTTCGTCGCCTGCCAAATCGGCCAGCGTACGGGCGACGCGCATGATACGGTGGAAACTTCGGGCGGAAAGGGACAGTTTTTCGAGCATGGTTCCCAAGGCTTCTTGCGCTTCTTTTTGGATGCGGGCTTTGCCATCGAGCTCGCCGACACTCAGTTCTGCATTGACTTTGCCTTGTCGGTTGTATTGGATTTTGCGTGCGGCGGTAACTCGTTCCAATACGGTGGCACTGGATTCGCCTGCTTCTTGTTGCATCAATTCGGCAGCGGAAAGGCTGGGTACTTCGATGGTTAAATCAATACGGTCGAGCAATGGCCCTGAAATTTTGTTGCGGTAGCGGGCAACACTTTCAGGCGTACAGCGGCAAGGTTTGGACGGATGGCCAAGATAGCCGCAAGGGCAGGGATTCATGGCGGCGACAAGTTGGAACTTGGCCGGATAAACTGCTTGGCGTGCGGCGCGGGAAATATGGATTTCGCCATTTTCCAAAGGTTCGCGCAATACTTCTAATACTTTACGGTCAAACTCGGGCAATTCGTCTAAAAACAACACTCCGTGGTGTGCCAATGAAATTTCGCCCGGACGTGGGTCTGAACCGCCACCTACCATGGCAGCCGAGCTGGCGCTGTGATGAGGGCTACGGAAAGGACGGTTGCTGTCAAGTTGCTGTTGATGGTTGGGCAGGAGCGAACGCAATGCCCATACTTCGACCAATTCGTCTTCAGTCAAAGGCGGAAGGATACCGGGCAAACGTTGCGAAAGCATCGATTTGCCCGTACCCGGAGGGCCCATCATCAACAAGCTGTGTCCGCCTGCCGCTGCGATTTCCAAGGCAAGGCGGGCGGTATGCTGGCCTTTAACATCGGCTAAATCAGGAATTTTACTTTGTTCAGACGGCCTTTGCGTCAGCTTGCATTCGGTTTGTATCAACGGTTCGATGCCGTTTAAATGCGCGGCCACTTCGCCCAAAGAACGCGCGCCATAAACCGCGATACCGCGCATAACGGCAGCCTGTTCGGCATTTTCTTGCGGCAAGACGAATGAGCGGCCGGCCTGCATTCCCTGCCATGCCATGGCCAGTGCGCCGCGTACGGGACGCAGCAGGCCGGACAGTGCCAATTCTCCGGCAAATTCATATTGGGCGAGCTTTTCAGGGTTGATTTGTCCCGATGCGGCAAGAATGCCCAAGGCAATCGGCAAATCGAAACGGCCGGATTCTTTTGGGAGGTCGGCCGGTGCGAGGTTGACGGTAATTTTCTTGGCAGGAAAGTCGAAGCCGCTTTGGATGATGGCGGCACGCACACGGTCGCGGCTTTCTTTGACTTCAGTATCAGGCAAACCGACGATATTGAAATGTGGCAAGCCGTTGGCAAGGTGGGCTTCCACTTCGACCAACGGCGCATTCATGCCGCTTAAGGCGCGGCTGTAAACCAAAGCAAGCGACATGTTTCAGACGGCCTTATTCGGCAGCTTCGGTTTGTTGTTTGATTTCTGCAACAGCTTCTTCCGCAGCGGTTTCGGCCGCTTTCAAAGCCGCTTCTTCAGGCTCTTGAGCGGCTTCGAGTTTGGCCAAACGGGCTTCCAATTCGGCCAGTTTGGTACGGGTTTTAATCAAAACCTGTTGTTGGATGTCGAATTCTTCGCGGGTCACCAAATCCATGCGGTTGAACGCGCTGCCGAGCATGGCTTTAACGTTTTTTTCCATGTCTTTGGCAGGGCTGTTGGCGATGGTTTCGCTGATTTTGGAGCTGACTTCTTCAAAAAGTTGTTTGCCGAACATAATCCGTATCCTTTATTCAGAATGTATATAGAAATTCAAGTGGCTATTGTATAAGGAAAAAGGCCGTCTGAAAACGTTTTGCTTTTCAGACGGCCTCAAATGCGGAAGTTTACACGCCTGCGGCTGCTTTTAATGCGGCTGCTTTGTCGGTGCGCTCCCAAGTAAATTCAGGCTCTTCGCGGCCGAAGTGGCCGTAGGCGGCGGATTTTCCGTAAATCGGGCGCAGCAGGTCGAGCATTTGGACGATGCCTTTTGGACGCAGGTCGAAATGTTCGCGAACCAGGGCGATCAGTTTTTCTTCGCTGATTTTGCCGGTGCCGAAAGTATCGATGGAAATCGAAGTCGGTTCGGCAACGCCGATGGCGTAGGAAACTTGGATTTGGCATTGGGTTGCCAAACCGGCGGCTACGATGTTTTTCGCAACATAGCGGCAGGCGTAAGCGGCGGAACGGTCCACTTTGGACGGGTCTTTGCCGGAGAATGCGCCGCCGCCGTGCGGAGCTGCGCCGCCGTAGGTATCAACGATGATTTTACGGCCGGTCAAACCGCAGTCGCCTTGCGGGCCGCCGATAACGAAGCGGCCGGTCGGGTTGATCAGGTATTTGGTTTCGTCGGTCAGCAGTTCAGACGGTAGAACCGGTTTGATGATGTGTTCGATCACGGCGTTTTTCAGCTCTTCGTAACCGATAGACGGATCGTGCTGGGTAGACAGGACGACGGTGTCGATGCGTTTTACTTTGCCGGTTTTGCTGTCGTAAACCACGGTCAGTTGGGCTTTGGCATCAGGGCGCAGCCAAGGCAGGCGGCCGTCTTTGCGCAATTCGCTTTGGCGTTGCATCAGGCGGTGGCTGTAATAGATGGCAAATGGCATTAGGGTAGGGGTTTCGTCGCAGGCATAGCCGAACATTAAACCTTGGTCGCCCGCGCCTTGGTTCAGGTCGATGCCTTCGCCTTCGTTCACGCCTTGAGCGATGTCGGGGGATTGTTGGTCGTAGTACACGCCGACTGCGCAGCCGTTGGCGTCAAAGCCCAGCTCGGAGGAGTTGTAGCCGATGCGTTTGATGGTCTCGCGTGCGACTTTGATGTAGTCCACTTGGGCAGTAGTAGTAATTTCGCCTGCCAATACGCACAAGCCTGTATTGACCAAGGTTTCTGCGGCGACACGCGCTTTTGGGTCTTGCGTCAAGATGGCATCCAAAATCGCATCGGATACTTGGTCGGCAACTTTATCCGGATGGCCTTCGGATACCGATTCGGAAGTAAACAGATATTCGCTCATTGCTATTCTTTCATTAAAAACAGGCTGCTGTGTTTTCAGACGGCCTTTTATTTCGGACAGCGGAAATCATAACAAAAACTCCGCTTTTTCTCTATACAAGTGAGAAACATTCGCACTTGCCTGCTGTTTCGGAATCCTGTTGCGCGTTTCTTACAGGCAAAAAAATTCCCGCATTAAGCGGGTTTGGATTGCTCTGGCGAGCCACATCGGTTTTTCAACCGTCCACCTTACCTTTCCGTTTGAAAAGCAGGTTGGCATGGAATTCCCAACTCTTAATGCAGCGCGGATAGTAGCAGAAAAGCAGGTGTACCGCAATATATTTGCCCGAAGTCTGTTTTGTTCAGACGGCCTGTTTCGTTTACAATCTATCCACTTCATTTTGGTAAACCCTTATGCAAACGCTTGTTACCTTTGTTTTTAAATTTTTGGCCGCGCTGCCTTTGGCTTGGTTGCACAAATTAGGCAACCTGCTCGGCAGTTTGGGTTTCCGCGTGCTGTCGAAAGATCGCCGGCGTGTTTTCGAAAACATGAAACTTGCCGGATTGAACCCGACGGACGAGGCGGTGAAAAAAGTTTTTCGTGAAACGGCAAAAGGCGGCTTGGAATTGCCGGTGGCGTTTTTCAGACGGCCTGAGGAAATTGAAAACCTGTTTGTCAGTGTCAACGGTTGGGAACATGTTCAGACGGCCTTGAGCGCGGGCGAAGGTTTGCTGTTTATCACGCCGCACATCGGCAGCTATGATTTGGCGGGCCGCTACATCAGCCAGCAGCTGCCGTTTCCGCTGACGGCGATGTACAAACCGCCTAAAATCAAGGCTTTTGATGCGGTGATGCAGGCAGGGCGCGTGCGCGGCAAGGGCAAGACTGCGCCGACCAGCATTCAGGGTGTCAAACAAATCATCAAGGCCCTGCGCGGCGGCGAAGCGACCATTGTGTTGCCGGACCATGTACCGTCTCCAGAGGAAGGGGGCGACGGCGTGTGGGTGGACTTTTTCGGCAAACCTGCCTACACCATGACGTTGGCGGGCAAGCTGGCGCAAGTCAAAGGCGTGAAGGCTTTGTTTTTCTGCGGCGAGCGTCTGCCCGACGGGAAAGGTTTTGTCTTGCACATCGAGCCTTTGCGCGGCGAGTTGAACGGCGATAAGGAGAACGATGCGCGCGTGATCAATGAAAATACCGAGTATTGGATACGCCGTTTTCCGGAACAATATTTGTTTATGTACAACCGCTACAAACATCCCGAAGGCGCGCCTTTCCCGCCGCCGGAAGTATAGGCTTGCCGAATGTAAAAAACCTGCTTGGATTCAAGCAGGTTTTGTATTTGGTCGGAATGAGAGGATTCGAACCTCCGACCCCTTCGTCCCGAACGAAGTGCGCTACCGGGCTGCGCTACATTCCGAATGTGGGGAATTATAGGATAGGAGAAGCCGGTTTGTACAGGGGGTCGATAAATAATTAATAATTGGCCGCCGATGGATTTGTTTTGTTTTAGGCCGTCTGAAGCGATGTGTTTCAGACGGCCTGTGTTTTTGTTTGCTGCTTCTGCTGAAGCATTTGTCCTAATGGCATTATAATGTGGGCAATTGTTTTTTAGATTGTCTGCTATGTTTTATCTTTATCAGTCTGACCGTTTGGAAGCGCTTGCCGAAATGTGCGCGCATATTCATCAGGCCTTGCCTTTGGATGCGGTGTTGGCGCAGGAAGAAGTGGTGGTGCAGAGCCAGGGAATGCGGCGGTATCTGAATGTGTTTTTTGCGCGCAAACTCGGCGTGGCGGCGAATTTGAAGTTCAGCCTGCCGGCCGGTTTGGCGTGGCAGCTGATGCGTAAATTGGTTCCCGATGTGCCGCCGCTCAGCCCGTTTTCGCCTGAGGTCATGCGTTGGCGTTTGCTGAATTTGTTCCGCAGCGAAGCGTTTCAGACGGCCCCGGAATACGAAAACGTGCGCCTGAAGCTGGAAAGTTATTTGCACAGCTCGGCATCGGCGGATTATCAGCTTGCCGGACAAATGGCGGATATTTTCGACCAATATTTGGTGTACCGGCCGGATTGGATTGATGCGTGGCAGGCTGGGAAGTTACTGGGTTTGGGCGATGATGAGGATTGGCAGGCGCGGTTGTGGCGTTATTTGGACGATGGCAGCCAATCCGCGCCGCACCGCGTGGCCTTGTGGGAAAAGCTGTTGGCACAGTTGGATAAATCGGTTTTGCCGCAAAGGTTGTTTGTATTCGGCATTTCGACAATGGCGCCGATGTATCTGCAACTGCTGCACCAAATTTCCAAGCATTGCGATGTGTTTGTGTTTGCGCTCAACCCGAGCAGCCAATATTGGGGCGAGGTCATCGACGAGGCGCAGATTTTGAAAAGGGGCGATGAGGCGGATTTGTCGCAGGCAGGGCATCCGCTGTTGGCTTCTTTGGGCAAGCAGGGACGCGATTTCTTTGATTTTCTGTCGGAAGTGGAAACAGAGCAGGATATTCAGGTTTATGAAGAGGGAAAAGACGATACCTTGTTGCATTGCCTGCAAAACGATATCCAAAACTTAATTATGCCGTCTGAACGCTTATACCAACAGGAAGAAGGCGAGGCAGGCGCGCAGCAGGCTTGGGTTCAAGTCCACGATGCGGACGGCAATCCGGTGTGTGTCGAGCCGGACAAGCTGTTGAACGACGGCTCGGTCAAAATCGTCACGGCCCACAGCCCTTTGCGCGAACTGCAGATTTTGAAAGAAGAGCTGTCGCTGGTGTTGCAAAATAATCCCGACTGGCAGCCGCACGATATTGCCGTTTTGACGCCGAACATCGAGCCCTACAGCCCGTTTATCGAAGCTGTTTTTGGACAGGAGCAGGCCGGCAGCCAGGCTTTGCCGTATTCGATTTCGGATGTAAAACTCAGCCGCCGTCAGCCCTTGTTGTATGCTTTGGCGCAAACGTTGGACTTGCTGGAAAGCCGGTTTGAAGTGGACAAGGTTTTACCTTTGCTGGAAAGCCGGTTGGTGCTGCAACGCTTCGGTTTGAGCGAGGAAGATGTGCCGCTGCTGCATGAGGCTGTTGCCGGATTGAATGTGCATTGGGGGTTGGACCAAACCATGCGCGAGGGCAAAGACAACCTCTTTACTTGGCAGCAGGCGGTAGAGCGTTTGGCCTTGGGCTGGATGCTGCCCGAAGGCGGCAACGGCATGTGGCAGGGCGTGAGCGCGTGGCATAGCAATGTCAACCAGTTGGACGTGTTCAGCGGTTTTGCCGAATTTATCCGTACTTTGGCCGATATGGCGGCGCAATGGCAAGAGCCTGCCAATGTGGAAAGCTGGGTGCAGCGTTGTCGCGATTTGTTGGAGAAACTGTTTGCTCCGGATACGGACGACCAATACGCCAAGCAGCAGTTTGAGCAGTCTTTGGCGAAATGGCAGGAAGAGGCGCAGTTGGCCGAATTTGACGGATTGTTGCCGTGTAAAACCGTTATCCGCCATATCCGCCGCTTTTTGGATAGCGAAAGCCAAGCCGGATTTTTGAGCGGCGGCATTACTTTTTGCAGTATGGTGCCGATGCGCAGCCTGCCGTTTAAAATGGTTTGCCTGTTGGGTTTGAATGACGGCGATTTTCCACGCAATACCAAAGCGGCGGTGTTCGATTTGATTGCCAAACATCCGAAAAAAGGCGACCGCGCCCGCCGCGACGACGACCGCTATCTTTTCCTTGAAGCCTTAATCAGCGCACGTGAAATGCTGTATTTGTCTTATATCGGCCGCGATATACGCAATGATGCCGAGTTTGCGCCGTCTTCGTTAATCAGCGAGCTGCTGGATACCATTGCCGCTATGACAGGGAAAAGCGGGCGCGAGTTGTCGGAGAAATGGGTGAAACATCATCCGTTGCAGGCGTTTTCACGCCGTTATTTCCAAAAGGACGCGCTTTCAGACGGCCTCTTCAGTACGCGCCAAGATTATGCCGATGCGTTGAACCAACCGCAAGCGGAAGCGCAGCCGTTTTTCCTTGAGGCTTTAAGTCAGGAAGAGCCGGACAAAACCATTCATCAAGGCGAGCTCGTCAGTTTTTGGCGCAACCCTGTCAAAGTTTGGCTGAAGAAAAATTTAAGCTGGGATCAGCCGTATCTGGATGGTGCATGGGAGTCTGCCGAACCGTTTGAGCCGCAACATGAGGGTCGGATTGCCGATGCCTATTTGGATGCACGACGCAAAGGGGAAGACTTTGAAGATACGGCCATTCGGCTGAATGCCGAAAGCCTGATGCCGGTGGGTGAGTTGGGCGGTTTGTGGCAGAAGCAGTATCAGATATCTGCGAAAAACGTGGATGCCGAGCTGATACGCAGTAACAAAAGGCCGTCTGAACCTTATGAAGAACACTTTGACGATTTGGTTTTACAAGGCACCATCGGCAATCTTTATGAGTGCGGCCGCATTGTGTTCCTAAATCAAAAAGACAATGCGCCCAACCGCATTGCCCGTTTATTGGAGCATTTGATTTTTTGCGCCGTCGCCCCTAAATCCGTTGCAAACCGACAAACCTATATTGTCAGCTTGGGGCAGACCGAAACCTATGCCGCCATCGGGCAAGAGGCCGCGAGAGAGCTTTTGAAAGAATGGTTGGTATATTTCCGAATCGGACAAAATACCCCCTTGCCGTTTTTTGCCAAAACCAGCCTTGCCGCGGCGGAGGAATACAGCAAGAAAGAGGATTGGGATGCTGCCTTGAGAGAAGCCTATAAGGTTTTTAACGGCAATAAAATGAGCAAAGCGCAGAAAGAATATACCGAAGTGAAGTTGGTGTTTGGTCATTCGGATGAATCGCCTCTTGATGAGTCGCTATTTGAAAATCTCGTCGTCAATCTGCTTGTACCGCTTTTGACCGGCGTGGCAGGTAAAACCAATACAACAGAACAGGAGTAAAGCATGGCTACTTATGCAGAATATTTGGATTTTGATACCGAAGAAGATAAATTGAAACAGCAGCAACTATATCAGGCAACCGAGCTGTCGGCGCAAACGGTAGCGGCGGTCAAAAAGATCAGCCGTCCGCAAAACTGGCTGCTTGCCGCTGCGCCATATTGCCCTGATTGCCGCGTGTTTGTGCCGTTTATTCAAAAAATGGCGGAGTTGAATCCCAATATCCGCGTCAACTATATTGCCCGTAACGATTTTGACGACAGCAGCCGTTTTGAGAATCCGCGCCAACAGGAAATCGTCCGCGCCAATCAAAAAATCCCTGCGCTGTTTTTGATGGGTCATGAAGAGGCCGGGCCTGTATTTAACGAGTTTCCGCAAGTGGTGTTGAACCAAATTGCGGCAGATGAAACCCGTCGCACAGAATTGCGCGATGCGTATCGTGCCGGCGAATTTAATGCCGATATTGAGGCTCAGATTGTAGCGGCGTTGGCATGGGCAAGCCAGCGTTGTTGAGCAAATATTGCTGGTGTGTAAGGCTGTATTTTGAACCGCTTTGATATTTTGCTTTTTCATAAAAAGGCCGTCTGAAAAGATTTCAGACGGCCTTTTTTAATGCTTAACGCTCGATTAAATCTCGATTTTATTCGGCGTAAAGGTTTGCCATTTGTTGCAGGCTGGGCAGTGCCAGAAGAAGACTTGGGATTTGAAGTGGCAGTTGCGGCAGCGGTACATGAAGCTTTTTTGCAGCTGGCGGCCGATGATGGAACGAATCATATCGGTATCGGCTTTCCACTCCGGATTCATACTGCTGAGTTTCAAACCAAGCAGGCGGTACACGCCGTTGAGGTCGGGTTTTTGGCGGACGAGTTCGACAGCGATTTGCGCCGCTTCGGTTTCGCCTTTGAGCAGCAGGGCTTTCTCGTAAATGACGTTGATCAGGTCAAGATCGGGAAAGGTCTGCATATAGCCGATAAGGCGGTTGAGGCCTTCTTCCTGTTTGCCTTGCGCGGCATAGGCTTCATAGAGTTTCTCGCCGACCATGCTCAAATAGGCGTGGTTTTGCTGCTCGATGGCGGAATACGCTTCTACGGCGGCAGGGAAGTTGCCCTGACGGTATTCGATGTCGCCGAGAATGATGTTGGCGCGCGTACATTTTTTGTTGGCTTCGAGCGCTTTGCCGATGTTGTAGCGGGCGGCGTCGAAGTTAGATTTGAACAGCGCGGCTTGGGCGATTTCGCAATAGAACTGGGCGATTTCAAACTGGTAGGTTTGTTCGTCATGGCTCAAGAGCTGTGCCATTTCGATGGCCTTTTCCCAGTCGCGGTCTTGTTGGTAAATACTCAAAAGGTGTTGGCGGGCTTCGCGTGCCATATCGCCTTCCTGCAAACCGAGGAAGATTTGTTCGGCACGGTCTACCAAGCCTGCGCTTTGGTAGTTTTGCGCCAATTCAAAAAGCACGCGCGCGCGTTTTTCGTTGACTGTGTCGGGCGAATCAAGCAGGGCGCGGTGCATATTGATGGCTTTGTCGTTTTCGCCGCGTTGGCGGTAGAGCTTGCCTAGGGTCAGGTTTAGGTCGTATGACTGCGGCTGTTGGTCGATCACTTCCGCCAATTCGCGCGCGGCGCGGCCGCTGTTGCGGTCAACGAGGGCATCAAGGCTTTTGTAAAACCCTGCCGGTATGCTTTTGGCCTGTTTCAGGACGGTCTTCATATCGACGCGCGCGGCAAACCAGCCCATAGCGAAGAAAACGGGGAGGAGGACGATGGGCAGTAAGATAACCCACAATTCGTTGTCCATGGTATTCCTTTATTGATTGGTGGCGTTACGCTTTGGGAGTGGCTTCGGAAGTCGTTGCCGGTGTTTCGGTTTTGATCGGAGTCAGGTCTTTTTCGGAAAGGTGGGCATGTTTTTTCACTTCGGCGCGCAGGCGGTTGTTTTCGCTGCGCAGAGACAGCAGACGGCCGAAGAGGGCAAACATACCGAACACGATACCGATAATAAATGCACCGAAAAGCACGACAATCAGCGGCAGATTGATGTTTTGGCCGGGCAGGTAGAAGAAGGATACGGTGTGGGTATTGGTGATGGCCAGCAGGAGGAAAACAAGAAGAATCAGGATTTTGATGATGGTAGAGATGAGTTTCATGGGTTACTCCGGGTTGGCTGCGGTTGGGGCAGGCCGTCTGAAAAATGGTATCAGTTTAAACGATTTGCCGGATTTCGGATAGGACGGCATGTTTCAGACGGCAGGGGGACGGTGTCTTTATGCTGACGGGTACTTGTCAAACCCATATTGAAAGGCGTATTGTTCAGTCTTTAGTTATTATCTTACAAATCAGAATAAGAAAGGCAATCATCATGAGCAGACCAGTTCCAGCCGTATTCGGCAGCGTGTTTCACGCTGAAATGCCCGTTATCGCTTATCGTGAAGGTAAATGGCAGCCGGTAGAATGGCAATCTTCCAAAGACCTGACAATCGCCCCCGGCGCGCATGCCTTGCATTACGGCAGCGAATGTTTTGAGGGCTTGAAGGCATTCCGTCAGGCAAACGGCAAAATCGTGATGTTCCGCCCGACCGCCAATATCGCGCGCATGCAGCAAAGTGCGGATATTCTGCACCTGCCGCGCCCTGAAACTGAGGCTTATTTGGATGCTTTGATTGAATTGGTCAAACGCTCTGCCGAGGAAATTCCTGATGCGCCTGCCGCTTTGTACCTGCGTCCGACTTTGATCGGTACCGATCCTGTGATCGGTAAGGCCGGTTCTCCTTCCGAAACTGCTTTGCTGTACATTCTGGCTTCTCCTGTCGGCGACTATTTCAAAGCCGGTTCGCCCGTTAAAATCTTGGTGGAAACCGAACACATCCGTTGCGCCCCGCACATGGGTCGTGTGAAATGCGGCGGCAACTACGCTTCCGCCATGCCTTGGGTATTGAAAGCCAAAGCAGAGCACGGTGCAAACCAAGTATTGTTCTGCCCGAATGGCGATGTTCAGGAAACCGGCGCGTCTAACTTTATCCTGATTAACGGCGATGAAATCATTACCAAACCGTTGACCGACGAATTCCTGCACGGTGTTACCCGCGATTCCGTACTGACAGTTGCCAAAGATTTGGGCTACACTGTTACCGAGCGCAACTTTACCGTTGATGAGCTGAAAGCAGCTGTGGAAAATGGCGCAGAGGCGATTCTGACCGGTACGGCTGCGGTTATTTCTCCGGTAACTTCTTTCGTGATTGATGGTAAAGAAATTGAAGTGAAGAGCCAAGAGCGCGGTTATGCAATCCGTAAGGCGATTACCGACATCCAATACGGTTTGGCAGAAGACAAACATGGCTGGTTGGTCGAAGTTTGTTAAATAGAACGCATTCAATAAAAAAGGCCGTCTGAAATATTTTTTCAGACGGCCTTTTTTATTGGATTTTAGAGAGGGAAGACAAATAATAAAATGCTAAATTTTACAAACAAACGGTAGCATTTTAAGATAATCGGTATATAATGCGCAATTATGTTGTAAAAACACACATTGAAAATATCGAATTTTATTGATTTTTCGATGAAGTTAAAAACATTTATAGATATTTATTTTGTATATTTTGTAAATTTAGTTAAATGGGGAATGCTAAAAACATATTGTGTTAGAATTCCCCTCCTTTTTGGCTTCGCGGTATTAACTCTGTCACGCCAAAAAGAAAAACAATGCAAGATAAAACCATTTTTATTTTGCTATAAAAATCAAAAATAACTTAACTTTGGATGAACTAATTAATTAAAAAGGGACTCTGATACATTTTCCGTCAAAAATAACCGGACACATGGTACGCGGACAGATTGCCTATAAAAGCCATCCAAGGGTTCTGTCCAAACACCATTACCGTTTTCAATCAGAAAATCGGCAGAAGGGGAAACGCTGCCGAGTTTCTCAAAGTGGCTAGCTTTATACAGGCAATTGCTGTTACGACAGAATCCGTCTTACCTCTTTATTCATCGAACTTTTTTGTTGCACGCTTGTGCGGTGGAAAAGGACGATATTTGATACAAGGAAATACGCTGATTATGTCACATAAACTTGCCCCTCTTGGCCGTACCCATATCCGTCAAGGCTCCTCAACTCCTGAAACCACTTCCGAATCATCTTCTCCTCTAAAAGAATGGATACACACCCAAAATTTTGGGGGAAGTCCGTCTGTTTTTCCTGAACCCAAGCAATTAAGCGGTAAAAATACTGTAACGAGAGATGCGGTTCATGTGGCTGAGGCGGCAAGATTGAACAGTACCTCATCATCTTCAGACGGCGTTGTAACAAAAATGCGTGTCGTACGGGCCAGTGTTGCTTCTGCAAGTAGCGTTTCTGGTAAAAATACCATTGCGTCTAAAGTAACGGACAAACAGGTTGTTTCAAAAGAGCTGGTAAACAAACCGGTTAATCAATCAATGGAAAAAATTCTGGCTGAAAAGCAAAAAAAATACGAAGAGGCTAAAGCAAAAAAAATAGCCGAAGCCGCCACAGCCAAAGCAAACGCAGTCGAGCATGCAAAAGAAGCGCATAAAGCAGCAGTCGAAAAAGTGATTGCAGAGCGTAAAGCCAAACAAGACGCTGCCCGCAAAGAAAAAGAGGCAGAAGACAGAATTGCCGAAGGAAAAAAAACAGTCGAAATTGTGCATAAAAAGATTTTGAACGATTCAGACGGCCATAACAAAGTCGTGAGCGTTTCTTCCGGCAAAAAAACAGCCATGAGTCACGATAGCCACCTCAGTTCAGTCAAAGAAAACAAAATTGACGATCATGCCGAAAGCAGGGCTGTTGTATCTGGAAAATACCGCGTGTATCAATCTAAAGAGTACGGTAATTATGTTCGCGTGAATGATTTTGGTGCCGATGCGCAGGGTAAAAAAGACAGCCTTCAGGCATTTAAAGCGGCTTTAGAAGCGGCTCATAAAGAAAAAGCCATGGTCTTCTTGGATGGTACCTACTATATTTCTAACCAGATTGTGATGGATAAAACCATTTCCGGCGCACGCGGTTTGTTTGGTTCGGGGATGGGCAAAACCAAAGTAACGTTTGATAAGGCGCAGACAGGCGTGTTCAATCCGAACACCAACCATGATGACATTCGCCAATTTGCCGGTATCTTGATCGATGGACAAAACAATAAAACCATTGCCAACTTGTCGGTTCAATATACCAACCCTGATTTTTACCGCAAAGGCTTAAGCTATTTTGGCAAGGTAAACGGCATTTTGGTGAACGATGCGGACAATACTTTAATCAGTAAAGTAGAGGTTTCCGGTGCCAATCGTGCTGGTGTGATGTTCACGTCGACTGCTTCTTTGGAAAAGGAAAAAGGTCAAAAGCTGACCTTTAAAGAGCGCGTACAAAGCGGCGAAATTGATGAAAAATATGAAGCGCTGCCTTTGGGTGAAAACAACCGTATTGTTGATTCGTATCTGCACCACAACCGCGTTGCCGGTGCGCTGATCGGTTTCCAACAAAACTTTATCGGCGAGGGCAACCGTTTGGATTGGAACGGCCACGAAGCGGACGGCGGTACCGGTTACGGTATGGCTGTGGTTGCGGGCAGCTACAACTACGGTGTCACATACCGTAAAAACACGACCGACCACAACTACCGCAAAGGCTTGGATGTGCATGATGGTACAGGCATTGTCATTGAAGACAATGTGCTAACGGGTGACCGGCTGTATGGAATTGCTGCCTACAACCGCCAGTTTTCTATGGATAAAGTCAAAATTACCGGCAATACCATTATCCAAGACCCGAGCTTCCGTTTGAATGTTGATGATGACTTGGGCAAGTACTATCACATGTATTCAGGGATTCAGGTGCAAACCAATACCCAATACAAAGATTTGCACTCGGCTAACAAAGGCTATTTCGATATCAGCAATAATGTCATTAAAAATCTGACGGTTTATCAAAACAATATTCAGACTTACGCGATTGAGTTCCGTAACCATGAAAGCAAAATGGATTACACGCTCAATATGGCAAATAACAAGATCAGCGGCGAATCCACCAAATATCTGATTGCCGTCATCAACGATACCTACGACCGCGTTTTATCTAAAAACGGCATTGGCAGCGGTACTATTACCATTAGCGGCAATGATGCCGATATCGGCAAGATTATGAAAGGCGCAGTACCGGTTTATGTGGAAGAACACCATGGTAATGTCGCTATGCATGGTGCGGTGACAATTCACAACAACAAAATTTCCGTGCGTGAAAAATCTGACGGCTATGTCGAATTTGCTTATTTGAAAAGCAATGCCAAAGAGTACAACATCACTAATAACACATTGAAACTTGGTGGTGCCCTGGATGATGTTTTGGTAGACGTATACAGTACCAACCCTAAGGGCAAGGCATCTTTAAATGTAGCCAACAATAAAATCATGACGGACATCAAAGATGAACTGTATGATTCATGGCTGCGCTTTGAAAATAACATCAAAACGTATTCAGAAGGCAATAGCCATAATGGTGCAGCACTGACAAAGGTGAATACGACCGGCAGTAAAGTTGCCTTGAGCGATATCTTGTCAGAAGCCAACTATATTGTCGCAACAACTAAAGATGCTGTGTATCACCATACTAAGAATGTGTATACATCAGGAGTGGAAGAGCATCATACAACGACAGGGATTTTGTAAGCTGTTGAAGCTGTAATCTTTATGGTCTAAATATCGATAAATAAAAAAAGGCCGTCTGAAAATTTTCAGACGGCCTTTTCATCTAACTCACATTATTTAGCCAGTTCGGCACGCAGTTTGTGGGTTACATTCATCATCACTTGGAGTTGTTCCAGAGTTTCTTTCCAGCCACGTGTTTTCAGGCCGCAGTCTGGGTTAACCCACAGACGTTCAACCGGTACAACCTCGATGGCTTTGCGCAACAGATGCTCAACTTCAGCTTCAGTCGGTACGCGTGGGCTGTGGATGTCGTAAACACCTGGGCCGATGTCGTTCGGGTATTTGAATTCGCCGAATGCAGTCAAGAGCTCCATGTCGGAACGTGAAGTTTCGATGGTGATGACGTCAGCGTCCATAGCGGCGATGGCTGGCAGGATGTCGTTGAACTCAGAGTAGCACATATGAGTGTGGATTTGGGTGCTGTCTTCGCAACCGGTAGAGGACAGGCGGAAAGATTCACCGGCCCAGTTCAGGTAGGCATCCCAATCGGCACGTTTCAAAGGCAGACCTTCGCGGATGGCAGGTTCGTCAATTTGGATGACTTTGATGCCGGCTTTTTCCAGATCCAATACTTCGTCGTTCAGAGCCAGTGCGATTTGTTTGCACACGGTAGAGCGAGGAATATCGTTGCGGACGAAAGACCATTGCAGAATGGTTACAGGACCGGTCAACATACCTTTCATCGGGCGATTGGTCAGGCTTTGTGCGTAAGTAGACCAGGCGACAGTCATGGCTTCAGGACGGCTTACGTCACCGAAGATGATAGGTGGTTTAACGCAGCGTGAGCCGTAGCTTTGTACCCAGCCGTATTGGGTGAATGCAAAACCGCTCAACAGTTCGCCGAAGTATTCGACCATGTCGTTACGCTCGGCTTCGCCGTGTACCAGTACGTCCAAGTCCAGTTTTTCTTGCTCTTCAACTACCAAGGCGATTTCTTTTTTCATCGCAGCTTCGTAATCGGCGGCAGACAGTTCGCCTTTTTTGAAGGCTGCACGTGCTTGGCGGATTTCGGTAGTTTGAGGGAAAGAACCGATGTTGGTAGTCGGCAGTAGAGGCAGGTTCAACCATGCTTGTTGCGCTTTGATACGGTCGGCAAATGGAGATTTGCGTTGGTCTGCGTTGGCAGGCAAATCGGCCAGGCGTTTGGCAACGTCTGCACGGTGGATTTCGCTGCTGTTGGCACGGGAGTCGGCAGCAGCTTGGCTGGCAGCCAGTTCTTCGGCAACGGAATCACGACCTTCGTTTAATGCGGCTTTCAGAACGCGCAATTCTTGGGTTTTTTGCAGGGTGAATGCCAACCAAGAGTACAGGTCAGGTTTGTTGGCTTTCAGTTTTTCTTCAACTGACAAGTCAAATGGAGTGTGCAGCAGAGAGCAAGAGCTGGAGATCCACAAACGGTCGCCCAGTTTGGCTTGCAGAGGCTCGACAGTTTCCAAAACTTTGTTCAGGTTGGCGCGCCAAATGTTGCGGCCGTCGATAACGCCGGCAGACAGAACTTTGTCGTAGTCAGCAAATGCGTCCAGCTGCTCAGGAGCGCGTACCAGGTCGATGTGCAGGCCGTCAACAGGCAGGGATTTCAGCAAAGCAGCGTGTTCGGCAACAGAACCGAAGTAAGTGCTCAACAGGATTTTGGCGCTTACTTTGCTCAAAGTAGCGTAAACGTCTTTGTATGCTTCTACCCATTCTTTAGGCAGGTCAACAGTCAAAGCAGGCTCGTCGATTTGAATCCACTCGGCACCGGCTTCAACCAAAGCAGTCAGGATTTCAACGTAAACAGGCAACAGTTTAGGCAACAGGCTTAGACGGTCGAATTCAACAGCGCCTTTTTCTTTACCAACCCACAGGAAAGTCAACGGACCCACAACGGTCGGTTTTGCTTTCAGACCCAAAGCTTGAGCTTCTTGCAGTTGTTGAACGTAGTGTTTGGCGTTGGCTTTGAATTCGGTATCGGCGTGGAATTCAGGCACCAAGTAGTGGTAGTTGGTGTCGAACCATTTGGTCATTTCGATAGCGAATTGGTCTTTGTTACCACGGGCCAGTTGGAAGAATTGTTCCAAAGACAGGTTTTGGCTGTCGAAGCCGAAACGGGCAGGGATGGCACCGGTGGCAACTTGCAGGTCGAGGATGTGGTCGTAGAAAGTGAAATCGCCTACGGCAACGTAATCAGCGTTGGCCGCGGCTTGGTGTTTCCAGTTTTTCTCGCGCAAGTCTTTAGCAACAGCCAGCAATTCTTGCTCGCTGATTTCTTTGCGCCAGTATTTTTCTTGTGCGAATTTCAATTCGCGGAAGGCACCGACGCGCGGGAAGCCTGAAAAATGCAATGTTGTCATGTTAACTCTCCTAGTTGGAATTTTGAATCAGGCCGGTATGGCCTGAATGTTCGATATTGTAAATCAGAATGGGGAGGCCGTCTGTTTTATTAACGCGGACGCACGCCCAAAATATGGCAGATGGCGTAAGTCAGTTCGCTGCGGTTGAGGGTGTAGAAGTGGAAGTCTTTGACACCTTCGCGCGAGAGGACTTTGACCATGTCGATGGCGATGCTGGCGGCAACAAGGTTGCGCGTGCCTTGGTCATCATCCAAACCTTCGTACATTTTAGACAGCCAGCTTGGGATTTTGACGTTGGTCACTTGGGCCATTTTGGTCAATTGTTTGAAATTGGTTACGGGCAGGATGCCGGGAACGATTTCAACGTCAATGCCCATCATCACGCAACGGTCGCGGAAGCGCAGATAGCTTTCCACGTCGAAAAAGAATTGGGTAATAACGTGGTTTGCGCCCGCATCGATTTTGCGTTTCAGATTGATTAAGTCGGCTTGTGCGGATTTGGCTTCCGGGTGCACTTCTGGATAGGCTGCTACGGAAATATCAAAGTCGGCAACGGAGCGCAACAGCTTGACCAAATCTTCGGCATAGAAAGGTTTTTTCTCGTAGCCGGGCGGCTCGTCGCCACGCAGGGCGACAATGCGGCGGATACCGCTGTCCCAATAATCTTTGGCGATTTGGCGTAACTCGTCAGGGCTGGCATCGATACCAGTCAAGTGAGGGGCGGCTTCAAGGCCGGTTTCTTGTTTGATGCGTTTAACGATACTGTGTGTGCGGTCGCGTTCGCCGGAGTTTGCACCGTAGGTTACGGAAACGAATTTCGGATGCAAGGTTTGCAGACGATGGATGGAATCCCACAGCATGGTTTCCATTTGTTCGTTTTTCGGCGGGAAAAATTCGAATGAAACATTGATGTCGCCTTTCAAATCGGAAAGGCTGTTGTTTAAAGCGGCGATTTCTCGAGCGTGATTCATGGTTATGCACCTTCTGCATATCTTTTATTTGTTGTCAGGTTGCATAATAAATTTGAGGTTGGTATGAGTCAATTTCGAAATTTTCCGAAATTGTATGAATAGATTTAATAAAGACCTCAGGCCGTCTGAAAAAACAGCCTGAGGTCTTGTTTGATAGGGAAGGGAGAAAGATTATTCTGCTTCATCTATCCATGCTTGTTGCACGGCTTCGAGAATACGCTCGCCGCAACGCGCAGGATCATCGTCAAATTCAGGCAAAGCCATAATTAAATCACGCAGTTGGGTAAAACGTACGGTTTTCGGATCGATGCTGTCGCCGTGTAAGTCGTAGAGTTCTTCGGCGATGCGTTGGGTATCTGTCCATTTCATGATGTGTTCCTTTATTGGGTTTGGGCTATTAGTAATTATTTTAATCAAGAAGAAGTCAGACTGCCAGATTGTTTTACGGAAGATGGGCAGATAAATAATGATGTTGTTTTTTAACAAAATAGCATATTTGCGTTAAAATACGGCACGACACTTAAAAACTACGGCACATTCGCTTTGAATTTGCCGTTTTATATATTTTATTCCGTTTTGAATGATGGTTTGCGGATGAATAATTTACATTATCCCAATGCAACCAAATCATCTGGAACGGCTCTTAATACGAAATCCATCGCTTAAAAATAAAAGGAAAAAAGATGAATAACGCACTCAACGCCAAGCTGTCCAAACTGATTTACGCGCTTGCTTCAGATGATCCGGAGTATCTGTCTAATAAAGCAGGCGCATTTGACCGTTTGCTGTTGTTGGTTCGCGAACTTTATCGGATGCTGGACGAAACAGAAGGTTTGAAGCAGCTGGTGTTCCGTCTGTATTACGGCAAGCACTATGGCTTAATTAAACTGGATGCCGCTTCGCCCAATGACGATGCAGGCGCATTGAGGTTGAAACGTTGGATGGTTTATTCGCGTATCGCCGAGCGTATCGAAAAGTGCGGCAAGCATTTGTCGGTCGTACTTGAGGATGTGGTGTTGGAAAATGGCGCGGACAAATCTCATTATATAGATAAAGCCAATGTCATTATCGAGCGTTTCGGTTTGGTAAGGGATGAGGCTGCACTTTCGGCCATCGAGGCAGAGGAAGTGTTGAAAACAGAGCAAGAGTTGCAGGCGACAAGCGAGCCTCAAAAATCTGCTCCTAAGCATCACGGCAATATGCATCAAATCAGAATGCAAGAAAAAATTGAAAATTATTCCGCTATGCAGAAAGTGGCCTCCATGCAGATTTCGCGTATGCGTTTTATTTTCCCTCATATCAAATAATTTGCTGCATAACCCAAAGGCCGTCTGAAAACCATGAATTTGTGGTTTCAGACGGCCTTTTTCATTAAGCCTTGTTCTAGTGGTCTTCACGCGCATGGTTGATCGTATATTTAGGAATTTCTACGACCAAATCTTCATCGGCAACGACTGCCTGACAGCTCAAGCGTGAATCGGCTTCCAAGCCCCATGCTTGGTCGAGCAGGTCTTCTTCCAATTCGGTTGGTTCTTCCAAGCTGTCAAAACCTTTGCGGATAATCACGTGGCAGGTTGTGCAGGCACAGGATTTTTCACAGGCGTGATCGACTTCGATGTCATGGTCGAGCAGTACGTCAAGGACGGTTTGGCCTTCCGGTGCGTCTTCGATAACCGCGCCTTCGGGGCATAATGTCGCGTGTGGGAGTACGGTAATTTTTGGCATTTTTATTGTCTCAGTTGTTTAAGAGTGGTTGTGGTTAAAGCGGCTTCAGACGGCCTTGGGTATTCAATATTCAGGCCGTCTGAAAAATGGGTTTATAACATGATGCCTTTACTTTTTAAATTTTCCAGGCATTCGTCTAAGTAGGCATCATCATGTTCGGTGTAAATCGGCGAAGTAGCTGTTTCAGCAGTGTGTGCGTGGTATGGGGCAACGGCTTTGCCGCGATACAACGGGTCTTTCCATAAAACGTCAGGCTTGTAGCCGCATTTTTCCATTTCTTCCATAATCAGCGCGTGATACAGATAGAGCTTGTAAGGCGAATGGGTGAAGACGTAATTCACCGTCGCATGCGGCCTGCCCCAGCCTGCTCCACGTAAGGCGGCGCATTCGCGGTGTTGCCCTAAAAGTTGGGCGCGGGGGAGCAGGGGAATGAGGGTTTGGTGCCAGAGTCTCATTTTGATTCGAATAATGTCAGGTACTCGGAATAGGCTTGTTTTAAACCTTTTTTGGAGTAGGTGGTATAAATAATGTGCTGCCTTGGACGGTAATGTTGCCCTCGCGGCTGCGGATATTGATGTCGCCGCCAGCTTTCAGGCTGCTTTCGCGGCTTTGGCGGTAGTTTTGGTTTTGTTCCTTGCCGGCGGTTTTAAAGCCGAAGCCGGCTTCGACGGACAAGAGGACGGCGCCTTGCTGTCCGGTTTGGTTTTTGACGGCATCGGCCACTTTGCCGACGCCATCGGCCAGTTGGTAGGCTTGGGCACCGGCGTCATCTGATTATTTTGAAATTGCCATTTCAATGACTTGCTCAACATAGTTGTTTTCCAAATCAATTACGTCTCCTTTTCTTTGTTTTGATATTTTTAATTCGTCATACGCGTAAAAAATAGCAATTTTTTTCCCTTCACAAAATAAATGTCTGTCGGATTTATTCATCATATACATACTTTCATTCCTTACGATGCCTTCACCATCTATAAAACTAAAACTATTCGGTATGTTTCTTCTTTCCATTCCTGCCTCATATATTGACGATATTACTCCGGAAACGCTTCTGGTGATAATCTGTCCGGAATCAATATTAGCCCACCATTCATCCGACGCAAACAATCCTTTGTCTTTTTTGATGCCAAAGATACTTTCGTCATTCAATGACAGTAATCTTGTATCTTCAATATGCTCCTTCTTTTTTCTATTTTTCATATCTTTTTTAAAATCATAAACCAAATACATATCATCATCTAAATTTAAATAGCTCATTTTATATCTCCAATTTTTTCAAATGGAGTCCGTCTTCGATTTCAGTGGTTAATTTTGTTCCGCTTTTGCCGAAATATTCATCAGACAGACAATGCCGGATTTTTCCATCTTGATTCTTTATTTCGTTTTTACAGACGCTATCTTCAGACGGCCTATTTCGTTGTATAGGCCGTCTGAAACCTTTTACTGTCAAATGTTATCAACATTCTGCCCTGTCAGGGCGCGCTGTATGTTGCGGTTCATGCGCTTGGCGGCGAAGTTGTCGGTGCTGTGGCTGAGTTTGGCGACAGCGGCACGGATATCTTCGGCTTTGCCGTCTTTCAGACGGCCTTGCAAGTTGGCGATGTCTTGTTGAATCTGTTGCAATTCTTCGGCTTCCAACAAATCGCTGTCTAACTCAAGGGCTGCGTTAACGGCGTCGGTTAGGCTTTCGGCTTCGACTACGGCTTCGGCACGTGCGCGTGCGGCCATGTCTTCGGCGGCGTTGCTCATGCTGTCTTTGAGCATTTGGGTGATGGTGCTATCGTCCAAACCGTAGGAAGGTTTGACTTCGATTTGCGCCTGTACGCCGGTGCTTTGTTCTTGTGCGGAAACAGACAGCAAACCGTCAGCGTCAACTTGGAAGGTCACGCGGATACGCGCTGCGCCTGCAGCCATGGGCGGAATGCCGCGCAGGGTAAATTTGGCAAGGCTGCGGCAGTCGGAAACGAGTTCGCGCTCGCCTTGTACAATGTGTATCGTCATAGCGGTTTGACCGTCTTTGAAGGTGGTGAAGTCCTGCGCGCGTGCAGTAGGAATGGTGGAGTTGCGAGGAATGATTTTCTCGGCAAGACCGCCGTAGGTTTCCAGACCAAGCGACAAGGGTGTAACGTCAAGCAGCAGCCATTCGCCGTCGGTTTTGTTACCGGCAAGGACGTTTGCCTGTATGGCGGCACCGAGTGCGACCACTTCGTCAGGATTGAGGTTGTTCAGCGGAGTTTGACCAAAGAATGTGGCAACCGCTTGTTGAACGTGCAACATGCGGGTAGAGCCGCCAACCATAATCACGCCCTTGACATCGGCCTTGGTTACGCCTGCGTCTTTCAAAGCCTGTTTGACCGGCTCTATGGTTTTTTGTACCAGATTTTGGGTCAGATTGTGAAACTCTTGGCGGGTAATGACGGTATGAACTTTATGGCCGTCTGAAAGTGTGGTTTCGATGACGGCTTCGGTTTGAGTGGTCAGTTTTTCTTTGGCGGTACGGACAAGGGAAAGCAGAAGTTGGCTGTCTTGTTCGTTGAGTTTGGAAAGGTCGTTTTGTTCGAGCAGGTAGCAGAACAAACGATGGTCGAAGTCATCGCCGCCCAATGCGCTGTTGCCGCCGGTGGCTTTAACTTCAAACAATCCTTTGGTCAGTTGCAATACTGATACGTCGAATGTACCACCGCCCAGGTCGTAAACGACAAACGTGCCTTCTGAAGCGTTGTCCAGTCCGTAGGCGATTGCGGCGGCGGTCGGCTCGTTGAGGAGGCGCAATACATTCAAGCCTGCCAAGCGTGCGGCATCTTTGGTGGCTTGACGTTGGGCATCGTCGAAATAGGCAGGTACGGTAATGACGGCACCGACCAAATCGCCGCCTAATGTTTCTTCGGCACGCGATTTAAGGGCTTTGAGGATTTCAGCCGATACTTCGATAGGCGTTTTTGCACCTTGACGGGTGTTTAACTCGACCACGCGCTCATTGGGTGTAAATCGATAGGGCAGGTATTGCGCCTCTTGTGCGAGGTCGGTAAGGGTGCGGCCGATCAGGCGTTTGGCGGAGCTGACTGTATTTAGCGGATCGGTTTTTTGGGCAGAAAGGGCGTTTTTGCCGACTTCAACTTCGCCATCCAAATAACGGACAACCGAAGGCAGGGTGGCGCGGCCGTCTGAATCAGGCAGGCAGACTGCGCTGCCGCTGCGGACTGTGGCAACCAAGCTGTTGGTTGTGCCTAAATCAATGCCTACGGCGAGGCGGTGTTGATGGGGGGCGGCGGACATGCCGGGTTCTGAAATCTGCAAAAGAGCCATGATTGTGTGCCTTCTGATGCTGTATTTATTAGGATGGGGCAGATTTTAGCAGATTTTTGGCAGATAGTTGAGTGGTTTGCTAGGAAATAACCATAAGGCCTATTGTTGTTTTTTAATTGAAAAGAAAGTGGATTTTGAATCCGGACTTGTATTTTTTAAGAAATGCGGATAAAATTCAGCCTCTTTGCCTTGCCTTTTACTTCGCATGGTGAAAGGCTGTTTTTAATCATCCATAAGGAGATAACATGCGTCATTACGAGATCGTGTTTATCGTTCATCCTGATCAAAGCGAGCAAGTGCCTGCTATGGTTGAGCGTTACAAAACCATGATTACTGAAGCCAGCGGTAAAATCCACCGTTTGGAAGACTGGGGCCGTCGTCAATTGGCTTACCCAATCAACAAAATCCACAAAGCACATTATGTTTTGATGAATATCGAAACTACTCCTGAAGTGGTTGAAGAGCTGGAAACTGCTTTCCGCTTCAATGATGCCGTACTGCGTCACCTGACCATCAAAACAAAACACGCTGTAACTGAAGCTTCCCCAATGCTGGGCGGCGAAAAAGCAAAAAACTTGCTGAACGGTGCAGCTGAAGAAGTTGCAGCAGCCGAATAAGATTGAACAATCTGATTAAGCTTACCGCCCGTATCTTGCAGGTTCAGCCTTTGAGATATACGCCGGCAGGAATCCCTGTTTTAGATGTTGTGTTACAACATGAGTCTTGGCAGGAAGAAAACGGACAGAAATGTCTGGTCAAATTTGAAATTCCCGCACGGATTTTAGGTAAGCAGGCTGAGGAATGGCAGTATCGGCAAGATGCCATCATCGAGTCGGAAGGTTTTTTAGCGCAACGCAGCCAACGCTTCCCCAAGCCGGTACTACGCATACAGAACATTAAAGAATATAAAGGTTAAACGACAATGGCTCGTCAATCATTCAAACGTAGAAAATTCTGCCGCTTTACGGCTGAAAAAATCCAAGAAGTTGATTACAAACAAGTTGATTTGTTGAAAGACTTCATCTCTGAAAACGGCAAAATCATCCCTGCCCGCATTACTGGTACTAAAGCACACTACCAACGTCAGTTGGCTACTGCTGTGAAACGTGCCCGTTTCCTGGCTCTGTTGCCTTACACCGATCAACACAAATAATTTTGGAGTTTAAATCATGCAAATTATTCTGTTAGAAAAAATCGGCGGTCTGGGTAACTTGGGTGACATCGTTACCGTTAAAAACGGTTACGCACGCAACTTCCTGATCCCTGCCGGTAAAGCAAAACGTGCAACCGAAGCCAACATGAAAGAATTCGAAGCACGCCGCGCTGAATTGGAAGCCAAACAAGCTGAAATCTTGGCTGATGCTAAAGCACGTCAAGAAAAACTGGAAGGCCAAACCATTACTGTTGCTCAAAAAGCCGGTGTTGATGGTCGTCTGTTCGGTTCTGTTACCAATGCTGACATCGCTGAAGCGATTGTTGCTGCCGGTATCCAAGCTGCTAAAGCAAACGTACGTCTGCCTAACGGTCCTTTGAAAGCTGTTGGCGAATACGAAGTTGAAGTGGCTCTGCACACTGACGCTGTTGCTAAAATTACCGTTGCTGTTGTTGCAGCCGCTGAGTAATTGATTCATTCAAGGCCGTCTGAAAATCAAGGGTTTCCTTGGATTTCAGACGGCCTTGTTTATGTGTTTGAGCCGAAGCCAATAGGTGCCGAGTTGTTTATATTTTTGGCTGATTAAAAAGTATGGCAGTTGGCATAGAGAGATGATGTGTTGGACGAATATTCTTTCGTATTCGGATTTATCATAGTATTTAATAAAGAGATTATTTATGAATAAAATCAAAATCTTTGGGATGGGTCTGGCTGCTTTGGCTCTGGCTTCATGTAGTACCCCGCAAAAGCCTGCTGTTGATACGGCAAAACCTGTCGAGCCTGTTTCCTCTGCAAAACGACCTGTATTTGATGCTGCGGCTGAATCTGTTGCCAGCAGCGGTTTTAATGAGAACGTCAATGTTCAGCAGTTTATCCAATATGAAGTGAAAAACCGCCGTTTCAGTGCGGAAGAATTGCGCAATTTCTTTAATGGCGCGGTGTATAAAGGCAACATTATTACCATTATGTACCGCCCAAGCACTTCGCGTCCGTGGTATGAATTCCGTACCGGTAACTCCGGTGCAGCCAAATTTAATGGCGGCAGACAATTCTATGCGGCAAACCGTGCCGTAATTGATGATGTGGCACGCAAATACGGCGTACCTGCCGAATTGATTGTGGCGATTCTCGGTATTGAAACCAATTACGGCAAAAATACGGGCAGCTTCCGCGTTGCCGATGCCTTGAGTACATTGGCCTTTGATTATCCCCGCCGTGCCGAATTTTTCCAAAACGAATTGAGCGAACTTTTGCTGATGACAAAAGAAGAAAAAGAAAATATCTTTGACTTCAAAGGCAGCTATGCCGGCGCGATGGGCATGCCGCAATTTATGCCTTCAAGCTACCGTAAATGGGCGGTGGACTATGATGGTGATGGTCATCGCGATATTTGGAATAATGTTGGCGATGTGGCGGCCTCTGTCGCCAATTATATGAAACAGCATGGCTGGCAGACCGGCGGTAAGATAGTTGTGCCGGTCAGTCTGACGATTACGCCGCACTTGCAGGCGATTATCGATGAGAAAACTGCTTTGACACGTACTGTCTCAGATTTCAAAGCTTTGGGTGTCGTGCCTCAAGCTGCTGTTGCGGATAATGAAAAGGCTGTATTGTATGCTTTGGAAACCAGCCCGGGCGTATTTGAATACTATTTGGGCTTGAATAACTTCTACACAGTATGGCAATACAACCACAGCCGCATGTATGTAACAGCGGTGCGCGATATTGCGAATGCAATCAATAACAATGGCCTGTGAGCCATAAGAAAACCACCCTTCGGGGTGGTTTTTAAGTATTTATGACTTTGCAGAACAATTTAAGCTGTCAGTCTGATTTTCATGGCGTAACGTTTTTTGCTGTGTCCTGAAACAAACTGACCGCCTCGGGCAGGGGATAAAAACGCATTGCCTTCTGCAGTTGGCTCTGCACAAGTATATTGACCGTTTCGATCACTCCAAAGGGCATACACAGGCAGATTGTGGGTGCGGATATCCAGTTTCAAGCCGTCAAATGCAACGTGTGCATCCTGGTCGGAGGAAACAAATTCGGTATGGGAGATATAGTCGGCATCGTATGGCGCGCCGTTGAAATCAAATTGTGTACCTGCGGCGGTAAAGTAGGGGTGGAATCCTGGGGACGTGCGGACGGGTGATTCGCCGTAATTGTAGACAGTTAGGATGGCGATGGCTTCATTTTCGTTAGGCAGACTGTAATCAAGCAACCATTTGACGTGTTCATAGCCTTTTTCTGTGCTGATTAATTTCAAGCCGATATCCGATTCATTTTGATGGCGGATTTCCCAGTCTGAAGTTCTGCCGAAACCATGTTGGGCCAGATGATTTTTGCTGTCCGGTCCGAATTGGGGTAAGCAAACGTGCATACCACCGCGTAATTTTGTGTCATTAGCGACTTGGACGCTGGTTTTCGGAAATAAGACTTCCCGTCCTTTTAGAATCAAGGAATCAATATATCCGCCCATTGTATTGACTTGCATAGTGGCTGATTGGTTGCGTAGTATGATTTCGGACATGATGTTTCAAACTTCAAATTACTTATCATTTATGTAGCACTCTAACATTGCAATGACATGCTGTCGCCGTAGCCTTGATAGAAAATCCTTAATAAAAATCAAAAAAATGCTAGAATATATGCCATTTTCTGAGGCCGTCTGAAAAGCGGATAATTCTTTTCAGACGGCCTTCCGATTTATTTCCCGTAGAGAAACAACATGGCTTATCAAGTTCTTGCACGAAAATGGCGTCCGAAAACCTTTGCCGATTTGGTCGGTCAGGAACACGTCGTCAAAGCCCTGCGCAACGCGCTGGACGAAGGCCGTCTGCACCATGCCTATCTGCTGACAGGGACGCGCGGTGTGGGCAAGACTACGATTGCCAGGATTTTGGCTAAGAGCTTGAACTGCGAAAATGCCGTGCATGGCGAGCCGTGCGGTCAGTGTGAAAGCTGTACGCAAATCGACAGCGGCCGTTATGTGGATTTATTGGAAATCGACGCGGCATCGAATACCGGTATCGACAATATCCGCGAAGTGTTGGAAAACGCACAATACGCGCCGACTGCGGGTAAATACAAAGTCTATATCATCGACGAAGTGCATATGCTTTCCAAAAGCGCATTCAATGCCATGCTGAAGACTTTGGAAGAACCGCCTGAACACGTTAAATTCATTTTGGCAACCACCGATCCGCACAAAGTCCCCATTACCGTATTGAGCCGTTGTCTGCAGTTTGTGTTGCGCAACATGACAACGCAGCAGGTTGCCGAGCATTTGGCGCATGTATTGGACCGTGAAAACGTTCCTTATCAGCCACAGGCTTTGCAACTTTTAGGCCGTGCTGCCGCCGGCTCGATGCGCGATGCGTTGAGTCTTTTGGATCAGGCGATTGCCATGGGTTCGGGTAAAGTGGCCGAACAAGATGTCCGCCAGATGATCGGAGCGGTCGATAAACAATACCTGTTTGAATTGCTTGAAGGAATCATCAATCAAAACGGCGAGGCCTTGCTGGAAAAAGCTCAGGAAATGTCCGCCAGAGCGATTGGTTTTGACAGCGCATTGGCAGAATTGACCATGTTGTTGCAACGTTTGGCTTTGATTCAAACCATTCCTTCTGCCTTGGCAAATGACGACCCTGAACGTGAAACCTTGCTGCGATTAAGTCAGGCTTTGAGTGGCGAGCAAATTCAGCTTTATTATCAATGTGCTATTCATGGCAAACAGGATTTACCGCTGGCTCCGGACGAGTATGCCGGTTTTGTCATGACGCTTTTGCGCATGCTCGCATTTGCGCCGTTGGCCGCTTCCGGTTGCGATACACAAAGTCAGATTGAACATACGGATTTGCATTCCGACCATCAGAAAGCTGAGGCCGAAAAAAAGCCTTTTCAGCTGCCGAAATCTGAGCCGATAGCAGCAACGGCGGTTGAGAAAGAGGCTGCTTCTGCCAAACAGGATGCCGTTGAAAGGCCGTCTGAAGAAACCGTTCAGCCTGTTCTGCAACAACAGGCGGATGTACCGCCTTGGGAGGAAATGCCGAGCCAAGTATCGGCTGAGCCGCCTAAAACACAAACGGTGCAGATGCAAGAAGCGGAGGCGCCATTGCCTGTTGCAAAAGTTCAGACGGCCCCTGAGCCGGAAGAATATCCGCACATGGATGAGGAAATTCCACCTCCGTATTTTGATGAAGCATATGCATTTGAAGATTCACATCGTGCTGATGTGATGGAAGTACCGCAGCCGGTTGTGTCTGCTGAGCCTGAAGAAGAGGAGGGAGATGAAGAAGAGCTTCAGTTCGCTCCTTTGCCTGAGTTTAAAACTGAGAATTGGCACAGCATTATCGAACGTTTCGCCCGTAAATTAGGTGCGGCGCAGATGTTGGCACAAAATGCGGCATGGACGAGTTATGATGCGGAAGCAGGATTAATCATGCTGTCGTTGACGGATGAGGCCAAAGCCACTGCCAATAAAGAGCGCTTGGATAAAATCTGCCAGACGTTGAGCGAGGCATACCATCTTGGCAATTTAAGGCTGCAAACCGAGCCTTGGCAGGATGATAAAGGCTGGGAAACGCCGGTTATGCGCCGCAAACGTATTCAAGAAGAAGGGCGGCAGCAGGCGCAAGATTTGCTGGAAGCGGATACAACGGCGCAGAAAATCTTGCAAACCTTTGAAGCGCAATGGCTGCCGGATTCTTTAGAATTGGCAGGACATTCTTAAAATACTGATATACAAGGCCGTCTGAAAGGCAAGAGCGTTTTTCAGACGGCATGAGTGAACCCATTTATTTCAAACCCATAGGAGTAAAATATGTTCGGAAAAGCCGGATTAGGCGGCCTGATGAAACAGGCTCAACAAATGCAGGAAAACATGAAAAAGGCACAAGCCAAGCTGGCTGAAACCGAAGTTGAAGGTGAAGCAGGCAATGGTTTGGTGAAAGTTGTGATGACGTGTTCGCATGTTGTCCGCAAACTTGAAATCAGCCCTGATTTGATTCAAGAAGCCGCTGACGACAAAGAAATGTTGGAAGATTTGGTATTGGCCGCTATCAATGCCGCTTCTGAAAAAGCCGAAGAAACCACCAACAAAACCATGGGTGCATTCACCCAAGGCCTGCCTGCAGGTATGGGCGATTTCTTCCGTTGATTTAAAAATAAATAAAAGGCCGTCTGAAGCCAGATTTGGGTTTCAGACGGCCTTTTTTATTATGAGGATTCATGGGCTTTCTTTGGGAAAGAACAAGCGTTCCTTATTGATGTAAGGAAGCCTGAACAGCAGTTCAGGCTTTTGAAATTTGGCTCCCCGACCTGGGCTCGAACCAGGGACCTGCGGATTAACAGTCCGTCGCTCTACCGACTGAGCTATCGGGGAATGGGGCGTATTATAATGGCTGGAAAAAATGTGTCAATCAATATTTTTAAGAAAATGGTGCAAAATATTTCAAATGTTTGAATGTTAAAAATATTTTGTAATCAAGTTTCACATGCTCCCCAGCCGTTTCAGACGGCCTTTAGTATTTGGCGTTAACCAATTTGCCGTTTTGGAACACTTGCTGCTGCATCACCGTGCCGTTGTAGGCGTAAGTGGTCAGCGAGCCGTTGCTTGGCGTGGCGCGGAACTGCATCAGTTGGTTGCGGCTGAGGACGTAGGGGTCCGTGCGTTTTTGGCTGTTGTCGCTGTAAAAGTCTTGGACGACATATTCGTTGTTGCGTTTGCTGATCAGTTGGCGATGGAAGCCGCCTTTGACTGCGCTGTTGCTGGGTGTGCCGTGTGCATCGAAATAGGTCACGATTTGTTCTTCTGAGATACGGATGCCGTCTGAATCCGTGCCTTTGGTGGTTTTGTCCAAGCCAACAGGGATGTTGATGGATGTGCCCAAGCCGACGTGGCGGCCGATACTTGTGCCGACGCCTAAGCCGACGGAAACGCCGGGTGTGCCGACTGTACATGCGCTGAGTGAAGCGGCCAAAAGGGCAGGTAAGAGAACTTTTTTCATAATGTGTATCCTTGTAATAAGAAATGTTTGTAATGTGGGAAGTATAGTATTTTTGCGGGGTGGCTGGTGTTAGTATTGGTAAAAGGGCGCAATGCCGTCTGAAAAACAAGATAGAAACGGATATATCATTCTGGTGTAGAATGTGCCGAAATAATGATTTAATAAGAATGTGAATGAATAATGAAAACTTTAAAATTTACGAAGATGCACGGCTTGGGCAATGATTTTATGGTGGTCAATGCCATCGAGCAGGACTTTGATCCGTTGGCTGCGCCGCTTGCTCAATGGGCAGACCGCTATCGCGGCGTGGGTTTTGATCAGTTTTTGGTAGTGGAGAAGCCTTCTTCTGATGCGGTCGATTTTCGGTACCGCATTTTCAATGCCGATGGTCGGGAAGTAGAGCAGTGCGGCAATGGAGCGCGTTGTTTTGCGCGTTTTGTCGCGGATAAGGGTTTGACGGATAAAACGGAAATTTTGGTCGAAACGGCCAAAGGGATTATTGTGCCGAAGCTGTTGGATAACGGTTTGGTTGCCGTCAATATGGGTAAACCGCGTTTCATGCCGTCTGAAATTCCGTTTGTGCCTGCACATGGTGAAAATGAAGATGCGCTGACACATATTGTCTTAGTCGGTTTGGAGTCTGTACCGGTAAGCTGTGTGAATATGGGTAATCCGCATGCGGTGATTTTGGTTGATAATGTTGAAACCGCACCGGTGGAGCATTGGGGCGGCGCTATTGAATCTCACGAGCAGTTTCCTGAACGGGTCAATGTCGGCTTTTTGCAGGTTGAAGATGAGTTGTCAGTCCGCCTGCGTGTGTTTGAACGCGGGGTGGGGGAAACTCAGGCTTGCGGCACCGGAGCGTGTGCGGCGGTGGTGGCAGGCGTGCGCAATGGCTTGCTGAAAGCGGGTGCGCCTGTGCGTGTTACTTTGCCTGGAGGCGAATTGTTTATCAGTTGGGAAGAAGGTGGCGATGTGCAAATGACCGGCCCTGCTGAAACCGTTTTTGAAGGCGAGTTGCAGTATTCATGATGGTTTCTTTGGATTTTTGGTTTGCCATTGCGTATGCTGCGGTATCGTTGGCATTTATTTTTCGCGCACAGCGGTTTCAATGGCTTTGGGCTACGGTGTTGTTGTGGCTGGGGATTTCGGCACTGGGCGCACGCTTGTTGCCCGGAATGTGGGGCTTTACGCATACGGGCCCTTTGTTTATCCCTCATTTTTATCTGACAATCGCCAGTATTTTCTTCTTTATTGATGACTGCAGTAAAACGGAAGACAAAAAGTTTTGGTCGGCAGGCGAATATGCCGGTTTGACCTTATTTGCGGTTTCCAATGTCGTCATGACTTTGGCTTTTGTTTTCTTGGCAGGCGTGGTTTATTTCATCTTGCCGCTGGCAGGCTCGGTTTTTGCATGGGTGGCCTTACTGAAAATTTATGCTTTGAAACCCATTTATTGGTTTGCATTGCAGGGCGTCCTGATGCTGGTGTTTTATCTGCACAGAGTGGTTGTTTGCAAGCAGTCTGCCTCTCTTTTCAGTATGCGGCAGATGTGGGCAGGCTGGATGGTTGCCGTCGTGATGCAGGCTGTGGTTGCCGTTGCATTGATTTTTGAGCGCAGTGGATATTGACCGCGCTTGAACCAAAAGTTATAAAGAAAGAAATTTTCGATATTGGTTTTTCAGACGGCCTGAGTTTAATATGCAGGCTGTATTACATCTAAATCAGGAGCAGGAAATGAAAATTGCAAATAATATTACCGAGCTGATCGGCAACACACCTCTGGTGAAACTGAACCGCCTGACCGAAGGTTTAAAAGCGCAAATCGCCGTTAAACTTGAATTCTTTAATCCAGGCAGCAGCGTGAAAGACCGTATTGCCGAAGCCATGATTGAAGCGGCCGAGCAAGCCGGTAAAATCAATAAAGATACCGTTATCGTCGAGGCAACCAGTGGCAATACCGGTATCGGTTTGGCCATGGTGTGCGCGGCCCGCGGTTATAAATTGGCCATCACCATGCCTGAAAGCATGAGTAAAGAACGCAAAATGCTGCTGCGTGCGTTTGGTGCAGAATTGATTTTGACTCCTGCTGCCGAAGGCATGGCAGGCGCTATTGCCAAAGCCCAATCTTTAGTGGACGAACATCCGGGCACTTATTTCATGCCGCGCCAATTTGATAACGAGGCCAATCCTGAAGTTCACCGCAAAACCACTGCCGAAGAGATTTGGCGTGATACAGACGGTAAAGTAGATATTTTCGTGGCCGGTGTGGGTACTGGCGGCACGATTACCGGCGTGGGCGAAGTGTTGAAAAAATACAAACCCGAAGTTCAAATCGTGGCTGTCGAGCCTGAAGCTTCTCCGGTATTGAGTGGTGGCGAAAAAGGCCCACATCCGATTCAAGGTTTGGGCGCAGGCTTTATCCCCAGCGTTTTGAATACGACTGTTTACGACAGCATTGTCAAAGTACCTAACGAAGCAGCGTTTGAAACTGCACGCGCTATGGCTGAAAAAGAAGGCATTTTGGTAGGTATTTCTTCAGGTGCCGCAGTATGGAGCGCATTGCAACTGGCCAAAAAACCTGAAAACGAAGGTAAGCTGATCGTTGTCTTGTTGCCATCATATGGCGAACGCTATCTTTCTACGCCTCTCTTTGCCGATTTGGCATAATATAGGATTGTTGTTAAAAGGCCGTTTTCAGACGGCCTTTTTTGCGTATGGGCTTGAGATATCGTATGAAATCTGTTGTAATTCAGTTAATGAGCTTTGAATACCGTTATTCAAAAGTTGGTTTCTTCAACGAATCATGCTTATAATGCGCATCATGAAAAAATACATTCTTCCTATCCTTGCTGTGGCGGCACTTGCCGGTTGTGAATCAATTTATGTTCCAACATTGAAAGAAGTGCCAGTTCGACCAACCAACGTCAAGAAACCTAAGGCTGATTCACAAGTTTCAGCTACCGGTTATCATTTGGCTCCTTCGCATTGGGCAGATGTTTCCAAGATTCATGATGAAGCACGTCGCTTGAGTACCCAAGTGAGCCAAGGTAGTCTGACTAAAGTTCAGGCTGCCCAATATTTGAACCGCTTCCGTATCCAACAAGTGGGACGCAACTCTGTCGATGACAGTATGTACGAAGTTTATCTGCGTTCTGCCGTTGACAGCCAACGTGGTGAAATTACTACCGAGCAATCCAAACAGTACATCCAAGGTGCTTTGCGTGGTTGGCAGCAACGTTGGAAAAACATGGATACCAAGCCAAGCAATCCTGCGTTTACCAATTTCCTAATGGAAGTTATGGGTATGCAACCTTTGAAATAAAAAAGTCATAAACTGAGAAGGCCGTCTGAATATTCAGACGGCCTTCTTCTCATATTTATATATGTGTAGTCGAATTGTATCCAATTAAGAACCAAACAGCTTGTCAGCCGCTTGACGGGCTTTTTCTTGAATATCTTCGGTCAGATAGTTTTTCATCTGAGAATAAACCAGCGCAATGACGGCAATGTCATCGCTGAAGCCAAATGGAATCAGAAGGTCGGGAATGCTGTCGATAGGGCTGAGGAAATAAACCAGTGCGCCGACAATAATCATTTTAGCCCGTTTGGGCGTGTGTTCAGATTCCCAAAGGTAATAAAGTGCATAAAGCTGTCGGACGACAGGTTTGCCCAGGCGGCCGGCAAAGCGTCCGAGTTTTTTCATAAAACCGGATGTGTCCAAGTTTCGACGGCGGAAGGAGGGGATGTAGTCTTCCGGATCGGGTGTGTTTTGATGAGGGGAATGTGTCATGATGCAGCTTCCTTATAAGGTATGGAAACATTGTTGGTGTTGTGCCGTATTTTAGTCCATCTAGAGATGGATGAAATGTCTTTGAATGTATAACTATGTAAGAGTAGTGGTGATAATGCAATGGTAATAAGTTAAGAATGGCTTATGCCTTTGTAAAGATTAGGTATCAAGAGTGAGAATTTATCTCACAATAGATACAATTCTCAAACAATAATGATGTTATCGTAAGTGCTTTGATGGGGAGATGCTTAATTGCAGGAAAGTAACAAAAAAGGCTAGCCACGCAAAAAAAAATCTAAGAATGATTGTTTGATTTTATTAGTCTTTTGGTAAAAATCATTAGAGCATTCATAAATTGCACTGTTCAAAATGAGATAAAACAGGTAAATTATGGTTTATGTAGCTTATTGTAGTGCTGAGCTATAGGTTTTGAGCTGATAATAAATCTAGAGGAACTGACCATGTCCGCCAAATCACGCCCGGTATTTTTGGAAATTCCGAATATCCGATTGCCCATACCGGGGATTGTATCTATTCTTCACCGTATCAGCGGCGTCGGCTTGTTTGTGATGCTGCCTGTTCTCTTGTATTTCTTCTCTGGAACGCTGGATCGCGAAGCGTCGTTTGAAGCATATCGTTCTGCTATTTCCAATCCGTTTGTGAAGCTGATCCTTATCGGTCTGTTGTGGGCATATCTGCACCACTTTTTTGCCGGTATCCGCTTTCTGTTTTTGGATGTGCATAAAGGCCTGGAATTAAATACTGCCCGTACTACTGCTAAAGTTGTATTTGCTTCTGCTTTGATTCTGACCGTCGTTTTGGGAGCTTTGTTATGGTAGAACGTAAATTGACAGGTGCGCATTACGGTTTGCGCGATTGGGCAATGCAACGTGCAACTGCGGTCATCATGCTGGTGTACACCGTGGTTCTTTTGGTTGTTTTGTTTACGTTGCCTAAAGAATATTCGGCATGGCAGGCATTTTTTGATCAAACTTGGGTGAAGGTGTTTACCCAAGTGAGCTTCTTGGCCGTATTCCTGCATGCATGGGTAGGTATCCGTGATTTGTGGATGGACTACATTAAGCCTTTCGGCGTGCGTTTGTTTTTACAAGTTGCCACCATCGTTTGGTTGGTAGGCTGCTTGGTGTATTCAGTTAAAGTAATTTGGGGGTAAATATGGGTTTTCCTGTTCGCAAGTTTGATGCCGTGATTGTTGGCGGTGGTGGTGCAGGTTTACGCGCAGCCCTCCAATTGTCTAAATCCGGCCTGAATTGTGCTGTTTTGTCTAAAGTCTTCCCAACCCGTTCTCATACTGTAGCGGCTCAAGGTGGTATTTCTGCTTCATTGGGTAATGTGCAGGAAGACCGTTGGGATTGGCATATGTACGATACCGTGAAAGGTTCTGACTGGTTGGGCGACCAAGATGCGATTGAGTTTATGTGTCGCGCCGCGCCTGAAGCCGTAATTGAGTTGGAACACATGGGTATGCCTTTTGACCGTGTGGAAAGTGGCAAAATCTACCAACGTCCTTTCGGTGGTCATACTGCAGAACACGGTAAACGCGCGGTAGAACGTGCATGTGCTGTTGCTGACCGTACCGGTCATGCGATGTTGCATACTTTGTACCAACAAAACGTCCGTGCCAATACACAATTCTTTGTGGAATGGACAGCGCAAGATTTGATTCGTGATGAAAACGGCGACGTAGTCGGTGTAACCGCCATGGAAATGGAAACCGGCGAAGTTTATATTTTCCACGCTAAAGCTGTGATGTTTGCTACCGGTGGTGGCGGTCGTATTTATGCTTCTTCTACCAATGCTTATATGAATACCGGTGACGGTTTGGGTATTTGTGCCCGTGCAGGTATTCCGTTGGAAGACATGGAATTCTGGCAATTCCACCCGACCGGTGTAGCCGGTGCCGGTGTATTGATTACCGAGGGTGTGCGCGGTGAGGGCGGTATTCTGTTGAATGCCGACGGCGAACGCTTTATGGAACGTTATGCTCCAACCGTAAAAGACTTGGCTTCCCGTGACGTGGTTTCCCGTGCGATGGCGATGGAAATTTACGAAGGTCGCGGCTGCGGTAAAAACAAAGACCACGTATTGCTGAAAATCGACCATATCGGCGCAGAAAAAATTATGGAAAAACTGCCGGGCATCCGCGAGATTTCCATTCAGTTTGCCGGTATTGACCCGATTAAAGACCCGATTCCTGTTGTGCCGACTACCCACTATATGATGGGCGGTATTCCGACCAACTATCATGGCGAAGTTGTTATTCCGCAAGGTGAAGATTACGAAGTGCCTGTAAAAGGTCTGTATGCGGCAGGTGAGTGCGCATGTGCTTCCGTACACGGTGCGAACCGCTTGGGTACCAACTCCCTGTTGGACTTGGTGGTATTCGGTAAAGCTGCCGGCGACAGTATGATTAAATTCATCAAAGAGCAAAGCGACTGGAAACCTCTGCCTGCTAATGCCGGTGAATTGACCCGTCAACGTATCGAGCGTTTGGACAACCAAACCGATGGTGAAAACGTTGATGCATTGCGTCGCGAACTGCAACGCTCTGTACAACTGCACGCCGGTGTGTTCCGTACTGATGAGATTCTGAGCAAAGGCGTTCGAGAAATCATGGCGATTGCCGAGCGCGTGAAACGTACTGAAATCAAAGACAAGAGCAAAGTGTGGAATACCGCGCGTATCGAAGCTTTGGAACTGGATAATCTGATTGAAGTAGCGAAAGCGACTTTGGTGTCTGCCGAAGCGCGTAAAGAATCGCGCGGCGCACACGCTTCAGACGACCATCCTGAGCGCGATGACGAAAACTGGATGAAACATACCCTGTATCATTCAGATACCAATACTTTGTCTTACAAACCGGTACATACCAAGCCTTTGAGCGTGGAATACATCAAACCGGCTAAACGCGTTTATTGATGAGTTTTCAGACGGCCTTTATCTTAAAGGCCGTCTGAAACCTAACCATACCCACATTGAACTGCTTGAATTCATAATACAAAATCATTGGGCAGTTTATGAGAAAAGGAACACTTCTCATGGAAAAAATGAGTTTTGAAATTTACCGTTACAACCCGGACGTTGATGCCAAGCCTTATATGCAACGTTACGAGTTGGAATTGGAACCAACCGACGTTAAACTTTTGGATGCTTTAGTGCGCCTGAAAGCACAAGACGATACATTGTCTTTCCGCCGTTCTTGCCGCGAAGGTATTTGCGGTTCTGACGGTATGAACATCAACGGCAAAAACGGCTTGGCATGTCTGACCGATCTGCGCGGCCTGAAACAGCCGGTTAAAATCCGTCCTCTGCCAGGCCTGCCTGTTATCCGCGACCTGATTGTGGATATGACCCAATTCTTCAAACAATATCACTCCATCAAACCTTACGTTGTCAACGATAACCCTATCGATGCGGACAAAGAGCGTCTGCAAACTCAGGAAGAGCGTAAAGAGTTGGACGGTTTGTACGAATGTATTTTGTGTGCTTGCTGCTCGACTGCCTGCCCGTCATTCTGGTGGAACCCTGATAAATTCGTTGGTCCGTCTGGTTTGCTGAATGCTTACCGTTTCATTGCGGATAGCCGTGATACCATTACTAACGAGCGTTTGGATAATCTGAACGACCCATACCGTTTGTTCCGTTGCCACACCATTATGAACTGCGTAGACGTATGTCCTAAACACTTGAATCCGACCCGAGCCATCGGTAAGATTAAAGAGATTATGTTGAAACGAGCCGTTTAAGAAATGATGGTTTTTGACGATATTGCCAAACGGAAAATCCGTTTTCAAACCCGCCGGGGATTATTGGAATTAGATTTAATCTTCGGCAGGTTCATGGAAAAAGAATTCGAGCACCTGAGTGATCAGGAGTTGTCCGAATTTTCCGAAATCCTCGAATTTCAAGACCAAGAGTTGCTTGCCTTGATTAACGGACATTCGGCGACGGACAAGAAACACCTGATTCCCATGCTTGAAAAAATCAGACAGGCATGACGTGTTATAGAGCTTGTTTGCGATGCCAATCCGAACAAGCTCTTTCCATACGGAGGCCGTCTGAAAAAAAGGACCGTGCCGCTTGGGCGGCAACGAAAGCCCCAACTTACAAAGGAGTTTAAGAATGTCTAAATCAGTCAAGCTCACCACCCCAAATCAAGAGACCTTGGAACTGCCAGTATTGGAAGCAAGTATCGGCCATGATGTGGTTGATATTCGTGCTTTGACAAAAAATACAGGTCTGTTTTCCTTCGACCCCGGATTCGTGTCAACTGCAAGTTGCGAATCCAAAATCACTTATATTGATGGCGATGAAGGTCTGTTGTATTACCGTGGTTATCCTATCGAGCAGTTGGCCGAAAAATCCGATTACTTGGAAGTTTGCTACCTGTTGATTTACGGCGAACTGCCTACCCCTGAACAGAAAAAAGAATTTGATGCCACAGTCGGTCGCCATACTATGCTGCATGAGCAGCTGACTTGGTTCTTCCGCGGTTTCCGTCGCGATGCGCATCCGATGGCGATGATGGTTGGCGTGGTTGGCGCTTTGTCTGCTTTCTATCAAGACAGCTTGGATATTGCTAATCCTGAACACCGCAAAATTGCGATTTACCGCTTAATCTCCAAAATCCCGACAATTGCAGCAATGTGTTACCGTTATTCCAACGGTCTGCCGTTCAATTATCCAAAAAATAACCTTTCCTATGCTGAAAACTTCTTGCACATGATGTTTGCAACACCATGTGAAGAATACAAACCTAATCCAGTATTGGCTCGCGCGCTCGACCGCATCTTTATTTTGCATGCCGACCACGAGCAAAACGCTTCTACTTCGACCGTACGTTTGGCCGGCTCTTCTGGTGCAAATCCATTTGCCTGTATCGCTGCCGGTATTGCCTGTCTGTGGGGTGCTTCACACGGCGGTGCAAACGAAGCTGTGTTGAAGATGCTGGACGAAATCGGCGATGTATCTAATGTTGCCGCATACATGGAAGGTGTGAAACAACGTAAATACCGTCTGATGGGCTTCGGTCACCGCGTATACCGCAATATGGACCCACGAGCCAGCATCATGCGCGAAACCTGTTATGAAGTCTTGAAAGAATTAGGCTTGGAAGACAGTCCTAAATTCAAGCTGGCGATGGAATTGGAACAAATTGCACTGAAAGATCCATTCTTTGTTGAACGCAAGCTGTATCCAAATGTCGATTTCTACTCCGGCATCGTCTTGTCTGCATTGGGCATTCCAACTGAAATGTTTACCGTTATCTTCGCATTGTCGCGCAGTGTAGGTTGGATTTCTCATTGGCATGAAATGATTAGCGATCCGGCACTGAAAATCGGTCGCCCACGTCAACTGTATACCGGTGCAGAGCGTCGCGATTACGTTCCGGTAGATAAACGCTAATAAACAATACATTAATATATTGTTGAAAAGTCGTTTGAAAAAATCGAATTGCCGTTTTCAATGAGGTTGGTCGTAATTAATTAAGTTGATAGCAGGTAATTTGATTTGAAATAGGGTAGAATAAAGTGTCATTTCAGACGGCCTGAATTCCGTTCGGAGAACACGGGATTCTACCCTTTGTTTATATTTTAAAGAAAAGAGCTCACGCCATGATGGACGAAAAACTCAATTTCTCTTATCTGTTTGGTTCTAATGCGCCATACATCGAGGAGTTGTATGAAAAGTTTCTGGATAATCCGGAATCTGTCGATGAAAAATGGAAACAGTACTTTACCGATTTGAGTAAACAGCCGGGCGCAGTCGCTGTCGATGTTGCCCATACACCGATTCGTGAATCATTTGCCACTTTGGCTAAAAAGAAAATTGCCGCAGCCGTCGCAGGCGGTGTGGATGAGGCAATGATGAAAAAGCAAGTCAGTGTTTTGCGACTGATTTCTGCCTATCGTATCCAAGGCGTGGGTGCAGCCCAACTTGATCCGCTCAAACGTATTCCTCCTCAAAATATTGAAGCTCTCGATCCTAAATTCCACGGTCTGTCAGATGCCGATATGGCGCTTCAGTTCAATATGGGCGAGGGCGATTTTTCCGGTCAGAGCAAACTGCCTCTGTCCCAAATCATCAGCAACCTCAAACAAACCTACTGCGGCCATATCGCGGTAGAGTACATCTACATTCCAAATACCGAAGAGCGCCGCTGGGTTCGCAATTATTTTGAAAGCGTACTGTCTACGCCAAGCTACAACGTTGAACAAAAACGCCGTATCTTGAAAGAAATGACTGCTGCCGAAACTCTGGAACGTTACCTGCATACCAAATATGTTGGTCAAAAACGCTTTGGTGTAGAAGGCGGCGAAAGCGCTATTGCCGGTTTGAATTACTTGATTCAAAACGCTGGTAAAGACGGCGTGGAAGAAGTCATCATCGGTATGGCACACCGTGGCCGTCTGAATGTTTTGGTTAACATTTTGGGCAAAAAACCGGCTGATTTGTTTGCTGAATTTGAAGGCCGTGCCGAAATCAAATTGCCTAGTGGCGACGTGAAATACCATATGGGCTTCAGCTCCGACATCGCTACGCCACACGGCCCAATGCACGTTTCTTTGGCATTCAACCCGTCACACTTGGAAATTGTTAACCCAGTAGTGGAAGGTTCTGCGCGCGCTAAACAAAAACGTTTGGGCGAAAACGGCCGCGATAAAGTCTTGCCAGTATTGATTCACGGTGACTCCGCATTTATCGGTTTGGGTGTTAACCAAGCAACATTCAACCTGTCTAAAACACGCGGTTATACCACCGGCGGTACTGTTCACATCGTGATCAACAACCAAATTGGCTTTACAACTTCCGATACCCGCGATACCCGTTCTACCGTACATTGTACCGATATTGCGAAAATGGTTTCCGCTCCGGTTATCCATGTGAATGGCGATGATCCTGAACGCGTTTGCTTTGCCATCCAAGCCGCTTTGGATTACCGCAAAAAATTCCATAAAGACATCGTGGTCGACGTTGTCTGCTACCGTAAATGGGGCCACAACGAGGGTGATGATCCGACCCTGACCCAACCGATGATGTACAAAAAAGTATCGCAACACCCAGGTGCGCGTGCTTTGTACACCGAGCAACTGATTGCCGAAGGTGTGGTAACTCAAGCTGAGGCTGATGGTTACATCCAAGCCTACCGTGATGCTTTGGACAAAGGCGAACATGTTGAGCAAACAACTTTGAGCAATTTCCAACGCACACAAATCGATTGGAGCAAATACCAAGGCAAAGATTGGCGCGAACAAATCGAAACCGGTTTGCCTGCCGCAGATATTGAGCGCCTTACCGAGAAATTTACCGCTGTACCGGAAGATTTTGCCCTGCATCCGACTGCAAAACGTGTGATCGAAGCGCGTAAAGCCATGGCATCCGGCAATCAAGCCATCGACTGGGGTATGGCCGAAACCTTGGCATACGCAAGCCTGCTGACTAAAGGTCATGGCGTGCGTATCTCCGGTGAGGACTCCGGCCGCGGTACATTCTCACACCGTCATGCAGTGTTGCACGATCAAAAACGCGAAAAATGGGACGACGGTACTTATGTTCCTTTGCGCCATATGGGCGAAGGCATGGGCGAGTTCCTGGTTATCGACTCCATTTTGAACGAAGAAGCCGTGATGGCGTTCGAGTACGGCTTTGCCTGCTCCGCACCTGACAAGCTGACCATTTGGGAAGCTCAATTCGGTGACTTCGCCAACGGCGCGCAAGTGACTATCGACCAATTCCTGTCTTCAGGCGAAACCAAGTGGGGTCGTTTGTGCGGTCTGACCACCATCCTGCCGCACGGCTACGACGGTCAAGGCCCTGAGCACTCTTCTGCACGCGTAGAACGTTGGCTGCAACTGTGTTCTGAGAACAATATGCAAGGCATCATGCCGTCTGAAGCGTCGCAAATGTTCCACCTCTTGCAACGTCAAGTCTTGGGTTCATACCGCAAACCGCTGGTGATTTTCATGTCCAAACGCCTGTTGCGCTTTAAAGGTGCAATGAGCCCGCTGGAAAACTTCACCGAAGGTTCGACTTTCCGTCCGGTTATCGGCGATACCGCCGAACGTGCAAGCAATGACAGCGTGAAACGCGTAGTATTGTGTGCCGGTCAGGTTTACTATGACTTGGAAGCTGGTCGTGCCGAGCGTAAACTGGAAGATGATGTTGCTATCGTCCGCGTTGAGCAGCTGTATCCGTTCCCATACGATGAGGTTAAAGCTGAACTGGCGAAATATCCGAACGCAAAATCTGTGGTTTGGGCGCAAGAAGAGCCGAAAAACCAAGGTGCGTTCTACCAAATCCGCCACCGTATCGAAGACGTTATCAGCGAAGAGCAAAAACTGTCTTATGCCGGTCGTCCAAGCAGTGCATCGCCTGCAGTGGGCTACTCAAGCAAACACATTGCTCAATTGAAACAATTGGTTGAAGACGCTTTAGCGTTGTAAGCCAAGCAGCATTCCGTCTGAGGCTGCTCAGGCGGAATGCCCATATGCAGAATTAAAAACACACAACAGGCCGTCTGAAAGGGCCATTGGAGACACAAAATGATTATTGATGTAAAAGTACCTATGCTGTCTGAAAGCGTATCTGAAGGCACGCTCTTGGAATGGAAGAAAAAAGTTGGCGAAGCAGTTGCCCGTGACGAAATCCTGATCGATATCGAAACTGACAAAGTGGTTTTGGAAGTACCTTCTCCACAAGCCGGCGTATTGGTTGAAATCGTAGCGCAAGACGGTGAAACCGTTGTTGCCGACCAAGTTTTGGCGCGCATCGATACAGCTGCTACTGCCGCTGCTGAAGCCCCAGCCGCCGCGCCTGCCGAAGCAGCCCCAGCTGCCGCTCCTGCTGCTGCACAAAACAACGCCGCTATGCCTGCTGCCGCCAAACTGGCTGCCGAGACCGGTGTTGACGTGAACGCATTGCAAGGTTCTGGCCGTGACGGTCGCGTATTGAAAGAAGACGTACAAAATGCCGCTGCCAAACCTGCCGCAGCCGCTGCTCCTGCTGTTGCACTTCCTGCCGGCGCACGTCCTGAAGAACGCGTACCAATGAGCCGCCTGCGTGCCCGTGTTGCAGAACGCCTCTTGGCTTCTCAACAAGAAAACGCCATTTTGACTACATTCAACGAAGTCAACATGAAACCGATCATGGACTTGCGTGCGAAGTACAAAGATAAATTCGAGAAAGAACACGGCGTAAAACTGGGCTTTATGTCCTTCTTCGTTAAAGCCGCTGTTGCCGCCCTGAAAAAATACCCGGTTGTGAATGCTTCTGTTGACGGCAAAGACATCGTGTACCACGGCTACTTCGACATCGGTATCGCAATTGGCAGCCCACGCGGTTTGGTTGTGCCAATCCTGCGCGATGCCGACCAAATGAGCATTGCCGACATTGAACAAGCAATTGTTGATTATGCGAAAAAAGCAAAAGACGGCAAAATCGCTATCGAAGATCTGACCGGCGGTACATTCAGTATTACCAACGGTGGTACTTTCGGTTCTATGATGTCTACCCCGATCATCAACCCGCCTCAATCTGCGATTTTGGGTATGCACGCCACTAAAGAGCGCGCCGTGGTTGAAAACGGCCAAGTTGTTGTCCGTCCAATGATGTATCTGGCTCTGTCTTACGACCACCGTATCATTGACGGCCGCGAAGCTGTATTGACCTTGGTAGCCATTAAAGACGCGTTGGAAGATCCAGCTCGCCTGTTGTTGGATCTGTAATCGTTTCAGACGGCCTTTTATTTGTTAATGAAAAGGCCGTCTGAATTTTTATTTAGATGTAGCGTAATGTAGTATCGTGCTACAATAGGCTCAACGAACGATTGAGGCCGTCTGAAACATTTGATTCGAATGAATCGACAGATATGGACTTTCAGACGGCCTTTTCTTAAAACCATCAAAACGCAGTCATTCAAAATAAAAAAGAAACAAAAAGTATCGTTTTTATTTTGAGATACTGCAAAAAGCAAAGGATGACACGATGTCTCAATATGATGTAGTAGTGATTGGTGCTGGCCCGGGCGGATACGTTGCCGCCATCCGTGCCGCGCAACTGGGTTTCAAAACCGCTTGCGTCGACGCAGGCGTTAACAAAGCAGGCAATGCCCCTGCATTGGGCGGTACTTGCTTGAACGTAGGCTGTATCCCTTCTAAAGCCCTGTTGCAATCCAGCGAACATTTTCACGCTGCGCAACACGATTTTGCCGAGCACGGTATCACTGTCGGCGACGTAAAATTCGACGCAGCCAAAATGATTGAGCGCAAAGATGCCATCGTGACCAAGCTGACCGGCGGCGTGAAATTCCTGTTCCAAAAAAACAAAGTAACCAGCCTGTTCGGTACTGCTTCCTTTGCCGGTAAAAATGGCGATGCCTACCAAATCGAAGTCGATAACAAAGGCGAGAAAACCGTTATCGAAGCCAAACACGTCATCGTAGCGACCGGTTCCGTACCGCGTCCGCTGCCACAAGTCGCTATCGACAATGTGAACGTGTTGGACAACGAAGGCGCATTGAACCTGACCGAAGTGCCTGGCAAACTCGGCGTAATCGGTTCCGGCGTGATTGGTTTGGAAATGGGTTCCGTATGGAACCGCGTGGGTGCAGAAGTTACCATTCTTGAAGCTGCGCCGACCTTCTTGGCTGCCGCCGACCAACAAATCGCAAAAGAAGCCTTCAAATACTTCACCAAAGAGCAAGGCTTGAGCATTGAATTGGGCGTGAAAATCGGCGACATTAAATCTGAAGGCAAAGGCGTTTCCGTTGCTTACGAAACTGCTGCCGGCGAAGCCAAAACCGAAGTATTCGACAAACTGATCGTTGCCATCGGTCGTATTCCAAACACCAAAGGCCTGAACGCCGAAGCAGTAGGCTTGGAAAAAGACGAGCGCGGCTTTATCAAAGTAGATGGCGAATGCCGTACCAACCTGCCTAACGTATGGGCAATCGGCGACGTGGTTCGCGGCCCGATGTTGGCACACAAAGCCAGCGACGAAGGCGTTGCCGTTGCCGAGCGCATTGCCGGTCAAAAACCGCATATCGACTTCAACAACGTGCCGTTCGTGATTTACACCGACCCTGAAATCGCTTGGGTGGGTAAAACCGAAGAGCAGCTCAAAGCCGAAGGCGTGGAGTACAAAAAAGGTACTTCAGGTTTCGGTGCAAACGGTCGCGCATTGGCAATGGGCAAAGCTAAAGGTACGGTTAAAGTATTGGCAGATGCCAAAACCGACCGCATCTTAGGCGTACACATGATTGGTCCGGTTGTCAGCGAATTGGTTACCGAAGGCGTGACTGCGCTCGAATTCTTCGCCAGCAGCGAAGACATCGCCCGCATTATCCATGCCCACCCAACTTTGTCCGAAGTGGTTCACGAAGCTGCATTGGCGGCCGACAAACGCGCTTTACACGGTTGATAGACATTAAGGCCGTCTGAAATTTTTCAGACGGCCTTAAGGCCTTCGACAAATTGAATGTTCCGAGCGCTTCGTTTTCTGATTTATAATTCAGTCAGACAAACACACAGCATTTACATTCATTATGAACAAAGAAATAGTCGGTATTTTCTTTATACCGGCGGGCATCATCAGCATGTGTATGGCCGCATTGTGGCAGATGTATGTGATGATGACCGAAACTTATACGCTCAACCGTTTCAAAGATAAAGAATTGGTTTGGCGCGTGGCATTGTTGTTTATCAGTTTCAGCCTTGCCGTTTATCTGCTCTGCCCGAATTCGCGTAAAAAAGGCATTGTCTTTTTTATTCTCGGAGGAGGCGGCGCAACCATGTATCTGCTGGCGCGGATGTGGTTGCCCTTCAGTAAATAGTAGGGCCGTCTGAAAATATGGGATTGGCCGCAGGGCGATTCCTAAAACCCACTCACCTTAAGGAGAAATCCATGAATTTACACGAGTATCAGGCTAAAGAACTGCTGGCTAGCTACGGTTTGCCCGTACAAGGCGGTATTTTGGCACACAACGGCGAAGAAGCCGCTGCAGCTTACGACAAATTGGGCGGCAAATTCGCTGTTGTCAAAGCACAAGTACACGCCGGCGGCCGCGGTAAAGCGGGCGGCGTAAAAGTCGTTAAAAGCCGCGAAGAAGCTAAAGAAGTGGCTGAAAGCCTGATTGGCACCAACTTGGTAACTTACCAAACCGATGCCAACGGCCAACCTGTCAACAGCGTTTTGGTTTGCGAAGACATGTATCCGGTTCAAACCGAGCTGTACTTGGGCGCAGTGGTTGACCGTTCTACCCGCCGCGTTACATTCATGGCTTCTACCGAAGGCGGCGTGGAAATTGAAAAAGTTGCTGCCGAAACTCCAGAAAAAATCTTCAAAGTAACCGTTGATCCGCTGGTCGGCCTGCAACCTTGCCAAGCTCGCGAAGTTGCCTTCCAACTGGGCTTGAAAGACAAACAAATCAACGAGTTCGTCAAACTGATGACCGGCGCGTACAAAGCGTTTATCGAAAACGACTTCGCCCTGTTTGAAGTAAACCCATTGGCAGTTCGCGAAAACGGCGCGCTGGCTTGCGTAGATGGCAAAATCGGTATCGACAGCAACGCGCTCTACCGCCTGCCAAAAATCGCTGAATTGCGTGACAAATCTCAAGAAAACGAACGTGAGCTGAAAGCTTCCGAATTCGACCTGAACTATGTTGCCCTGGAAGGCAACATCGGCTGTATGGTTAACGGTGCCGGTTTGGCGATGGCCACTATGGACATTATCAAACTCAAAGGCGGCCAACCTGCCAACTTCTTGGACGTTGGCGGCGGCGCAACCAAAGACCGCGTGGTTGAAGCGTTCAAACTGATTTTGGAAGACAAATCCGTTAAAGGCGTATTGATCAACATCTTCGGCGGTATCGTACGTTGCGACATGATTGCGGAAGCCATCGTGGCAGCCGTTAAAGAAATCAACGTCAACGTTCCTGTCGTTGTTCGTTTGGAAGGTAACAACGCCGAACTCGGCGCGAAAATCCTGAACGAATCAGGTCTGAAACTGACTTCTGCAGACGGCCTGAATGACGCAGCCGAAAAAATTGTTGCAGCCGTAAACGCCTAAGGAGAAAAGAATGAGCGTATTGATTAATAAAGACACCAAAGTATTGGTTCAAGGTTTCACCGGTAAAAACGGTACTTTCCACTCCGAACAAGCTCTGGCTTACGGCACTAAAGTTGTCGGCGGCGTTACCCCGGGTAAAGGCGGTCAAACCCACCTGGACCTGCCTGTGTTCAACACCATGAAAGAAGCCGTTAAAGAAACCGGCGCGGACGCATCTGTAATTTACGTTCCCGCTCCGTTTGTATTGGATTCTATCGTTGAAGCCGTTGATTCCGGCGTAGGCTTGGTCGTTGTGATTACCGAAGGCGTACCGACTCTGGACATGCTCAAAGCCAAACGCTACTTGGAAACCAACGGTAACGGTACCCGTTTGGTCGGCCCTAACTGCCCGGGCGTGATTACCCCAGGCGAGTGCAAAATCGGCATTATGCCGGGCCACATCCACACTCCCGGCCGCATCGGCATCATTTCCCGTTCCGGTACATTGACTTACGAAGCCGTGGCACAAACCACCAAACTGGGCTTGGGTCAATCAACCTGTATCGGTATCGGCGGCGACCCGATTCCTGGTATGAACCAAATCGACGCACTGAAACTCTTCCAAGAAGACCCAGATACCGACGCCATCATCATGATCGGTGAAATCGGCGGTACTGCGGAAGAAGAAGCAGCCGAATACATCCAATCTAACGTAACCAAACCCGTTGTCGGCTACATCGCAGGTGTTACTGCCCCTAAAGGCAAACGCATGGGCCACGCCGGTGCGATTATCTCCGGCGGTAAAGGTACTGCCGAAGAAAAATTCGCCGCTTTCGAAAAAGCCGGCATCGCCTACACCCGCAGCCCTGCCGAATTGGGCAGCACCATGCTGGAAGTGTTGAAAGCAAAAGGTTTGGCATAAGACTTAAGTCTTTAAGCTGAATTGAAAAGGCCGTCTGAAGTTTTCAGACGGCCTTTTTTAATTTCATTTGGTTGTTTTTACATATTTGATACTTAATTTGATTGGAATTAATGCGATAACCGGAGAGAAATGTTTATAATTGATTAACAGATAAACAGTCTGTAACCATATCAACCTATCTCAAGGAGAAAAACATGAAAAAACACGATTTTGAAGCACGTCGCGAGGCTTTGCTGAAAGACATCCGAGAAGTGATGGATGATGTGGAAGAGTTGTACCGCGACGGTGTGGAAGCCGGTTCGGAAGAGGGCGGCAAAGCCCGGGCCAAATTGGAAGAGAAATTGGCCGCGGCCAAAGAGCGTTTGAGTCGTTTTGAAGAAGAGGCCGGCGAACGTTTGCGCCATCATGCCGAGCGTGCGCGTGAGAAATACGAGCAGTTTGAAGAGGCGGCCCAGGAGCGTTTTAAAGAAGGCAAAGAGCGCTTTGCCGAATTTGAAGCCGATGCGGGCGAGCGTTTGAAACGCGGTGCCAAACATGCTGATGAAGTGGTGCATGAAAAACCATATTATGCGATGGGTTTTGCCGCATTGGCCGGTTTGGTTGTCGGTGTGTTGTTGAACCGCCGTTAATGTGAATATGTTAAGGCCGTCTGAACAGGCGTACACATGAAATCTTGGATTTCATTGCGCCGTGCAGACGGCCTTAGCCTTATGTTTCCTGAGAAAAAGGATAATCGAGATGGGGATTCGCCAACGTTTTGAACATGGCAAGGCTTTGTTGAATCAGGGCGCGGATTTGCTGCTGCTGCGTTTGCAGGTGTTGAGCTTGGATTTGACGCGTCAGGCGGAGAATGTGTTCCGTTTGGCGATCTGGCTGGTGTTGTCCGGCGCGCTGTTGATGGTGGGCTTGGTCGGTTTGCTGTTCGGCTTGAACCGCGTGCTGTCGGATGTGGCCGCTTTGTGGGTATTTTTCGGCATTTTCTTTGTAAGTCTGCTGATTATTGCCGTATTGTTCCGCAAAGTATCGGCGGACTATCGGGAGCAGGGCAGTCGCGTGGCTGAGACCTTGCAGGATATTCGATCGGATATTGCGTATTTGCGCGGTGAGATAGACAAGGATGCGGACGATGAAGCAACAGGAGTATGAAGAAGCGCGCGAGCTGCTGCTTTTGGAAGCCAAGCTGGTGCGGCTGAGGATTGAAGCGGAAAATTTGAAACTGCGTAAAGTGGAAGAAAGCAAAACACGACAGGGCAATCAGTTGATTAAGCTCGCAGATGTGGTGTATCAGCTGAGCCAAACGCGTTTGTTGTCTCAACGCTCTTTGTTCTCTACATCACGCCGTCGGCATTGGATTTGGCTGGTGTTGGCGGTCATACTGGGTTTGTCGAGATAATCGAGGGCGGAGGTTTGGTCTAAATGATATTTGCGGCGAGTTGTTGGCTCGTGTGAGCCGCTTATTGAGGACGCTGCGTCATTGTATTGCCGAAACTGAAACTTTATCTATGTTGAGTATTTTTTACAAAAGACACCGGCCGTCTGAACATTTCAGACGGCCTCAATGTTTGGAGTTTCAGATATAATGGCGGCAATTTTGAAATTATTAAATGAAGGATAGATGATGAACCGTTTGTATCCCCACCCGATTATCGCCCGTGAGGGCTGGCCGATTATCGGCGGCGGTTTGGCTTTGAGCCTGCTGGTGTCGATGTGCTGCGGCTGGTGGTCTTTGCCGTTTTGGGTGTTTACCGTATTTGCCCTGCAGTTTTTCCGCGACCCTGCGCGTGAAATTCCGCTAAATCCTGAAGCGGTGTTGAGTCCGGTTGACGGCCGTATCGTGGTGGTCGAGCGCGCACGCGATCCGTATCGTGATGTCGATGCTTTGAAAATCAGTATTTTTATGAACGTGTTCAACGTGCATTCGCAAAAATCGCCTGCCGATTGTACGGTAACGAAAGTGGTCTATAACAAAGGCAAATTCGTGAATGCAGATTTGGACAAAGCCAGCACGGAAAATGAACGCAATGCGGTGTTGGCGACTACGGCTTCTGGTCGTGAAATTACTTTTGTTCAAGTGGCCGGTTTGGTGGCGCGCCGTATTTTGTGCTACACCCAAGCAGGTGCGAAATTGTCTCGCGGCGAACGCTATGGCTTTATCCGCTTTGGCTCGCGCGTGGATATGTATCTGCCTGTCGATGCGCAGGCGCAAGTGGCGATTGGCGATAAAGTTACCGGCGTCAGCACTGTATTGGCGCGTTTGCCGCTGACTGCGCCGCAAACTGAATCTGAGCCTAAAGCCGCAGCTGTTCCTCAAGCTGCGCCTGCTTCTCAAGCTACTCCGGCTTCTCAAGCTGCTCCGGTTGAGACAGTGGCAAGCCAATCTACCGAACAGCAGCAAATCGAAGCAGCGGCGGCTAAAATTCAAGCGGCTGTGCAAGATGTATTGAAAGATTAATAGTCAGTTTTAAATGATTGGTTAAAACAAGAAAAAGGTTTTCAGACGGCCGTCTGAAAACCTTTTTTGTTTGCCTATCTAGTTTTAAAATTTCACGTTTACGCCGCCGGTAAAGCTGCGGCCCATTTGCGGCGTATCAGAGAGGAAGCTGCTGTGGGCGTAAACGGATTGGTTGAGCAGGTTGTCGGCTTTGACGTACCAATTCCACTCGCCATAGCGCGTATTGCGGCGGTAGTTTGCGCCGAGGTTAAGCATATGGTGTCCGGGCGTGCGCGTTTCGTAGCGGGCGAGTTTGTTTTGGGCGAACACGCGGTAGTAGTCCAAATTGGCATCGATACGGTCGGTCAGCGAGGCTTTCAGGTGGAAGCCGAGACGCGCAGCCGGAACACGAGGCGCGTTTTGGTCGTCCTGCGCGATGAAAGGACGGTTGCCGTAGGCATCTTCCCTGCCGGGCAGGGATGGCAGGTTTTTCAGACGGCCTCGTACATAGTCGCCGGAAACGCCGATGCGGTAGCGCGGTGTCGGTTTGAAGTAGATTTCGCCTTCCGCGCCGTAGAAGTCGGCACCGGATTGGTTGTAGCGCACGAGCTTCATTTCGCTGTCGTCTTCGATGGATTTGGGGCCGCGTCCGTCGTTTAAGGTTTGGGCGTAGATGTAGTTGCCGAAGCGGTTGCGGTAGAGTGCCAGATTGTATTGCCAGCGGTCGCCTTCGTAGCCCAGCGCGAGTTCGATGTTGTTGGAACGCTCTTTGTTGAGGTGTTTGTTGCCGACTTCAAAGGTGTTGGTGGCGACGTGTTTGCCGTGCGCGTACAGTTCTTGCGTTGACGGCAGGCGTTCCTGATGCGAGGCGGTCAGGCTGAGTTTGTGGTGTGGCGTGAAATACCAGTTGCCCGAAAGTGCGAACGAGCGGGCGGTTTGGCGGTGCGCACCGAGGTCGGGCAGGGGCTGGTTGTAGTAGTTTTCCCGATCAATCAATGCTTTGTCGTACTGAATGGAGGCTTTTTGTTTTTCCACGCGTACGCCGCCTTCAAGCGTGAAGTTGTCCCAGTTTGCCTGTTCTACACCGAAAAAGCTGTAATGGCGCACATTGTTGTCAATCAACATTGGTTGTTGGACGGTTTCGGGAATGGCGGAAAGCGCGCTGGATTTTTGTCCCAAATATTGCACGCCCCAGCTGCCTTTCAGACGGCCTATGGGTTGGTGGCGCAACTCGATACGGGCGTTGTGTGTTTTGTTGTTGAAGAAGTTTTCTACTGCATCGCCTGCTTTTTCGTCGTGGTGGTAGTCGTTGCGGTTCAGGTGTACGCGCAGGGCTTCAAAACCGGGGAACGGTTGCTTCCATTCGGCGCGGAGTTCATAGCGTTTGTTGCGCAGGTCTATCCACGGTTTGCCGTTGTGTGCATGGGCGTGTGCATTATCGTCGTCGTGGAAGCCGCAGCTCAAGCCCGGATTGTCGTAATCGATGTCTTCTTCGGTCAGCAGGTGCGGATAAAGCTGCAAATAGCGTTTGTTAATCAAACTCTTCTGCCAGATGATGTCGGCGTGGCAGTCGTCGTAGAGATGGCTGTGGGCAGGCAGGCCGTAGCGGTCGCGACGGTCGCTGTACGCCACGCCGAGGAAACCTTTCTCGCCCACCCAAGACAGCCCGATGCTGCCTGTTTTTGAATCGGCATGGCTGTCGGGCAGCCGTTTCAGACGGCCTTCTTCTTTTTGATAGCGCGGTACGGCGTAATCGCCCGATTTGCGGTACAAGCCTTCAGTATGCAGCACGAAGTTTTTGCCTAAACCGATATTGATGCCTGCGGATGTCAATTTTTCCAAATTGCCGCTGCTCAAACGCAATCCGGCTTCGCCCGATACGCCGTTTTCAGGCATTTTTTCGGGGATTTTTCCATCGGCAACATCCACCAAACCCGCCACATTGCCCGAGCTGTACAAGAGCGTAACCGGGCCGCGCAGGATTTCGACCTGTTGCGACAAGGCGCTGTCCACCATCAGGGCATGGTCTGGCGAGAAGTCCGCCATGTCGCCCGTTTCGCCGTGATGGTTCAACACTTTAATCCGTCTGCCCGTCTGCCCGCGAATGACAGGAGCGGATGCGCCGCCGCCGTATTGCGAAGCATGAATGCCCGGTACGCCGTCCAAAGCATCACCCAAGTTGACGGCTTTTTGGCGCAAGGTATCGCCGGAGATGATTTTGTCGGAGGCGGTCGAAGCGTGCAGCAGCCCCGACGTTGCGCGCGGACGGCTTTTGCCGACGACGGTAACCTCGTCCAAGTCAACCGACTGCTCGGTTTCATGCGCTTGGGAGAGGATGGGGGTGCTGATTAAAAGAATAGATAAAACAATGGGCTTGAGTGTGGTTTGTGTCATTTTAGTTTCTCATCATATTTCGAAAGGCTGTTATTATATAACATTGCGTCATTTATATGATAAGATTTTTGAGAAAAAAGGCCGTCTGAAAACGAAGCGTGGTTTTCAGACGGCCTTTGTCTTGTATGCAGGTTTAAATGAAAATGGAACAATCTTTCTGCTGCCTGGTTTTATTAAGACAGAAAATCACGGCAGATTATTTGCTTTCATTGAAAGCATTACTTGGTTTCGGCGGCTTTAGCACCTGCGGTTTCTGCAATCAAATCCAAGAATACCAACGGTTTTTTGCCGATATTTTTCAACGCATGGGACTGGCCGGGGCGGGCGATGGTAATGTCGCCGGCGCCGACTTCGGTTTGTTTGCCTTCGCTGTCGGTAAACAGACCTTTGCCGGATACGATGATGTAAACATCTTCATTGCCGGTGTGTTTGTGCTGACCGATGGAAGCGCCCGGCGGTAATGTGAGCCAGCCGATTTCTTTGAATGCGTCTTGGTCGGCGGTTTGATGGCGCGTGAAGGCAAAGCTGCCGAGCAACGGGCCTTGGCCTCCGGCTGCGTTTTCGCGGTTCCATTCTGCCAAGTCGGCTTTTTTGTACACTTGGATGCTGCGGTCGGTGGAGGTGGTTTGTTCGGCGGCTTGAGCGTTTAGAGATGTGCCGAGCAGAAGGGCGACAGATAATGCGGCAAATAGTGGTTTCATGGCGGTTCTCCGTTTGTCAGGTTGAGTCAGATAATGCGGATTCCGTTTTCAGACGGCCTGCGGGGTTGAAACGATTAACCCCGCAGGCTTCCCCCAAGATTTATTTCACGTTGCGCAGATAGTTCAACAATAATGGAACAGGGCGGCCGGTCGCGCCTTTTTCACCGCCGGATTTCCATGCGGTACCTGCGATGTCGAGGTGTGCCCACGGGTAGTCTTCGGTGAAATAAGACAGGAAGGTGGCGGCGGTAATCGTGCCTGCGCCGGGCGTGCCGATGTTGGGAATGTCGGCGAAGTTGGACTTGAGTTGGTCTTTGTAGGTCTCAAAGAGCGGCAGTTGCCATGCTTTGTCGTCCACGTTGCGGGAAGCGGCCAGCAGGCTGTCGACCAAATCTTGATTGTTGCCCATCACGCCGCTGACGTCATGACCCAAGGCGATGATGCACGCGCCGGTCAGAGTGGCAACGTCGATGACGGCTTTAGGTTTGAATTGCTCGGCGTAAGTGAGTGCGTCGCACAAAATCAGACGGCCTTCGGCATCGGTGTTCAACACTTCGATGGTCAAGCCTTTCATGCTTTTCACGACGTCGCCCGGTTTGTTGGCTGCGCCGGAAGGCATGTTTTCACAAGTGGCGACGATGGCAATCAGGTTGATCGGCAGTTGCAGTTTGACGGCGGCGCAGAAGGTACTGATGACGGTTGCCGCGCCACACATGTCGAACTTCATTTCGTCCATGTTCAGGCCGGGTTTGAGGGAGATGCCGCCGGTGTCGAAGGTAATGCCTTTGCCGACCAATACCACAGGCGCGGCTTCTTTGTCGGCCGCACCGAAATAGCTCAGTTCGACCAAATATGGATCCTCAACGCTGCCTTTGGCGACAGACCAGAACGAACCCATATTTTCTTTGATGTAGTCTTTTTCAATGATTTTGGCGTGTGCGCCCAGTTTTTCAGCTTCGGCTTTGGCGGTACGCGCGAGGAATTCAGGCGTGCATTCGTTCGGTGCCGCATTGCCCAAGTCACGGCAGAGGCTTTGTCCGTAAACTTGCGCTTCGGCGACGCGCAGGGCTTCTTTGACGGCGGCTTCGTGTGCAGTGTAAAACACGGCTTCTGCAAATTTGGCCGGTTTGGCTTCTTTTTTATAGCGGTCGAAACGGTAGGCGGCGTTGCCGAACGCGATGGCGAAGGCTTCGGCAACAGCTGCTGCTTGCGCTTCTTCAAAGGCATGAACGTCCACATTGACCGTTTCTTGGTTTTGCGCCCATTTGGCGGCTTCGGCGGCGGCTTTGTTCAGCGCGGCGCGGTCGGTTTTTTGGAGGCGGGCGACGGCAATGGCTTGCAAACCGTTGTCCGTCGGGATTTTGGCGTCGGCGAAATTTTGACCTTCTTCAAGGGAAGCGAAGAGGGCGAGGGCAGTCGGGTTGCTCAGTTGCGATGCTTCGGCGCAGACAAATAATTGCGCACCTGCCTGTTGAGCCTGCAAAGTTTCGGCTTTTGTGCTAAATTTCACGTTTATTCTCCTGATTGGAACGGTTGTCGGTTATTCAGACGGCCTGTTGACCAACCGTCCGAACAGATGAAAATCATTGTACTCCATTTGTGTCATGCCGTCTGAAGCCTTATGAATAAATATGGGTTTCCCATAAACCGTAGACCACGCTCAATCTTATGATTTACCAAAGAAACTTTATTAAAGAACTTTCCTTTACCGCCGTCGGCATCTTTGTCGTCCTCTTGGCGGTATTGGTGTCCACGCAGGCGATCAACCTGCTTGGCCGCGCAGCCGACGGGCGTGTCGCCATCGATGCCGTGCTGGCCTTGGTCGGCTTCTGGGTCATCGGCATGACGCCGCTTTTGCTGGTGTTGACCGCATTTATCAGCACGCTGACCGTATTGACCCGCTACTGGCGCGACAGCGAGATGTCGGTTTGGCTTTCCTGCGGATTGGCATTGAAACAATGGATACGCCCGGTCATGCAGTTTGCCGTGCCGTTTGCTATTTTGATTGCCGTCATGCAGCTTTGGGTGATGCCGTGGGCAGAGTTGCGCAGCCGCGAATATGCCGAAATTTTGAAGCAGAAACAGGAATTATCTTTGGTGGAAGCCGGCGAGTTCAATAACTTGGGCAAGCGCAACGGCAGGGTTTATTTTGTCGAAACCTTCGATACCGAATCCGGCATCATGAAAAACCTCTTCCTGCGTGAGCAGGACAAAAACGGCAACGACAACATCGTTTTTGCCAAAGAGGGCAATTTTTCGCTGACCGACAACAAACGCACGCTTGAATTGCGCGACGGCTACCGTTACAGCGGTACGCCCGGCAAAGCCGATTACAACCGCGTTTCTTTCCAACACCTCAGCCTGATTGTCAGCACCACGCCCAAACTCATCGACCCTGTTTCACACCGCCGTACCATTCCGACCGCACAACTGATTGGCAGCAGCAATCCCCAACACCAAGCGGAATTGATGTGGCGCATTTCGCTGACCGTCAGCGTTTTGTTGCTGTGCCTGCTTGCTGTGCCGCTTTCCTATTTCAATCCGCGCAGCGGCCATACTTACAATATCTTGATTGCCATCGGTTTGTTTTTGGTTTACCAAAACGGGCTGACCTTCCTGCGCAATGCCGTGGAAGACGGCAAAATCCATTTCTGGCTCGGACTGCTGCCCATGCACATCATCATGTTTGTGATTGCCGTCGTCCTGCTGCGCGTGCGCAGTATGCCTAGCCAACCCTTCTGGCAGGCGGTTGGCAAAAGTCTGACATTGAAAGGCGGAAAATGAACCTGATTTCACGTTACATCATCCGTCAAATGGCGGTTATGGCAGTTTACGCCCTCCTTGCCTTCCTCGCTTTGTACAGCTTTTTTGAAATCATCAACGAAGTCGGCGATCTTGGAAAAGGCAGCTATAACGGCGCAAAATTGGGGCAGTATGTTTTAATGCAGATGCCTGCGCGCGCATATGAACTGATGCCGCTTGCCGTTTTGATCGGCGGCCTGATTTCCCTCAGCCAGCTGGCTTCCGGCAGCGAACTGACCGTCATCAAAGCCAGCGGCATGAGCACCAAAAAGCTGCTGTTGATTCTGTCGCAGTTCGGTTTGATTTTCGCCATTGCCACCGTCGCGCTCGGCGAATGGGTTGCCCCCACGCTGAGCCAAAAAGCCGAAAACATTAAGGCCGCCGCCATCAACGGCAAAATCAGTACCGGCAATACCGGCCTTTGGCTGAAAGAAAAAAACAGCATTATCAACGTGCGCGAAATGTTGCCCGACCATACCCTGCTGGGCATTAAAATTTGGCAGCGCAACGATAAAAACGAACTGACCCAAGCGGCAGAAGCAGAATCCGCCGTTTTGAATCCTGACGGTAGCTGGCAGCTGAAAAACATCCGCCGCAGCATATTGGGCGAAGATAAAGTCGAGGTTTCCACTGCCGCCGAAGAAAACTGGCCGATTTCCGTCAAGCGCAACCTGATGGACGTATTGCTCGTCAAGCCCGACCAAATGTCTGTCGGCGAATTGACCACCTACATCGACCATCTGGAAAAAAACAACCAAAATACCCAAGTCTATGCCATCGCATGGTGGCGCAAGCTGGTGTATCCCGTTGCCGCATGGGTGATGGCGCTTGTTGCCTTCGCCTTTACGCCGCAAACCACGCGCCACGGCAATATGGGCTTGAAACTCTTCGGCGGTATCTGCCTCGGTTTGCTGTTCCACTTTGCCGGACGGCTCTTCGGCTTTACCAGCCAGTTGTACGGCGTGCCGCCGTTTTTGGCAGGCGCATTGCCGACGGTTTTGTTTGCACTGTTGGCGGTGTATCTGATACGCCGTCAGGAAAAAAGATAAGGCAAAATAAACTTCAGGCCGTCTGAAAGGCAATCTTCAGACGGCCTGAGTATTTTGTGTGCAAAAAACAAAATGCTAAAGTAAAATAATACCTTTCCAAACCAATGCGGCTATTGAAAATGTCCCAAACCATCTGCTTGAATATGATTGTCAAAAATGAAGCGGCAATTATCGAAGAAACACTGGCCAACATCACCGACCACATCAAACTTGACTACTACGTCATCAGCGACACCGGCTCGACCGATGATACTGCCGGCGTGATCCGCCGCTTTTTCAATGCAAAGGGCATCGCGGGCGAGATTCATCATGATGGTTGGCAAAATTTTGCATACAACCGTAATCAGGCTTTGAAACACGCAAAAGACAAAACCGATTACGTGTTGATTTTTGATGCGGACGACCGCTTTGAAGGTAAATTGGAATTGCCCGAGCTGACCGCCGACCGCTACCGCCTTCGCATGAGAAATGCCATGGGCAGCGTGGTTTATTACCGTCCGCTGTTGTTGCGCAATGACGGAACATTCTACTGGCGCGGCGTGTTGCACGAATTTATCGAAACCGACAAACAAGATGCCAGCGAAGCCACGCTTCATGGCGACTATACGGTTCTCAGCGGCCGTTTCGGCGCACGCAGCAATATGGCGAACAAATACCTGCTTGACGCCGTTTCTTTGGAAAAAGCGTTTTACAGTCCTGAAGATGAAGACCTGAAACCGCGTTACGCCTTTTATGCGGCGCGTTCTTATTGGGATTCTGATATGCCCGAGCGTGCGAGCGAATGGTTTAAAAAACGTATCGAGTTGGGCGGTTGGATCGAGGAAGTAACGGTTTCTTACCAACAGCTGGGCGAGTGCTACAAATTAATGGGCAAACGCGATGAAGCCTTGGCGACTTGGTTGGCAGGCTACGATTACAACCCGCACCGTGCCGAGTGTCTCTACCTCGCGCAAACCATGCTGCGTCAGGAAGGAAAATACCGCATTTCCCATGCGATTGGCCTGATGGCGAAACGCATTCCTTTCCCGAACGACGATATTCTTTTTGTCCAAAGCAATGTTTATCAGTTGGACATCGACTATGAATTGTCGGTTACCGCCTATGCGGCCGGCGATTTGCGCCAAGGCTATGAGTCTTGCCGCCACTTGCTCTTGCTTAATGTACGCGAGGCATTGACCACGGTGACCATGCAAAATATGTGGCTCTACCGCGAATACGCGCAAACCGAAACGCGCGAAGTATTGGAGCAGCTGGTGGCCGTAATGCAGCCTTATGCCGCGCAAGGCGGACGTTTGGCAGAAGTGACCGAATATTTTGCCGATATTTTGAAAAACCGTTAATCAGCACTTTGACCCAGCCGTCAGGCCGTCTGAAAGGAAATTTTTTGAGCAAGCGCAATCTGTTTTCCGTCGATAAATCTTTGGAGCAGCCCGAACGAGTCCTCTTGGTCGGCGTGATGTTGACGGCGGACTATTCCGGCGCGAACGAAACGCGCGAACGCGGCTTTCAGACGGCCTTGACCGAAGCGGCAGAATTGGTGAGCGCGGCCGGCGGTGATTTGGTTTCTATCGAAACTTCACGCCGCGACAAACCGCATCCGGCTTTGTTTGTCGGTACGGGCAAGGCGGAAGAGTTGGCGGCAGTGGTCAAGCAGCATGATGTCGGGCTGGTCGTGTTTAACCACGAACTCACGCCGACACAAGAGCGTAATCTGGAAAAAGAGCTTCAATGCCGCGTACTCGACAGAGTGGGTTTGATTTTGGCGATTTTTGCCAAACGCGCCCAATCGCAGGAAGGTAAGTTGCAGGTGGAGTTGGCTCAGTTGAACCATTTGAGCGGACGGCTGATACGCGGTTATGGACACCTGCAAAGTCAGAAGGGCGGTATCGGCTTGAAAGGGCCGGGTGAAACCCAGTTGGAAACCGACCGCCGCTTAATCGGACAAAAAATCACGGCATTGAAAAAACAGCTTGCCGATGTCCGCAAACAACGCGCCACGCGCCGCAAATCGCGCATGAGCGGCCGTCTGAAAACCTTTGCCATTGTCGGCTATACCAATGCCGGAAAATCCAGCCTGTTCAACCGCTTGACCAAAGCGGACGTATTGGCGAAAGACCAGTTGTTCGCTACTTTGGATACTACTGCGCGCCGGCTTTTCCTGTCGCATGAGGCAAGCGTGATTTTGACCGATACCGTCGGCTTCGTCCGCGATTTGCCGCACAAACTGGTGTCGGCGTTTTCCGCCACCTTGGAAGAGACGGCGATGGCGGATGTGCTATTGCACGTCGTTGATGCGTCCAATCCCGATTTTGAACGGCAGATGGACGATGTCAACGAAGTTTTGGAAGAAATCGGCGCGCATGAAATTCCGCAATTGGTGGTGTACAACAAAATTGATTTGCTGCCGTCGGGTATGCGTGAAGCAGGCATTTTGCGCGACAATTCCGGGCATGCCGTCGGCGTGAATGTTTCCGTTGTCGAAAGTTTGGGCTTGGACGGTTTGCGCGAAGCGATGATTGAATTGGCTATACAACCAAATGCTTGATAGTATGGAATGAAACAAGGCCGTCTGAATGTTCAGACGGCCTTACCGTAAAATTTTAAATCCGAGGATTATGCCGACAGAGGGCTTTTCTTTTTGAACACGCTTTCGTAAAGCATCCAAGCGGCGAGGCTCAGGTATACGGTGCTGGACAAAATGCCGATAACGGCAAAAATAGGCATAAGGCGATCAATCATGGTGAGGTTTCCCAATAAGTTAGTTTTATAAGTAAATGTGTGTTTTTTATTTCCGTCTTCGCGGAATGGCTAAAGTATGCTGCTTAAATGGACTGAGGTCAATAAAAAACATATTTGAATTTTTAAAAAAGTTCCATTTTTACATTAAAATAATTGGAAGTTTTTAAAGATAAACGGTATTTATATGTTACCGTTCATCATCTGATAAACGGTCAATACTTTGTTTTCCATATTTTTTACAAAGTCCGACAGTCTGTTAATTCAAAATTGAATGAAAAGAGGCGGAAAAACGCTTTTTGCTAAAATGTAACACCCTGGGACGGTTGTTTCAGGCCGTCTGAAAAATAAATCGAACACGTTATGACATCTTCCACACATCCCCAAAAAAACTGTTTCCATTGCGGGCTTGAAGTCCCGGATCATCTGCATCTGACGGTTCGTTTTGAAGACGAAGAACACGAAACCTGCTGCGCCGGCTGCCAAGCAGTGGCGCAGAGTATTATTGATGCCGGTTTGGGCAATTATTACAAACAGCGTACTGCAGATGCAGAAAAATCTGAATTACCGCCACCGGAAGTGTTGTCGCAATTAAAGCTGTACGATTTGCCCGAAGTACAGGCGGACTTTGTCGAGGTCGGCGCAGGGGATGAACGCGAGGCGGTGTTGATGCTGGGCGGCATTACCTGCGCCGCGTGTGTGTGGCTGATTGAGCAGCAGTTGTTGCGCATGAAGGGCGTAGTGCGCGTGGATTTGAATTACAGCACACACCGCTGCCGCGTGTTGTGGGACAGCGCCCACATCGAATTGTCGGACATTTTGCTGAAAATCCGCCAAACCGGTTATACCACCGCGCCTTATGATGCGCAAAAAATCGAAGCGCAGGCTCAGAAGGAACGCAAACAGTTTATCGTCAGATTGGCCGTAGCCGGTCTGGGTATGATGCAGACGATGATGTTTGCCCTGCCGACTTATTTTTACGGCGGCGACATCGAGCCGCTTTATTTGGAAATCTTGCATTGGGGCGGCTTTTTGATGGTGTTGCCCGTTGTATTTTACAGCGCGTTGCCGTTTTACCGCGGCGCATGGCGCGACTGGAAAAACCGCCGTGTCGGCATGGATACGCCGATTGCCATTGCCATTGTGATGACCTTTATCGCCGGTATTTACAGCTTGGCCACCAACGCAGGGCAGGGCATGTATTTTGAATCCATCGCCATGCTGTTGTTTTTCCTGTTGGGCGGGCGTTTTATGGAACAGATTGCCCGACGCAAAGCAGGCGATGCGGCGGAGCGGTTGGTCAAACTGGTTCCGGCATTCTGCCACCGTTTGCCGTCTTATCCGGAAAGTGATGACATCGAGGAAGCCGCAGTCGTCCGCCTCAATATCGGCGATACGATTGTTGTGAAGCCCGGCGAAGTCATTCCGGTGGACGGTACGGTTTTATCCGGCGAGAGTGAAGTTAACGAAGCCATGTTGACCGGCGAAAGTCTGCCCATCGTGAAAAGGCCGTCTGAAAAAGTAACCGCCGGCACGCTCAACACCAGTAGCCCTTTAATCATCCGCACCGACCATACCGGCGGCAACACGCGCCTGTCCCATATCGTCAAACTGCTCGACCGTGCGCTGGCGCAAAAACCGCGTGCCGCCGAGTTGGCCGAAAAATACGCGTCCAGTTTTGTGTTTGGCGAACTCTTGCTTGCTATTCCCGTTTTTATCGGCTGGGCTTGGTATGCCGACGCGCACACAGCCTTATGGATTACCGTTGCCCTGCTGGTCATCACCTGCCCCTGTGCCTTGTCGCTTGCCACACCGACCGCGCTGGCTGCTTCTACCGGTGCGCTGGCCAAAGACGGCATTCTCATCAGCGGCAAACAAAGCCTGGAAACGCTTGCCCAAATTGACGATGTCGTGTTCGACAAAACCGGTACGCTGACCAAAGGGCAGCTTTCCGTCAGCCGTATGTTGTCAGCAGGCCGTCTGAACGAAGTCCAAGCCCTTGCCGTTGCCCAAGCATTGGAACAGCAATCCGAACACCCCATCGCCCGTGCCATTTTGAACCATACGCTTTCAGACGGCCCTGTATCCGCGCTTGATGTGAAAGTACAGCAACGGGTCAGCCGTATCGGACATGGCGTCAGCGCGCAAATCGAATTTGATGGCGAAACCCAAGTTTGGGCTTTGGGCAAAGCGGCGTTTGTTTCGGAAATCTCCGGTCATCTGCCCGAAGCCTTTGCCCATATCGACCACACAGGCGGCATTATTTTCTTGGGCAATCAAAGAGGTTTTCAGACGGCCTTTTTATTGGAAGACCAAATCAAAGACAGCGCCGCTGAAATGTTGCAAAACCTGAAACAACACGGCATCCGTCTGCACCTTTTAAGCGGCGACCGTCAAGCCGCCGTAGACCAAGTCGCGAAAGAGCTGGGATTGGATGCCTATCGTGCCGAAGCCACGCCTGAAGACAAGCTGGCTTATGTGGAAAATCTGCAAAAACAAGGGCGTAAAGTCATGATGATCGGCGACGGGATTAACGATGCCCCCGTCCTTGCCCAAGCAGACGTATCGGCAGCCGTGGCAACGAGTGCCGATGTGGCGCGAGATGGTGCGGATGTGGTTTTGCTCAATGATGATTTGAACGTTTTGCCCGTGATGATGGAACAGGCACGCCGCACCCATCAAATTATCCGCCAAAACCTGACTTGGGCTAGCGCATACAATCTGGTTGCCGTTCCGCTGGCCGTGTTTGGTTACGTTACCCCGTGGATCGCCGCGCTCGGCATGAGTTTCAGCTCGCTGCTGGTGTTGGGCAATGCCTTGAGATTGTTGAAAACCAAAAAGGCCATCTGAAAACGGCAAATCCATTGCCTAAACGAAAGAATACGCTATGCCTAAAGCCACTTTTTATACACACGTCGCCCAGCCGGCTGCCTTTGCCTGCCGCCTGATTGCGCGCGTCATACGCGATGGTGGGCAGATTTTGGTGTGGTCGGATTCTGCTGCGGCAGTGCAGCAACTCGACATTGATTTGTGGCAGCAGATTCCCGAAAGCTTTATTCCGCATGAAGTCTGGCTGCCTACCGACCCCATGCCGTCTGAAACGCCGGTATTGCTTGCGTTTGGAAATGCATTGCCGAATATTCCGCAGGATTGCACGGTTTTGAACCTGTCGGCCGATTTCTGGAGCCAAGCCCCGGCCATTCCAAACCGTATCCTTGAAATTGTCGGCAACAGCTTAGAAGATTTGGCCGAAGCCCGAGACCGTTTTCGAGCTTATCGTCAGAGCGGATTTGAGATTGAGCATTTTTCGAGAGAAGGGAAGGATTGAGTGTTGGAGATATTCAAGGCCGTCTGAATATAAACAAAGGGACATTTTGATGATGTCCCTTTCTGCTATTTATTGGAAACAATAGGCTTATTGGGAGTATTTTTTGCCTAAAGCTTCGGCAGCTTTTTGTACTTCTTGATTGGCTGCACGCAGGGTTTCTTGCAATTTTTGAGATTTTTCTTGGAAATCATTGGCAAATTTGAGTGAATCTTTATCTTTGCCGTTGATAGTCAGCTCAGAAGCATGCTTACCTGCATAAATCATCAGGTTGTTGGCAGCACTGCTGACTTGTATAGTTCGGTCTAAAACTGCTTTGATTTCAGGATCTTTGATATCGAGGGCAGCTGCGCTCTGATGGAATTGCTCCAGTGCATCAGTCAATTTTTTCATCTGCTCTAAAGTCTCGGCTTCTTTACCTTGGCTGGCCAGTTGTTGCAATTCTTGTCCCATTTTGCCGATGTTTTGTGCTTCTTCACCGGTGGTGAAATGAATGAATTTTTGTAATTCGGCAAGACCTTCTGGAGATTTTTTATCGGAAATGACGATAGGTTCGGCCAGTTTAGGATCTGCTTCCGGGAATTCGCTCAGGGCTTTTTCGTATTTGTTGGCCGGGCTAGATTCGCTTTGGGCAACTTGTTCTGCCGGTTTGTCGCTGCTGCCTTTATTGCCGGAGTCACCGCAGGCTGTCAGCAGGGAAGCGGTCAAGATCAGCATACCGAATTTGTTTAATACGTTCATATTAGGATTCCTTCTTAAGTTAGGGGAAAATTGGGGGAAATTTGTTTTTATTGATGAGCGTAGATAATTATTTGTGCTTTTGTCCTATTTTATTACAAATTTGTTTATTTTCCTTAAATTAGGTTAAGTGGTATGTTTTTGGAATTAAACGGCGAAGATGGATGGTTGTAAAATATTGAACATATAATGAAATTAACAAGGGTAATAATAAGGCAAGCTGTGCTGTTTTGAATTAAAGTAGATTTTTTTATTAAGATGTTGTTGATTTATGTAATGGAAATAAAAAAGGCCGTCTGAAACAATAAAGTTTCAGACGGCCTTTTGATTGGCTGGAATTAGTTGCCTAAGTCGAATGCTTTATGCAGAACGCGGGTGGCCAGTTCCATGTATTTTTCGTCAATCAGGACGGATACTTTGATTTCGGAAGTTGAAATCATTTGGATGTTGATGCCTTCTTCTGCGAGGGTGCGGAAGATTTTGGCAGCTACGCCGACGTGTGAACGCATGCCCAAGCCGACTGCGGAGACTTTGCATACGGTGTCGTCGCCGTCGATGTAAGCGGCGCCGATGCTGTCTTGGCGTTGTTGCAGCAGTTCGATGGTTTGTTTGTAGTCACCGCGTGGGACGGTGAAGGAGAAGTCGGTTGTGCCTTCGCTGCCGACATTTTGGATGATCATGTCGACTTCGATGTTGGCATCGGCAACAGCGCCGAGGATTTGGTAGGCAACGCCGGGTTTGTCAGGTACGCCGCGTACGTTGATGCGTGCTTGGTTTTTGTCGAATGCGATACCGGTTACGGCTGCTCTTTCCATGTTGTCGTCCTCTTCAAAGGTAATCAGGGTGCCGTTGCCGCCATCTTGCAGGCTGCTGAGTACGCGCAGGCGCACTTTGTATTTTCCGGCGAATTCTACGGAGCGGATTTGTAAAACTTTTGAGCCAAGGCTGGCCAATTCGATCATTTCTTCGAATGTGATCGTGTCCATGCGGCGTGCTTCGGGTACGACGCGCGGGTCGGTGGTGTAAACGCCGTCCACGTCGGTGTAAATTTGGCATTCGTCGGCTTTGAGGGCTGCGGCGATGGCAACGGCAGAGGTGTCCGAACCGCCACGGCCGAGGGTTGAGATATTGCCTTCGCTGCTGATGCCTTGGAAACCGGCTACGATAACGACTTTACCGGCGGCCAAATCGGCACGCATTCTTTCGTCGTCGATGTTTTCGATGCGGGCTTTGGTGTGGGAAGTGTCGGTTTGGAGGGCGACTTGCCAGCCGGTGTAGCTTTTGGCGTCAACGCCGATGTCTTTCAGCGCCATGGCCAGTAGGCCGATGGTCACTTGTTCGCCGGTAGCGAGAACGACGTCGAGTTCGCGCGGATCGGGATGCTCTTGCATTTCGTGCGCCAGTGCGACCAGTCGGTTGGTTTCGCCGCTCATGGCGGATACGACGACTACGATGTCGTGTCCTTCGGCGCGGGCTTTGGCGACACGTTTGGCTACGTTTTTGATGCGTTCTGGCGAGCCTACTGATGTGCCGCCGTATTTATGTACGATTAACGCCATGTTTCGTGCTTTCTTGTGGGGGTTATCGGGCAGCTTGGTTTGCTGGAAAAAGGGTTATTATTACTATTTTTTACATGGAATTCAAGGATGGAACGCGCTTTTTTGAGTAAATACGCATAAAGGGGTTTGGTTAAAAAAGGCCGTCTGAAAGTTTTCAGACGGCCTTGCTGATTATCGGGCTAAAAGGGCGGCCTGCTGGTGTTGGACTAATTCGGCAATGCCTTTATGCGCGAGGGCAATGAGTTTGCCCAATTCTTCGATGCTGAACGGTGCGCCTTCGGCCGTACCTTGGATTTCGATGATTTTGCCGGATGCGGTCATGATGATGTTGACGTCGCTGTCGCAGCCTGAGTCTTCGGGATAGTCCAAGTCCAAAAGCGGTACACCACCCACCACGCCGGCGGAAACGGCGGCAACGGCTTCACGGATGGGGTTTTCGCTGATAAGGCCGTCTGAAAGGAGTTTGTCCACGGCGATTTGCAGGGCAACGTAGGCGCCGGTAATGGAGGCGGTACGCGTGCCGCCGTCGGCTTGGATGACGTCGCAGTCAATCAGGATTTGGCGTTCGCCGAGTTTTTCCATATCGACGACGGCGCGTAGAGAGCGGCCGATCAAGCGTTGGATTTCTTGTGTGCGTCCGGATTGTTTGCCCGCGGCGGCCTCGCGGCGCATACGGGAGGCGGTGGAAGCCGGCAACATACCGTATTCGGCCGTTACCCAGCCTTGTTCTTTACCGCGCAGGAAGGGTGGGACATTTTCGTCGATGGAGGCAGTGCAAATCACTTTGGTATTGCCGCACTCGATAAGGCAGGAGCCGTCGGCGTGGGGGAGAAAATTGGGCGTAATTTTGATGTTGCGCAGGCTGTCGGCGGCGCGGCCGGTGCGGGTGTAGTTACTCATGATGAACCTTTGGGGGGAATAAAAAATAGGTTGCCTTGAATTATAGAGGAATTTGGCACCAAAGGCCGTCTGAAAATCGTCGGTCGGGTGTGTTATAGTGTCCATACTTTCACTCGTATTTGGAAACGGAGTAAAACCATGGCTACAAGACGAACTATTCAAATCCACAGCATGACCGGCTTTGCCAATGCCGCAGGCGAATGCGGCGGCAAGCGGATTAATTTGGAAATCCGCGCGGTCAACCATCGTTATTTGGATGTCCAATTCCGTATGCCGGAAGAGTTGCGCTATTTGGAAGGTGCGTTGCGCGAACAGATTGCCGCGGCTGTGGCTCGCGGTAAACTGGAATGCCGTGTTCAGCTGCAAGATGCGGCTTCTGGCGGTCAGACTTTGGAGGTCAATCAGGACTTGGTCGCACAGCTGGCGAAGTTGAACAAAGAATGGCGCAAGGAACACAATTTCGGCAAGCTGAGCGTGGCCGATGTTTTGCGTTTCCCCGGCGTTTTGGCAGGGCAGGGCGAAGACGCCGAGGCCTTGGCGAAAGGTGTCAAAGATTTATTGACCGGCGCGTTGAAAGAGTTCACGGCTGCCCGCAAACGTGAAGGCAAAAAACTGGGCGAGCACCTGCTGCAACGTCTGGACGGCATGGAAGAGATTGTGGATGCTTTGAACGAACTGTTCCCAAGCCTGCTGCAGGCGCATATGGACAAAGTCAAAGCCCGTTTGGCAGAAGCCGTCGGCAATATCGACAACGACCGCTTGCAACAGGAATTTGCTTTATTCATCCAAAAATCCGATGTGGATGAGGAATTCAGCCGTTTGCGCACCCATATCGCCGAAGTACGCCGCATCGTTACCGAAGGCAAGGGCAGCGTAGGGAAACGTTTGGATTTCCTGATGCAGGAGCTCAACCGCGAGGCCAACACTTTGGGCAGCAAAGCCATCGCTGCCGAATGCACGCAAGCTTCGGTAGAACTGAAAGTCTTAATCGAACAAATGCGCGAACAGGTTCAAAATATCGAATAAATCGATAACGAACAGATAAAACAAGGCCGTCTGAAAACTTTCAGACGGCCTTTGTGTTGATATTGGATGGAGTCAGTGTGGTTTGTTTTTAAACATTATTGGATGATGGATTTCCTGTTTCGTTACTGTAATTGCGCATAAGAGTTAACATGTGTTAAATTATGGCAATTATTGTCATGATAAGAACATACAAAGGAGTAAAAACATGAACTTTCTAACCGCAGTCAGTCGGCAAATGACCCGCTTCACCGCCTTGATTATCGTCCTTGCCTCCATCATCGCCTTTATTGAACCTGCCACTTTTTCGTGGGTAAAAGGCGATACGCAAGTCGTTGTACTCGGCATCATCATGCTCGGTATGGGCATGACTTTGGGCAAAGAAGATTATCAAATTCTGGCGCAACGTCCGCTCGATATTTTTATCGGTGCAATCGCCCAATATACGATTATGCCCTTGCTCGCCATCGGCATTGCCAAAGCCTTTGACCTTTCGCCCGGATTGACACTGGGTTTGGTTTTGGTCGGCACCTGCCCGGGCGGCGTTTCATCCAATATCATGAGTTTTTTGGCTAAAGGCGATGTCGCCTTTTCAGTCGGTATGACCACCGTCTCCACCGTCCTCGCGCCTGTGATGACGCCGCTGTGGATGACTTATTTGGTCAGACAAACCGTCGAAATGGACGGCTGGGGTATGTTCAAATTTATGCTGCTCGTTACCCTGTTGCCTGTCGTTATCGGTTCTGTCGCCAATATCTTGCTGCATAAAAAACATTGGTTTGAAGACGTGCGCGCGATTATGCCTGCCGTTGCCGTTGTTGCGTTTGCCTGCATCGTCGGCGGCGTTGCTGCCGTTCATGGGCACCGATTTGCCGAATCCGCCTTCGTGATGGTACTTGCCATCGCTGCCCACAACATCGGCGGCTACATCCTCGGCTATTACAGCGGCGTACTGACCGGCATGAATACCGCCAAAAAACGCACCCTCGCCATCGAAGTCGGCGTACAAAATGCCGGACTTGCGACCGGTTTGAGTGCTAAATTCTTCCCCGGCAATGCCGAGTCTGCCGTTGCCGCCGCCGTTGCCTGCGTTTGGCACTCTGTATCGGGAACGGTTTTGGGCAATTTGTTTGCCTGGTGGGACAAGCGTAAACAATAAGCTGTAAACATTGCCAGATAACAAAAGGCCGTCTGAAACACTTCAGACGGCCTTTTGATTGCCTTTTATCAATGCGCTTTATGCGTTGTGCTGTACACGATTTTGTCTGTTAAAGCCATGGCGAGGGCGGAAATCAGGAAACAGATGTGGGTAATACATTGCCACATGATTTGTTTTTCCGACAGATTGGCGGCGTTGAGGAAGGTTTGCAGCAGATGGATGGAGGAAATGCTGATGATGGACATCGACAGCTTAACCTTTAAAACCGAAGCATTGACATGGCTGAGCCATTCGGGTTGGTCGGGGTGTTCGTCAACGTGGAGGCGGGAAACGAAGGTTTCGTAGCCGCCGACAATGACCATGGTCAGCAGGTTGGCAATCATCACGACATCAATCAGGTTCAATACGGCGATCATGACGGTATTGTCATCCATAATGCCGAAGTTGGAGATCAAGTACCACAGGGATTTGAGGAACTTACAGGCATAAATGACTTGGGCGATAATCAAGCCTAAATAAATCGGCAGTTGCAGCCAGCGGCTGGCGAAAATGAAATGCGCGAAGATGCCCATTCGTTCGTGGGCTGTGCGTTTGGTCGGGGAGGAATGTTCCATAAAATGTGTTGTGTGTAGGAAAGATAAGGGGCGGCATTTTAATGGAAAAATTTTTAAGCTGCAATTTGAGCGGCTGAATTTAAAAAGAAAGGCCGTCTGAAAACAGAATATCGTTCCTTGTTTTTCAGACGGCCTTGTAGGTTGTCAGGACAGGCAAACATGCGCAAAATCGCTTTGCTTTTTAGAGATGGACATCATGCTTGCAGATTCGTTTTTTTATTATCTGGTATTGGTCGGCTTTGCCGCTGGGTTGATGGATGCGGCGGTTGGTGGCGGCGGGCTGTTGCAGATTCCCGGATTGTTCAACCTATTGCCAAACGCTACGCCTGTGGCCTCGGTGATGGGTGTCAATAAATTTGCTTCCTGCTGCGGCACGTTGACCGCGACGGGTCAATATCTGCGCCGAATTCCTGTGCCGTGGAAAATGCTGCTGCCTGCCGCGGCGTTGGCGTTTGCCGCTTCATATTTGGGCGCGAAAACGGTGGTGTATTTCCCCGTGTAATATATGAAACCGGCGATGCTGGTCATCATGATTGCCATGTGCCTGTACACTTTTTTGAAAAAAGACTTGGGGCAGACGGCGCGCACTGAAAAGCTGACGCGCCGTGAAACTTTATGGGGCTTATTTTTCGGCGCGTTAATCGGGTTTTACGACGGCGTGTTCGGGCCGGGAACGGGCAGCTTGTTGGCTTTTGTGTTTGTCCGCTTTTACGGCTATGATTTTTTAGCGGCCAACGCTTCGGCAAAGGTCATCAATTCGACCACCAATCTTGCCGCGCTGACGTTTTTTATTCCGCAAGGCCATGTTGTGTGGGCATGGGCGATACCGTTGGCGGTGGCGAATTTATGCGGCGGCGTGGTCGGCGCGCGCTTGGCAATACGCGGCGGCACCAAGCTGCTACGTTATGGATTTATGTTGCTGCTGTGCCTGACCATTGGGAAGTTTGCTTGGGATTTATTGGGTTGATATCGAATGAAAAAAAGGCCGTCTGAAAGTTTCAGACGGCCTTTGCATTTTACAGTTTAACCGAATGCTCGCGTGTTTCGTGGAATACGATATCCGGCCAGCGTTCTTGTGTCAGATTAATGATTTGAGACGTTCTAACAACTGGAAAAAACGATTCATGAGTACATTCATTATTACAACCATGAGCGCATTCAGGGGAAACTAAAAGGACTGAGCTCTGTGAATTACAGAACTCAGTCCTTGAACTAAATCAGTCTAACTTTTGGGGTCAGATCATTTTACGGAGCTTTTTTTGTTGTGTGCTTTAAGCCATTTTTGCATTTGTTCAATTTCCGCTTGTTGTGCGTTAATAATATCCTCAGCAAGCTTACGCATCTCAGGATCCTTTCCGTATTTTAATTCAACTTCCGCCATTTTTACTGCGCCAATATGGTGTGGCAACATACCTGCTGCAAAAGCAACATCAGGATCTTTATATTGCGCAGCTGCCATCATGTCTTGATTCATTTGATCCATACCTTGCATTAATTCTTGTTGCATTGCAGAATCTGCCGACATTGACATATTCATGTGTGCTTGATGAGGTTGTCCATTAGCTTGGGCATAATTTGAAATTGCAATAGCGCTAAGTGTGATAAAAGTCATAAGTTTTTTCATGTTTTTCGCCTATGTGATAACTGAAGGAGCACAAATTATGAACTTTGACCTAAGGTTAAAGTCAACATTTATTCCGAAAATGTTTGGTGAGGTACTAAAAGCTAAAATAAGACAATATTTGAGCTGCGTTACGGATTTATGTTGCTGCTGTGCCTGACCATTGGGAAGTTTGCTTGGGATTTATTGGGTTGATATCGAATGAAAAAAAGGCCGTCTGAAAGTTTCAGACGGCCTTTGCGTTTTACAGTTTAACCGAATGTTCGCGTGTTTCGTGGAACACGATATCCGGCCAGCGTTCTTGCGTCAGGTTCAGGTTGACGCGGTTAGGCGCGAGGTAGGCGAGGTTGCCGCCAGCGTCTATCGAAAGGTTGCCTGCGTTGGCTTTTTCAAATTCCGCCAGCTTTTTCTTGTCTTCACACGATACCCAGCGCGCCGACCAGATGGATGCGCTGTCAAACACGGCTTCCACGCCGTATTCATTGGCGAGGCGCGAGGTAACGACTTCAAACTGCAACACGCCGACCGCACCTAAAATCAAATCTGCACCGCTCATCGGTTTGAAAACCTGTACCGCGCCTTCTTCGCCGAGCTGTTGCAAACCTTTTTGCAGTTGCTTGATTTTCAGCGGATTTTTGATGCGTACGCTGCGGAACAGTTCGGGCGCGAAGAATGGGATGCCGGTGAACGCCAGTTGTTCGCCTTCGGAGAAGCTGTCGCCGATTTGGATGTTGCCGTGGTTCGGGATACCAATAATGTCGCCGGCGTAGGCTTCTTCCACCAGCTCACGGTCGTGGGACATGAAGGTTACTACGCTGGAGGCGGCGATTTCGCGGTTGATGCGCAGGTGTTTCATCTTCATGCCGCGCTCGAATTTACCGGAGCAGACGCGTAAGAAGGCGATACGGTCGCGGTGTTTCGGGTCCATATTGGCTTGGATTTTGAAGATAAATCCGGAGAACTTAGGTTCGTCAGGCTCAACCATGCGTACGGTCGCATCACGCGGTTTCGGAGCAGGCGCCCATTCAATCAATGAATTGAGGATTTCCTGAATACCGAAGTTGTTAATCGCCGAGCCGAAGAACACGGGCGTGAGTTCGCCGGCGAGGAATTCGTCGAGATTAAACTCGTTGGAAGCAGCCTGCACCAATTCGATTTCGTCGCGCAACTGCTGGATTTCCAGCGGAAAGCGTTGTTCCAATTCAGGATTGTCGATGCCTTTGATGATGTCGAACTCGTGCGGCAGGCGCTCGCCACCTGCATCGAAGAGATAGATTTCGTCGTTCAGGATGTGGTACACGCCCTTGAAGTTTTTGCCCATGCCGATCGGCCAGGTGACGGGCGCGCAGCGGATTTGCAGGATGTTTTCCACTTCGTCCAGCAATTCCAGAGAATCGCGTACTTCGCGGTCGTATTTGTTCATGAACGTGACAATCGGCGTATTGCGCAGGCGGCAGACGTTCAAGAGTTTGATGGTTTGCGCTTCCACGCCTTTTGCCGCATCGATGACCATCAAGGCGCTGTCGACGGCGGTCAATACGCGGTAGGTATCTTCGGAGAAGTCTTGGTGTCCCGGCGTATCCAAGAGGTTGACGGTATGGTCTTTGTAGTCGAACTGCATTACGGACGAGGCCACGGAAATGCCGCGCTGCTTCTCGATGTCCATCCAGTCGGAGGTGGCGAACTTGCCGGTTTTCTTGCCTTTTACCGTACCCGCGCTTTGAATCGCACCTGAAAACAGCAAGAGTTTTTCGGTCAGCGTGGTTTTACCCGCGTCAGGGTGGGAGATGATGGCAAACGTGCGGCGGCGGCGCACTTGGTCGAGGATTTCTTGGGACATGGTTTTCTTTGCAAAAAGGTTCAGGCCGCTTTTTCAGACGGCCTGAAGGATATGGGTGTTGGAAAACAGGCTAAAATAAGGGCGTGTGCAACACGCCCTGCAATAGATTGAAAGATGCGGAATTGTACAAAAAAATGCTTGATAATTCAATGTTTGTACCAAAACAAAGGCCGTCTGAAAAGTTTCAGACGACCTTTGTTTATGAATCGATGATTAAATATCCATCGGTTTCCATTCCACACCTTTTACCGGCGGCAGCCATGATTGCGTACCGCTGGAGGCAAATCCCCACAAGGTGTCGGGGAGGCCGTAATGGTCGGCGCGCGTTGGATCGAGTTGCGTTTCGATTTCATCTTCGCGGCCTTCACGGATTTGTGTGGCGATGTGCGGATTAATCATCACGGTTTTGCCCAATGCGATAAATTCTGCCCAGCCGGTTTCATAGGCGGCCAAAATTTGGTCGGCGGTAAACAGGTTGCCCACGCCGATAAGCGGCAGTTTGCCGTTGATGCGTTCGTGGATGAACTGCATACGGGTTTGCGCGGTATCGCCGCCGCGACGGATTTTTTTATCAAATTCCCACAGGGAAACGTGCAGATATTGCAGCGGTTTTTGTACCAATGCGTCAATCAGTGCGCCGGTTTCGGTCATGGTTAAGCCGTCATCGCCCGGCTCTTCAGGGGAGAAGCGGTAGCCGATAATGAAGTCGTTGCGCTGGTGTTTTTCACGGACGGCAACTACGGCATCGATAACGGCCAGCGGGAAGCGCATTCTGTTTTCCAAGCTGCCGCCCCATTGGTCGTTGCGACGGTTGCTTTGGGCAGAGTAAAACTGTTGGATCAGATAGCCGTTCGCACCGTGGATTTCCACGCCGTCAAAACCGGCGCGAAGCGCCAAATCGGCGGCTTGCGCATAAGAGGCGATGAGTGCTTCGACTTCTTCTGCGGTCGCTTCGCGTGCGTGTTCGGTTTCGCTGGCGGAAGCGCTGATTTTGTCGAGACCGTCCAAAAGGTCATCAATGGCTTTGGAACCGCCGTGATGGATTTGCAAAATCGCTTTTGCGCCTTGCTGTTGCAGGATTTGTGCGGTTTCTTTCAGGCTGTCGAGGCAGTGTTCGCCTGTGGCCTCAGGTTGGCCGTGAAAGGCTTTGCCGTCTTTTTGAACCAAAGTGGCGGCAGTGATAAACAGGCCCATATCGCCTGCGCGGTTGCTGAGGAAGGTACGCTCTTGGTCGCTGATCAAACCGTCGGCTTGTGAGCCGAAATGGGTCATGGGGGCGACGACAAGGCGGTTTTTGATGGTTACGCCGTTATTGAGGGTGTATGTTTGGAAGAGTTGGGCGTATTTTGGATTCATGAGATTTTGCTTTTGATAAGTGAATGGTTGGCAGAGAATTGGGCCATTCGGGAATTTATCAAGTAGACAGGCCGTCTGAAAAGTTTCAGACGGCCTGTTTTATTCTTTAAGCCTTAGGATTAAAGATTAGGATTGACAATGATTTTTACTGCGGATTCGTTGTTGTGGATCAAGCGCTCGAAGCCTTCGGAAATCAATTCGTCCAGTTTGATGCGCTGGGTGATGAAAGGCTCAAGGTTGATTTTGCCTTCTTCAACCAATTTGATGGTTTCTGCGTGGTCGTTGCAGTAGGCGATGGTGCCGCGCACGTCCAGCTCTTTCATCACGACGCTATGGACGTTGATGGTGGCGGGGTGGCTCCAAATGGATACGATGACGACTTTCGCAGTCGGACGGCATGCTTCGACCATGGTGTCCAGCACTTTGTTGACGCTGGTGCATTCGAATGCGACATCTACGCCTTCGCCGTTGGTCAGTTTTTTCACTTCTTCGACGACATCGACTTCGGACGGGTCGAGGATGTAGTCGGCCACGCCGGCTTCGCGTGCTTTGTCTTTACGTGCTTTGCTCAATTCGGTGATGATGACTTTGATGCCTTTGGCTTTCAATACGGCAGCCAACAGCAAACCGATTGGGCCTGCGCCGCCGACCAATGCCACGTCGCCTTCTTTCGCGCCACTGCGTACATAAGCATGGTGGCCGACAGACAGAGGCTCAATCAAAGCAGCTTGGTCTAATGGAATTTTGTCGGAAATAGGGTGTACCCAACGGCGTTTAACGGCGATTTTTTCAGACAAGCCGCCACCGCAGCCGCCTAAGCCGATGAAGTTCATGTCTTTGGAGAGGTGGTAGTTGCTGCCTTCGCCGGTCGGTACGTCGTCGCGGATGATGTAGGGTTCAACGACAACGTGTTGGCCGACTTTGATGTCGTCCACGCCTTCGCCTACGGCATAAACCACGCCGGAGAACTCGTGACCCATGGTTACAGGGGCTGACTCGCCGGAGATTGGGTGCGGATGGCCGCAAGGCGGAATGAAAATCGGACCTTCCATGAATTCATGCAGGTCGGTACCGCAGATACCGCACCACGCAACATTAATGCCGACCGTACCCGGAGCTACGGTTGGCTCGGGAATGTCTTCGATGCGGATGTCGCCTTTGTTGTAAAAACGTGCTGCTTTCATTGTAACGCTCCTTTTTTTGTGGAGGCCGTCTGAAAAAGACGGTCAATTAGGGAAAGGGAAGCAGTGTGGCGTGTGAAGTATTTTTATTGATATGTTTTATGTTTGTTATTTTACTACTGATAATATGAAAATGGTTTGTCTTCGCTCAAATTAAGGTGTGTAAATTGTAAATGAAGAAAAGGCCGTCTGAAACGGATAATATGTTTTCAGACGGCCTGGGGTCGATAGTTTAAATGCGTTATTGCGTAGGATTGTTACTTTTGCCACGCTTCAAATGCTTTTGGTAGGCGATGACGTAATCGGCCTTGCTCAAGCCTGCTAATACGCGGATGTGGGCGGCGGCGGATTTGGACATGGATTCCAAGGTATAGCCGCCTTCCAGTACGGAAACGACACGCCCCTGACAGCTTGCCGTTGCTTGGACGATTTTGTGCGTCAGCCAGGCAAAATCGGCTTCATGCAGGTTCAGACGGCCTGTTTCGTCTTGTTTGTGCCCGTCAAAACCAGCTGAAAGCAACACCAACTCGGGGCGGAAAGCTTCCAGCTTGGGCAGCCATTGTTCACGGATGGTCGTACGGAAGATACGGCTGCCTGTGCCCGGTTTGAGGGGCGTATGCAGCATATTTTTGCTGCCGGCGTATTGTTCCGCCTCCGGGAAGGGGAAGATGTCGGTTTCAAACAGGTTGAAAAACATCACGCGCGGATCGTCTCGGAGAATCTCCGCCGTACCGTCGCCGAAGTGGGCGTCGAAATCGATGACGGCGATGCGTTGCAGGCGGTATTGGGCAATGGCGTGCATCACGCCGGCGGCAGTGTTGTTGACGAGGCAGAATCCGCTGGCGCTGTTGCTGTGGGCATGGTGGCCGGGTGGGCGGATGGCGCAAAAAGCATGCCAAGCCTTTTTGTGCATCACCATATCGACTGCTTTAACAACGGCTCCGGCCGCAAAACGGGCGGCTTGGAGGGAGTCGTGGCAGATGACCGTATCGTCGTCGATACGGTGGATTTTACCGGGGAGCGGCTGGGCGGCTTCCAACTCGTGCAGATAGTTGCGCGAGTGGACCAATGCCAGCTGCGCATCTTTGATTTCCGGTGCTTCGGCGGTTTGCAGGCGACGCCAAATGCCTTCTTGTTTTAAGGCGGTTTGAATGGCGCTGATGCGTTTGGGCCTGTCGGGATGGTTGGGTCCCGGCTGGTGCTGCAGAAATATCGGATGGGAAATCCATACGGTGCGGGCGTTTTTGCCAAACAAACGGCGTAGGCGGGTGCTGATGCGCCAAAGGATTTTTTTGAACATGGAACAGTATGTGTCGGACAAGTCGTAAAGACTGCTAAATATGGTTAATAAATACGGAAATGCTTGGAAATTTTTCAGACGGCCTTTAGAATAGCTCAATTTTGCAGTCCAACCAATGTGTTTGATTGCAGTGTGCAGTTTTTTACTTAATCTAAAACTTGAAAGAACGGATATATTATGAATCAAGCAGTGGCTCAATTTGCCCCTTTAGTGCTGATCATGGTGGTGTTTTACTTCCTGATTATGCGTCCTCAACAAAAGAAATTCAAAGCACACCAAGCTATGCTGGCTGCTTTGAAAGTAGGCGATAAAGTCGTTTTGGCGGCAGGTTTCAAAGGCCGCGTGACCAAAGTCGGCGAGCAATTCTACACTGTCGACATCGGCCAAGGTGCGAGAATCGAAGTAGAAGTGGAACGCAACGCGATTGCCGCGAAAGCCGAATAATCCGTTTTTTTGCGAAAAGCCGCCTCATTTTCCGAGTGCGGCTGTTTGCCTTTATAAATAAAGCAAAGGTTTACCATGAACCGTTATCCTTTATGGAAATACCTGCTGATTGCGTTCACGATTGTGGTTGCGGCTGTTTACTCGCTGCCCAACCTTTTCGGTGAAACGCCTGCCGTACAGGTATCGACCAACCGACAAGCCATCGTGATCAACGATCAAACCCAGTCTAAAGTGGATGCCGCGCTGAAACAGGCAGGTATTCAGACTGATGGTATGTTCATCGTCGACAACTCGCTGAAAGTGCGTTTCAAAGATACCGAAACGCAACTGAAAGCGCGTGATGTCATCGAAAACACTTTGGGCGAAGGTTATATTACCGCGCTCAACCTTTTGGCGGACAGCCCAGAGTGGATGGCGAAAATTAAAGCCAATCCGATGTTCTTGGGTCTGGACTTGCGCGGCGGCGTGCATTTCACCATGCAGGTGGACATGAAAGCCGCGATGCAGAAAACGTTTGAACGTTACGCCGGCGACATTCGCCGCGAATTGCGCCGCGAAAAAATCCGTACCGGCACGGTGCATCAGTCTGAGAATGGTCTGACTGTGCCTCTGCAAGATGCTGCCGATGTACAAAAGGCTTTGCCTCAGTTGCAAAAAATGTTCCCTGAAGCCACTTTAGTTGCAGACGGCAACAATATCGTGCTGACTCTGTCTGAAGAGGCGATTAATAAAGTACGCTCTGATGCGGTGAAGCAAAACATCAACACTTTGCACAACCGTGTGAACGAATTGGGTGTGGCAGAACCGGTTATCCAGCAATCCGGCCTTGACCGCATTGTCGTACAGCTGCCGGGTGTGCAAGATACTGCCAAAGCAAAAGACATTATCGGTCGTACTGCGACTTTGGAAGTACGCATGGTGGAAGACGATCCGATTAAATTGCAGGAAGCCTTAAACGGTAATGTCCCGACTGGTTATGAGTTGCTGTCAAGCGGTGGCGATCATCCGGAAACTATTTTGGTTAACAAACAAGTTGAACTGACCGGCGACAACATCAACGACGCGCAACCTAGCTTTGACCAAATGGGCGCGCCTGCCGTGAGCCTGAGTTTGGACAGCGCAGGTGGTAGCATTTTTGGCGAATTGACTTCGGCCAATGTGGGTAAACGTATGGCTATGGTGTTGATCGACCAAGGTAAATCCGAAGTCGTAACCGCGCCTGTCATTCGCGCCGCCATTACCGGTGGCCGTGTGGAGATTTCCGGCAGCATGACAACTGCCGAAGCCAACGATACTTCATTGTTGCTGCGTGCCGGCTCGCTGGCTGCTCCGATGCAGATTGTCGAAGAACGTACCATCGGCCCGTCTTTGGGTAAAGAAAACATTGAAAAAGGTTTCAATTCCACCTTGTGGGGCTTTGCCGCCGTTGCAGCGTTTATGGTGGTTTACTACCGTCTGATGGGTTTCTTCTCTACTATCGCTTTGAGTACCAATATCTTGTTCTTGGTAGGTATTTTGTCTGCCATGCAGGCAACGCTGACCTTGCCGGGTATTGCCGCGTTGGCATTGACACTGGGTATGGCGATTGACTCCAACGTATTGATTAACGAGCGTATCCGTGAAGAATTACGCGCAGGTATACCACCTCAGCAGGCCATCAATCTCGGTTTCCAACATGCTTGGGCAACTATTGTCGACTCTAACTTGACCTCTCTGATTGCCGGTATTGCTTTGTTGGTATTCGGTTCCGGCCCTGTACGCGGTTTTGCCGTTGTGCACTGTATCGGTATTCTGACCTCGATGTATTCATCTGTGGTCGTGTTCCGTGCTTTGGTTAACCTGTGGTACGGCCGCCGTCGCAAATTGCGGAATATTTCCATTGGTTCGGTATGGAAGCCGAAAGCTGAAATGGCAGAAGGCAAGGAGTAAAACATGGAATTATTTAAAATCAAACGCGATATTCCGTTTATGAGCTACGGCAAACTGACGACTTTTATTTCGTTGGTTACGTTTATCGCCGCCGTGTTCTTTTTGGTAACCAAAGGCCTGAATTTCTCCGTCGAATTTACCGGCGGTACGGTGATGGAAGTCCAATATCAGCAGGGCGTTGATGTGAATAAAACACGCAAACGCCTCGATACGCTGAAAATGGGCGATGTACAGGTTCAGGCATTGGGTACGAACAAGCACATCATGATTCGCCTGCCGAACAAAGAAGGCGTAACCTCCGCCCAATTGTCCAACCAAGTGATGGATTTGCTGAAAAAAGACAATCCTGACGTTACCTTGCGCCAAGTTGAATTCATCGGCCCTCAGGTTGGTGAAGAATTGGTTACCAATGGTTTGATGGCATTGGGCTTCGTGGTGGCAGGTATTATTATTTACTTGTCCATGCGTTTTGAGTGGCGTTTTGCAGTATCCGCGATTATTGCGAATATGCACGATATCGTGATTATTCTCGGCTGTTTCGCCTTCTTCCAATGGGAATTCTCTCTGACTGTCTTGGCAGGTATTTTGGCAGTTCTGGGTTATTCTGTGAACGAATCCGTGGTGGTGTTTGACCGTATTCGTGAAAACTTCCGCAAACCGCATATGCGCGGCCATACTGTTCCGGAGGTTATCGACAATGCGATTACCGCTACCATGAGCCGTACCATCATTACCCACGGTTCGACCGAGGCAATGGTTGTTTCTATGCTGGTGTTCGGCGGAGCGGCCTTGCACGGCTTCTCTATGGCGCTGACCATCGGTATCGTGTTCGGTATTTACTCTTCCGTATTGGTTGCTAGCCCGCTCTTGCTGATGTTTGGCTTGAGCCGTGAGAACATTGCCAAAGAAGTGAAGAAAAAAGAAGAAGTGGTAGTTTAATCGCTGCAATACTTCGATAAAGGCCGTCTGAAAATTGATTGAATCAGTTTTCAGACGGCCTTTTGTATTTAAATTTCAAAATGTTTTATTTTGATGAAATCAGAGGGGATAAATGTGAAAGAAAAAGAAAAAATATGGACGATATAATTTTGTGATGAATCAAGTTTATTGTCTGATGTCCCCTTAATTGCTTGTCAGTCCCAATATTTTAAAACATAATACTTTTGCCCCCGATGCTGGAGTTTTACTACAAGTACATGATTTGCAAAAAATCTGTCGGGAGTGCAGACCCTGCCAATCAACCTCAAAAAAGGAAGGCCAAGAATGAAAGTAACCAGTTTCGGCGAAGTGCTGTGGGACGATTTTCCAAACGGAAAGGTATTGGGTGGCGCCCCCTTGAATGTTGCTGTCCGTTTGCAGTCTTTGGGTATCGATGCTGCCATCATCAGCCGTCGCGGCGATGATGCCGATGGCGAGGAATTGCTGCGCCAGGTCCAAAGCAAAAACGTCAATACTGATTATTTGCAGGTTTGCCACGAATGCGCGACCAGTTTGGTAAAAGTGCATTTGGACAAGTCTGGCAGTGCGTCTTATGAGATTGTTTATCCTTGCGCGTGGGACAGAATTGCAAATAATAATGCGGCAATCAAGCGAGTGGCGGAATCCGATGCGTTCGTTTTCGGCAGCTTGGCAACCCGCGATGAAGTTTCGCGTAAAAGCTTGGCAGTTTTGCTGAAAGAAGCCAAATTCAAAATTTTTGACGTTAATCTGCGCAAGCCGCATTACGATCTTGACCGCTTGTTGGAGACCATGAAACAGTCCGATATGGTCAAACTCAATGACGATGAGTTGTATGAATTGGCTGCGGCTTACGGTTCTCCTTATCACAGTATCGAACAAAATATCAGCTACCTTGTTAAGCTGACCGGTGTCAAAATCTTGTGTGTGACTTTGGGCAGCCATGGCGCGGTTTTGTATAAGGACGGCGAGGTGTACCGCCATTGCGGTTTCCGCGTTAAAGTGGTGGATACTGTCGGCTCGGGCGACAGCTTTCTTGGCGGTTTGACTTACAAATTGTTGAACAATGCGCCTCCTCAAGAAGCCATTACTTTTGCTTGTGCGTTGGGCGCGTTGGTTGCTTCGCGTCATGGTGCAACGGCGGATATTTCTTTGGAAGAAATTGAAGCGTTTATGAATCCGGCTTGATATTTTGACAAGAGACATAAAAAGGCCGTCTGAAAACCATTAAATCAGGTTTTCAGACGGCCTGAGTATTTTCAGGCTTTACCAATAAGTGGTAAAGCATTCCAGGTTGGTATTTTTCGGGCCGCCGCCTTCTTCGGTCGGCGAGCCAATCATCATCAGGCCGATGATTTTGTCTTTGTCGGCACAATCAAATGCTTCGCGCAACAATGGGCTGTTGACCCACATGCCCGTGATCCAAACATTGTCGAAGCCTTGAGCAGAAGCAGCCAGTTGTAAAGCATAGGCGGCACAGCCGGCAGTCAGCATTTGTTCCCATTCAGGTTTGGGTTTCGCCACTTCACGGTTTGGCGCAAATGTAACGCCAATAATCATAGGCGCCATGTTGCCGACGCGTTCGGCCTTTTTCATGGCATCATCACCGAAGTTGAGTTCGGTAACGGTCTTGCTCAAAAGCTCGCGGAAACGTTGCAAGCCGGTCTCGCTTTGAATCACAGTAAAGCGGTAAGGGCGCATATTGCCGTGATCAGGTACTTGTGTTGCCGCTTGCAGCATTTGTTCCAGTTGCTCGGCGTTGGGCGCCGGAGCCGTCAGTTTTTTGGAAGAGCGACGCGTGGTGAGGAGATTTAAGGCATCCATTTTTATTCTTTCTTGTGAATTCGAATGAGAATAATTATATAGCAGAACAATAAATAAATCAGCAAAAGACTGAGGCCGTCTGAATTAAGGTTTCAGACGGCCTTTGAGTTTTACAGGATACCGTTGTTTTGTGTATTTTCAGTCATCAGTGCTTTGCTGATTTCGTCGGCGGTGTAGCTCTTACCGTTTCTGAATACAAAGCTGTCGACATTATTGTTGGCAATGTCATGGATGGTCAGGGTGTCGCCTGTATCTTTGATGGTTAAGACCCAATCATCGCCGGTTTTCAACTGTAAATCTTTCAGCGTAAGTCCTTCTTTGAAAAGGACTTGGGTATCGCTGCCACCATATGGATTAAAGGTGTCGTTGCCGCTGTTTCTGCCAAACATGATAACGGTGTTGTTGGCACCCGGGTCGGTAATGGTATCGTTGCCGCCGGCTGTATCAACGATGTTGATACCTCGGCCCAAAGTAATGGTTTCATCACTGCGGTTGCCCCTGTATTCGACAACAGAAGTGTAACGCGAAAAATCTAAATCGTTGTTGTTGCTATCGGCATGGATGGTGTGGTTGAAGTTGTTGTACACATCACGGTTGAGTTCTTCAATGGGTTGGCCGGTGTATTGGACGATGTTTGTGTTGCCGATCATGTGCGGGATAGACAGTTTGAAGTGGTTGATCAGCTCGCCCGTGCTGTATGAGGTATTGCCGTCAAACTGAAACTCGGAAATCGCACCGTAAATGCCGCTTTGGTTTTTGATGGTTAAAACATCGTCTGTGCCTTTAATGCGGATATGCCAAGTATCGCCATCCAACAGGGGATTGGATACAAATTGGTTGCTGTCGGGCATGTCGGCAATCCCGGTCTTGTCGTAACCTTTTTTAACGGTAATTTCAAGGTCGTCAAGGGTGATGCCGCCGGTAAATTTAACGACGTTGGCGTTGAGTCTGTGTAGGCTTGCTTTGCTATCAAAACCGAGGTTGAAGTCAAAAATGGTGTCGTGACCGTAACCTTTGCCGAAAACATAGGTATCGTTGTGTTCGCCGCCTTCAAGATAATCATTGCCTGTGCCGCCGTCGAGTAAGTCTGCACCTACATGGGCATAGAGTTTGTCGTTACCGTTGCCGCCATAGAGTTTATCGTCGGAAGCAGGTTCGTTGCCGTAATAGGTTTCGCTGTGTTCGCGCAAGATGTCATCTCCGTCGTGGCCATAGAGGGTGTCATGGCCGTCGTTGCCGCCGTCGATTTCATTGTTGCCTGCATTGCCATGCAAGGTATCGTCGCCGTTTGTGCCGACAAATTTGATGGTTTCACCTTTCAGCGCTTGGAAGGCTTGTTGGAACTGCGCGGCAGTGTAGGTTTGGTCGTTGAACTGGAAACGGTCGATGGAAATGCTGCCATCAGCGCCGATTTGGTTTTGAATCAGTGCTGAACCTTGCTCCGAAGTAATTTCCCAACTTTGGCTGCCATCATCGTTATGAATGGTCTTCAGGTTGAGCTTGGCATTGTTCAGGCCGTCTGAAAACTTGAGGGTATTGATGCCTTGGTTGTCGATAATGGTATCGTTGTCGCCGTAGATATAGGTATCGTTTCCGGCGCCGCCTTTCAGGATGTCTTTACCGTTGCCACCCACCAAAACATCGTCGCCAGCATCGCCATTGATGGCATCGTTACCGTCGCCGCCATCCAGATAATCGTTGCCGTCGCCGCCATTGAGATTGTCGTTGCCGCCCATGCCGTAAACGGTATCATCACCACGTCCGCTATTGAGGCGGTTGCGGCCTTCGTTACCGGTCAGGATGTTATTACTGTTGTTGCCGGCGGCAAAAATATTGGCTGAGCCGGTCAGGGTAACATTTTCGACGTGGGTAGCGGCAGTATGGGAAATGCTGCTGAATACGGTATCTTCGCCGCCACCAGCCTGTTCAATCACCACGTCTTTTACATCATCAACGTAGTAAGTGTCATTGCCGTCCCCACCTTCCATAATGTCGGCATCGGCTTTGCCGTCGATCATATCATCGCCGGATGTGCCGATCAGGTAGTCATTGTCGTCGCTGCCATCGATGGTCTGACCGATTTCGGTATGCTCAGTCAGGGAAATATCAAAATATTTGGCAAAGTTGTTTACATCCAGTTTTTGTGTGCCGATGATGAAGTGGGAGACTGCCGGTGTTGTACCGTTTTGAGTGTATTGGTTTTTGATGGTTAAAACGGCGTTGCTGTTTTTTACGGCAATCAGCCAGTCTTTACCACCGGTTTCGTTGTTTTGGACTTCAACGGTTAAATCGTTAAGGCTCAGATTAGTATGAAAGCGGATGCTGTTGTGGCCTTGATTGTCGATGATGGTGTCTTGCTCGCTTTGGGCAGAGAAAAGGTAGGTATCATCGCCTTCGCCACCTTCAAGCACATCGTTGCCTGCTTCGCCGTTGAGGATGTCATTGCCTGTTTCGCCGAAAAGAAGGTCGTTGCCTTCGCCCCCATTGATGACATCGTTGCCACCGCCGCCGTAAACGATGTCGTCACCGCGCCCGCTGTTGAGGCGGTTGCGGCCTTCATTGCCGATGAGGATGTTGTTGCTGTTGTTGCCAGCACCGAAAATGTTGGCTGTACCGGTCAAAACAAGGTTTTTAACGTGGTTTGGAAGGGTATAGCTGACGTTGCTGCAAACCGTATCATCGCCGCCATTTGGGTTTTCAATGATTGTATCGTCACTGAGGGTTACATAATAAACGTCATCTTCCGACGTGCCTGTCGTTACTTGTTCAAGGAAGGAAGGTTGTAATTGCTCTAAATGTCGTAATTCAAATTGCGCATTGGAGGTGCGCATTGCTTTTTCGATTGTCATGATATTTTCTTTAGATATTGATGAGAGTAACAAGGAAGTAAACGTATCCGGCATATGGCCGGTATTGCTTAATTTGTATTGTGTTTAGGCTGTATATACTAGTGCCGAAATTTGATAAAAACAACAGAAACGTTAAGATATGACAATATATAGAGAGCTTTATCAGGCTTTGTCTGCCGTCTATTCCTTTGCTAAATGGCTTTGCCTTGTATGGCTGTTTTGTTTCTTATATACCACACATCAATTTTCATAGTTTCAAACTATGAATGGTTGTAAAAAGGCCGTCTGAAAAAAGAAGCAGGTTTTGCATTGCAAAACCTGCTTCTGATTTTTCAGACGGCCTGTCTGATTATAGAGTACGGGCAACTTCGACGATGTCGAAACATTCGAGTTGGTCGCCTTCCATAATCTCGTTGTAGCCTTTGAGCATCAGACCACACTCGAAGCCCATGCGGACTTCTTTGACGTCGTCTTTGTAGCGTTTCAAAGAAGACAGCTCGCCGGTATGGATAACCACGTTGTTGCGGATGAGGCGGACATGGGAATCGCGTTTGACCACACCGTCGGTAACCATACAGCCTGCAATGTTGCCGACTTTGGAAACGGAGATAACCTGACGGATTTCGACTGTACCGGTTACTTGCTCTTTCTCTTCCGGAGAGAGCATACCGCTCATGGCGGCTTTCACATCGTCGATGGCATCGTAAATGATGTTGTAGTAACGGATTTCCACGTTTTCATTCTCAGCCAGTTTGCGTGCGGAAGCATCTGCACGGACGTTAAAGCCGATGATGAATGCGCCGGAAGCGATGGCCAAGTTGACATCAGATTCGGTAATGCCGCCAACGCCGCTGTGCAACACGTTCACTTTCACTTCGTCAGTGGACAGTTTTTTCAGGCTGCCCGCCAAAGCTTCGTAAGAACCTTGTACGTCTGCTTTGATGATGACAGACAAGGATTGGGCTTGGTTTTCGCCCATGTTGTTGAACATGTTTTCCAGTTTTGCGGCCTGTTGTTTGGCCAAGCGCACGTCGCGGTATTTGCCTTGACGGAAGAGGGCGATTTCGCGCGCTTTTTTCTCGTCGGCCAATACCATTGCATCTTCGCCTGCGTTCGGAACGTCGGACAAGCCGAGGATTTCGACAGGGATAGACGGACCGGCTTCATTGATGGCTTTGCCGTTTTCGTCAACCATCGCACGGATTTTACCGAATGCAGTACCGGCCAGCAGCATATCGCCTTTTTTCAGCGTACCGCTTTGAACCAGTAATGTGGCAACCGCGCCACGGCCTTTGTCCAAACGTGCCTCAACGATGATACCTTTGGCAGGTGCATCGACTGGGGCAGTCAGTTCCAAAACTTCGGCTTCGAGCAAGACGGCTTCGAGCAATGCATCGATGTTCAGGCCTTTTTTAGCGGAAACGTCGATAAACTGTACATCGCCGCCCCATTCGTCAGGCACGACTTCGTGCGCAGTCAGCTCTTGGCGGATACGCTCAGGGTTGGCAGCTTCTTTATCGATTTTGTTGACGGCAACCACCATCGGTACGCCCGCAGCTTTAGCGTGGGCAATCGCCTCGATGGTTTGCGGCATTACGCCGTCGTCGGCTGCAACCACAAGAATCACGATATCGGTTGCTTTTGCACCGCGCGCACGCATGGCGGTAAACGCTTCGTGACCCGGAGTATCCAAGAAGGTAATTACGCCGCGAGGGGTTTCAACGTGGTATGCACCGATGTGTTGGGTAATGCCGCCCGCTTCGCCTTGTACCACTTTGGCGCGGCGGATGTAGTCCAGCAGGGAAGTTTTACCGTGGTCAACGTGACCCATCACGGTAACAACCGGAGGACGCGGCAATGCTTCGGCTTCTACTGCTTCAACGCCTTCATCCAAGAATGCTTCAGGGTCGTCGGCTGCGGCAGGTTTGCCGATGTGGCCGAGTTCTTCCACCACAATCAGGGCAGTGTCTTGGTCGATAGATTGGTTGATGGTTACCATCATGCCCATTTTCATCAGGGCTTTAACCACTTCGACGCCTTTAACGGCCATTTTGTGTGCCAAGTCGGCAACGGTAATGGTTTCAGGCACCAAAACTTCGTGTACGACAGGTTCGGTCGGCGCTTGGAAGGCGTGTTGGTTCGGCTCTAGTTTGAGTTTCTTGCCTTTTTTACCGCCGCGTACGCGCTCGTCGTCGCCGTTGCGTGCATTGCGGTCACGTCCGCCTTTACCGCCTTTACCTTTGGCGTTACGGCCTTGAGTGTCTTCATCACGCTCACGACGGTCTTCTTTTTTACCGCGCGCGTTGTGTTCGGATTTGCCTTCGCCGGATGCTGCTTTGGCTTTCTCGGCAGGTTTATTACGTTCGCCTGATTTGGCTTCTTTAGTAGGTTTTGAGTCTTTCTCGGCCTGTTGTTTTATGGCTTCACGGCGTGCTTGACGCTCTTGTTTTTCTTTTAACAAGGCTTCTTGATGCGCACGCAGGGCGGCAGCACGACGGGCTTCTTCATCGCGTTGAGCCTGTTCTTCCACGCTGACGACAGGTTGCGGTACGGCAGGAGCAGCAGGTTTGGCTACCTTTTTCGCTTCTTTGCCTTTGCCGCCTTTGTCTTGTTTGGCTTTGGCAGGTTTTTTGGCTTCAGCTGGTTTTTCACCTTCAACGGATTTTTCAGACGGCTTGTTGTCTGCTTTAGCCTCAACTTTTGCTTCGGCCTTAGCTTCTACGGCTTCAACCGGTTTGGCTTCTTCTTTTTTGGCTTCGGCAGGTTTGCCTTCCGCTTTTGGTGCGGCTTTGGCTGCTTTCAGTCTGGCTGCTTCAGCCTCTGCTTTGGCGCGGGCTTCGGCCTTTGCGGCAGCTTCTGCTTCAGCTTTGGCTTTTTCTTCGGCAGCTTGAGCGGCTGCTTTTTCTGCTTCGGCTCTTTGGTTTTCTGCTGCTACTTTGGCTTTGGCTTCTGCTGCCAATTCTTCGGAAGAAGGAATGGTAACGGCACGGCTGCGGCGGCGTGTTTCCACTTTTACGCCGTCAACGGTGCTGACTTCGGTTTTTTTGCGGCGGATGCTGATGGTGCCGCTGTTGCTGCCGTTTTTCTTTTGCAGGTAAGCAGTCAACAGTTGTTTGTCGTCAGTGGTTATGCTGTCATTGCCGCTGTTTTTGTTGACCCCGGCTTCTTTCAATTGTTTAAGCAAATCATCGACGGGGCGGTTTAGTTCGGCGGCAAATTGCGCTACGGTTGTATTACTCATTCATTACCCCCTTAGTTATTTTCTTCAGTAAACCAGTGTTCGCGTGCAGCCAAAATCACTTTTTTGGCTTCTTCTTCGTCAATACCGGTAATTTCGACCAATTCGTCAACAGACAACTCGGCCAGATCATCGCGTTGGGTAACGCCGGCTTCGGCCAGTTTGCGCAACATATCGGAATCTACGCCGTCCAGATTGCGCATGTCTTCAGACACTTCACCCAGTTTTTCTTCTGCGGCGATGGTAATGGTCAGGATCGCGTCGCGTGCGCGGTTGCGCAGGGTTTCAACGATTTCTTCGTCAAAGCCGTCAATCGAGAGCAATTCTGCCGCTGGAACGTAAGCAACTTCTTCCAATGTGGCAAAGCCTTCTTCCACCAAGATATCGGCGGTTTCGTCGTCGATGTTCAAGTGGGTGGTGAAGAGGTTGCGGATAACGGCATCTTCGGCGGCATTGCGCTCGTCGGCTTCTTCAACGGTCATGATGTTCAGCTGCCAGCCTGTCAGGATGGAAGCCAGGCGGACGTTTTGACCGCCGCGGCCGATAGCCAGTGCCAGTTGGTTTTCGTCAACGATCACGTCAACCGCGTGTTTGTCTTCATCAATCACGATACGGCTCACTTCGGCAGGAGACAGCGCATTCATCACGAATTGGGCAGGCTCAGGAGACCACAATACGATGTCGATGCGTTCGCCGGACAATTCGTTGCTCACGGCGTTAACACGGGAACCGCGCACGCCGATACAAGTACCCTGCGGGTCGATGCGTTGGTCGTTGGCTTTAACGGCAACTTTGGCGCGTTGACCTGGGTCGCGTGCTACTTCGCGGATTTCCAACAGGCCGTCTGCAATTTCAGGCACTTCGTTGGCGTAGAGTTTGGCCAAGAAGTCGCCGCTGGTACGGCTCAAAATAACTTGTTTGCGGCCGGTATTGCCGATTTCGTCCACGCGCAGGAAGAGGGCGCGGATGCGGTCGCCGCTGCGGAAGTTTTCACGCGGAATCATTTCTTCGCGCGGAATCAGGGCGTCAAGTTTGCCCGCGACGACTTCAACGATGATGCCGTGGCGCTCGACACGTTTTACTGTACCGGAAACGATGTCTTCTTTAGAGGCGAGGAACTCGTTCAGGTTTTGCTCGCGCTCCGCATCACGGATGCGTTGCAGGATGATTTGTTTGGCAGTTTGCGCGGCTTGGCGGCCGAAGCCTTCGTTTGGCAGCTGCTCTTCGTAGTATTCGCCGATTTGGATGGTTGTGCCGGGAATTTCTTCTTGGATTTCCTCGATGGTTTTTTCTACGTCGGGGTAGGTGTAGTCTTCATCGGCAACAATCAGCCAGCGGCGGAAGGTTTGGTATTCGCCGGTATCGCGGTCGATTTCGACGCGCACGTCCATGTGCTCGCGGTCGGCTTTTTTCTTGGCAGCAGTAGAGAGAGCGAATTCAAGGGCTTTGAATACGACTTCCGTTTCAACGTTTTTTTCACTTGCCAGCGCTTCGGCCAGCTGTAACATTTCGCGACTCATTTTCTAGAATCTCCAAGTAATCGGTTTTTAAAATTTAAATTCGGGGCGCAAACGGGCTTTATCGATGTTGCTCAATTCGATTTGGGCAGTTTTGCCGTCGAAAGAGACGGTAACGATGTCGTTTTCGCAAGATTCGATGCGGCCGATGAAGTTTTTCTGACCATCAATCGGCAGGCGTGTTTTGATTTTGGCGTTCTGGCCGGCAAAGCGTACGAAGTCGGCGGCTTTTTTCAGCGGACGGTCAAGGCCAGGGCTGGAGATTTCCAAACGTTTGTAGTCGATGTCTTCAACCATAAACACGCGGCTCAGATGGTTGCTGACAGTGGCGCAGTCTTCGACGGTGATGCCGCCTTCTTTATCGATGAAAACGCGCAAATCGCCTTGTGCGGTCAGTTCGAAATCGACCAGCTCGTAGCCCAAGCCGGGCAGGGTTTTATCAAGAATGCTTTGAATATCCATGCTTCTCCAGAAGTACATAAACAAAAAAATGGCCGCGCGGCCATTTTTCGTGTGATTTGAAAAATTGGCCTATTATAACTGTTTTCAAGATAAAAGAAAAGTGTTGATTTGGCGTGGATTTTTTGAAGTGATTGCTTAAATGTAAAGGATAGGGTTGAGGCCGTCTGAAAAGGAAATTGTTGACAAGTTTTGATGTAGTGTTTTTGAAATTTTTTTGAAAAACAAATAATTGGTATTTCTTTATTTTCAGGCGGCCTTGTATTTCCGGATTTTTCGTGCTTGCACAATGTGCAAGGCGGTTCTACAATTTCTTTATACCCACCGAATAAGAAAGAAGGCTGCAATGTCTGCACACCCGATTTACAATTTTTCCGCCGGTCCTGCCGTATTGCCGGAAGCGGTATTGCGTACCGCGCAACAGGAAATGCTCGACTACAACGGTACGGGCTTTCCCGTGATGGCGATGAGCCACCGTTCGGATATGTTTTTGGGTATTCTGTATCATGCCGAACAAGACTTGCGCCAGCTTTTGAATATTCCGTCCAACTATAAAATCCTGTTTTTACAGGGCGGTGCGACCACGCAATTTAATATGGTGGCCATGAATTTGGCGCACGGTTTTGCGACTGCCGACGCGGTGGTAACGGGCAACTGGAGCCGTATTGCCTATGAGCAGATGAGCCGTTTGAGCAATGCCGAAATCCGTTTGGCTGCGCATGGCGGCGAGCAATATGCCTATAAAAACCTGCCTGCGGTGGAGGATTGGGATGTCAACCCGAATTCCGCGTTTGTTCATTTTGCGATTAATGAAACCGTAAACGGCTTGCAGTATCAAAACGTCCCCAAACTTTCAGACGGCCTGCCGCCGCTGGTGTGCGATATGTCGAGCGAGATTTTGTCTCGTGAGTTTAATGTGTCCGATTACGGCTTGATTTATGCCGGCGCGCAAAAAAATATTGGCCCTGCCGGTGCGACCGTGGTCATTATCCGCGAGGATTTGCTGGAGCGTTGTCCGAACGATATTCCCGATGTGTTTAACTACCGTTCGCACATCAACCGCGACGGTATGTACAACACGCCTTCCACTTATGCGATTTATATGTCGGGCTTGGTGTTCCGCTGGCTGCAAACGCAGGGCGGTGTGAAAAAAATTGAAGCGGTCAATCGAATAAAGGCGCAAACCTTGTATGAGACGATAGACGGCAGCGGCGGTTTTTACATCAATGATATTCATCCTGATGCGCGCTCCAAAATGAACGTGGTCTTCAAAACCGCAAGCGAAGACTTGGACCGCCGCTTTGTGTTGGAAGCCGAGTTGCAGGGCTTGTGCCTGCTTAAGGGCTATAAAACCGTCGGCGGTATGCGTGCCAGCATTTACAATGCGATGCCGCTTGAAGGTGTAAACGCGTTGGCCGACTTTATGAAAGATTTTCAACGGCGTTATGGTTAAGACTTAAGATCAAAAGGCCGTCTGAAACTGGGTTTCAGACGGCCTTTTTATTTGAACAAGCCTTATTCGGTGACTTCTTCAGTAATGCTGTCGCGGTAGATAGTACTGTCGTAAGTCGGAACAGGAGGCGGCAGCAGGCTGTCGAGTGTCAGCACGGACGGATTCAGCGTAGGATAGCCGCTGAAGGTTACGGAATAACCGCCGTTGCCGGTACTGCGGACTTTGGCATGCGCGCCCAAAGGGAAAGTGGTTTTGTTGGTGATGTGGCCGAATGGGAAGCCGGTCAACACAGGAATCTTGGCGGTGCGCGAAATGTGATTGACTACGGCGGAGAAATCGTAGCTGGAGTCGTACACGTCGCGGATGGTGCCCATGCGGAAATCGCCGAAGATGATGGCGCGTTGTTTTTGCAAAACACCTGACAGATAAAGCGTATTGAGCATACGCTCGATGCGGTAGGGTTGCTCGCTGACGTCTTCGATAAAGAGGATGCCGCCTTGAATATCGGGCATGTAAGGCGTACCGGCGAGGGAGGCGAGAACGCTGAGGTTGCCGCCCCACAATGTGCCTTCGACGTTGACATCGGCGCGTTGGATGGTCGGAACATCAACGATGTTGACGTTGTTGGTCGTGCCGCGGATGAATGAATCCATGGTAAAGACGCTGGGGTCTGCTTTACCGAATTCGCTGTACACCATCGGGCCTGCAAAGCTCATCATATTGCCTTTGGCCAACAGGGCGAGTTGGACGGCACACACGTCGCTGAAACCGAAGAATAATGTGCCGAGTTCGCGCATTCTGGCACCGAGTGAGGCAAAGTCAATTTGCGGCAGGATGCGTGCCGCGCCGTAGCCGCCGCGCAGGCCCATCAAGACTTTAGGCGTTTCGACACGACCGCTGGCAACGTCTTGGAAGTCGGCGGCGCGTTGGGCATCGCTGCCGGCAAAGCGTTGGTAACGGCGGCTGCCTGCCTGTTGGTTGGTTACGGTAAAGCCTGCGTTGTAGAGGCGGGTCAGGCCGGTGGTCACGCGGTTGGGGTCTTCGGCGAAGCCTGACGGCGCAACAACGCGCAGGAGGTTGTCGCCGGAACGTGGCGGATGGGGTTGCTTAGGTTGCACGGTTTGGGCTTTCGCGGTGGTAGATGTGGTTTTTGTTTGCGGCGTGGTGGTCGTGCCTGTGCCGCAGGCTTGCAACAACCCTGCGCCTGCCGCGGCAGAGCAGGTACGCAGGAAATGGCGACGCGTGGTAGAGTTCATTGAGGTTTTCCTTTCGTTATATGTTCAGACGGCCTGAACTTGGCGTGTCGGACCTTACAGGCCGTCTGAAAGTTTAAGCGATTAAGTTTTTGATTTGTTCCGGCCAGTTTTCGGGCAAGGCCATACCGTGTTCGCGGACGGGCGCAGCCCAAATCGGCGCGGGGAAATTGGCGTCGTTTTCAAAACGGGCGATGACGTGCCAATGCAGGTGTGGCACAACATTGCCGAGGCTGGCCAGATTGATTTTGGCCGGGCGGAAGACTTGGCGCATTGCGGCTTCAACCTGATACACCATTTCCATGATTTCGTTGCGTTCGGCAGGGGAAAGGTCGGTCATCTCGGAGACATGGTTATTCCAAATAACGCGGCAGAATGCCGGTGCGCCGGCTTCATTGTGGACGGCGATCACGCGCAGGTTTGGCGTTTGCAGCAAAATATCTTCGTTGTCGGCAGTGCAGATGGGGCAGGTCATGGTTTTCTCTTTTTTAGTCTGAATAGGAATCGGATGATTGCCATCAGGATTTTTAGAATGAGGTAAATAGCAGTCAGCGTGATGAATGTGAACAGCCACGGTTCAGGTATAAACCACCAAAATAAATAGGTAGGCGTGATTCAGTCGGCACATTCTTCGGCACTCTTAACGTGATCGCATAAGCCAAAGCGAAAAAAATCATCGACATCATGAAAGGGCGAATAGGCGGACATAAGTGCTTTTGGCGTCACACAAATCAATGCAATGATAGCAATCCAAAAGAATGGTTTGAGATATTTGAGTACAGTCATGGGTGAAGTGTTATGCAAATTTTGCCGCCCCTTGATTAGCAAGCTCGTCGGCTTTTTCGTTTTCAGAGTGTCCGGCGTGGCCTTTGACCCACGTCCAGCGGACATCGTGCTGTTGAACCAGACTATCCAGCTCTTTCCATAAATCGTCGTTTTTAACCGGTTTTTTGGCGGCAGTTTTCCAGCCGTTTTTTTTCCAGCCGTGTATCCAGCTTTCCATGCCGTTTTTGACGTATTGCGAGTCGGTGCAGATAACGACTTGGCAGCGGCGTTTTAAGGATTTCAGTCCTTCGATAACGGCGGTCAGCTCCATGCGGTTGTTGGTGGTTTCGGCTTCGCCGCCGAACAGTTCTTTTTCGTGTGTGCCGTAGCGCATAAATACCCCCCAGCCGCCTGCGCCGGGGTTGCCTTTGCATGCGCCGTCTGTGTAGAGGTAAACGGGTTTATCCATGGGCATGTCTTTGTCGAATAAGGCGGTATCATAACATAAGGCCGTCTGAAATATCGGCAAATGCCGTCTGAAATATCGGCAAATACGGTTTGCGCGTGTAAAATACCCTGCACTTTATCACTCGTATAGAAAGCAGGTAGATATGGGATTGTTCAGCGGCCTTTTGGGCAATGCTTCGCAAAAAGACGCAGATGCGGTGGAACGCGATTTGGCAAATATCCTGATTGATGGCGAACAGGTAAAAATGGCATTCAGCCTGGTGCGCGATTTGATTGTGTTTACCGAATATCGGCTGGTGTTGGTGGACAAACAGGGTTTGACCGGCAAGAAAGTGTCTTACCGTTCGATTCCGTACCGTTCCGTATCGCGCTTTTCGGTGGAAACCTCGGGCCATTTCGATTTGGATGCCGAGCTGAAGATTTGGGTTTCTTCCAGCGAAGCACCAACCGAAACCTTGCAGTTTAAAAGCGACAAGAGCGTGATTGCCATTCAAAAAGCCTTGGCAGAAGCTGTGTTGAAACCGTCAAAATAGAAAGGAAATATGATGAGCGAACAGCAAGAATTGTTTTGTTACAAACAGATGCCGGTGTGGACGGCGGACGAGATTCCCGAAGCTTTGTTGTCCAAACACAATACCGCCGCCGGTACTTGGGGCTGCCTCAATGTCCTCCAAGGCCGTCTGAACTTCAATGAAGTGGACGAGGCGGGCAATGTTACGGCTACGCACGAGCTGACGCCTGAAAGCGATGATTGGATTATCCATCCGCAAGCATGGCACTTTATCGCGCCGCAAACGCAAGATACGGAAATCCAACTGTCGTTTTACTGCGAGGCGGCGGACTATTTTAATAAGAAATACGGCATGAGCGCGACACATTCGGCCGTCCGTGCCGCCGAAGGCATCGTGCCCGTCGGCAAGGTTTTGGATATGGGCTGCGGTCAGGGGCGCAATGCGCTGTATTTGGGTTTGAAAGGTTTTGACGTTACCGCTGTCGATAATAATCCCCATGCGGTTCAAAACGTGGAAGAGCTGGCGCGTATTGAAGAGTTGAATGTCCGCGCGTTTGAATACGACCTCAACGCCGCCAATATTCAGGAAAACTTCGATTATATGGTGGCGACCGTGGTGTTTATGTTCCTGATGCCGCGTTACGTTCCTGACGTGATTGCCAATATGAAGGAACACACCAACCCCAGCGGCTACAATCTGATAGTGTCTGCGATGGATACTGAAGATTTCCCTTGCCCGATGCCGTTCCCATTCAAGTTCGGCGAGGGCGAGTTGCGCGAATACTATAAGGATTGGGAATTGGTGGAATACAAGGAAGAGCTGGGCTCGATGCACGCGAAAGACGAATTTGGCAATCCGATTCAGTTTAAATTCGTTACCATGCTGGCGAAGAAACCGGAATAAAGGTTTTGCCGTCAAAAGGCCGTCTGAATTCAGTTTTCAGACGGCCTTTGTCGTAATCAATCCACAATCCTTTTGCCCAAAATCACCACGTCTGCCAACATGGTGTCCAAATCGCAGACTTGCGGCAGCCGCCCCCATTCTTCAAAACCGAAACGGTGAAACAGGTTCAGGCTCGGATAGTTGTGGCCGAACACAAGCGCGATGACGTTGCGGATGTCTAAGGATGGCGCGCGTTCGAGCATATGCCGCAACAGGATTTTGCCTACGCCTGCGCCGCGCATATCGTGGCGGACATAAACGCTGACTTCCGCACTGATGTGGTAGGCGTAGCGCGGATGGTAGTCGCTGAAACTGCCCCAGGCCAATACGGTGCCGTCGGCATCGTAAAGGGCGTAGATCGGGCGTTTGTCCGTGTGCGCGGCAAACCACATTTCACGCTCGGCAACCGTGGTCGGCGATAAATCGGCGGTGGATTGGCGCGTGGCCACGGTGCTGTTGTAAATATCGACGATGGCGGGCAAGTCTTGGCGCAGGGCAGGGCGGATGGTGTATTGCATTTCAGACGGCCTGTTATTGAATCAGTTTGGAGATAGTCTTAAAGGCCGGATGTTTGGCATCGCCGAGCAGTTGGAACAAAATACTTTCGACATTGGAAACGGTAATGCCCTGACGGCTTAGTTGCGCCAAACCATTGTCGCGGTTGGCTGTTGTGCGCGAGGCGGTGCATTCGAAAGGCAGGGATACGGCGTAACCTTGCGTCTTCAAATCCAAGGCCGTCTGAAGCATACAGATATGCGCTTCTGCTCCCACTAAAATAACGTTTTTGATGTCGTTTTTGCGTAAGATTTCCTGAATTTCAGGTAAAAACGCCGAGAATCGGGTTTTCTCGACAACAGGCGTACCTTCTGGCAACAGCAGCGATACGGCGGATACGGTGCTGCCCAAACCTTTCGGATATTGTTCGGTTACGGCAAAGGGTACGTCCAAAGCCGTCAAACCTTGAATCAGCAGGCGGCAGCGTTCCACCATTTCGTCCGCGCCGGAAAGGGCGGGCAGCAGGCGTTCTTGAATATCGACAATCAGACAAAGCGTATTTTTGGGGTTCATGGCTTTTCCTTTCAGACGGCCTTTACGGCAAGATCGTTGAATCAGAATGCAATCATATAACAAGCCGCTGGAAAAGTATTGCAGCTTGCCCTGTTTTAAAGCCCGAAATTCTTTTAAAATACCGCCTGATTTGAATTGATAGAGACCGACAACATGAATTTATACCAAACCGTCGAACGTGAAGCCCAAGCAGCCTTTGCCGCTGCCGGTTTGTCCGACAGCCCCGTCGTATTGCAGGCGGCGAAAAATCCCGACTTCGGCGATTTCCAAATCAACGGCGTGATGGGTGCGGCGAAAAAAGCCAAACAAAATCCGCGCGAATTGGCGCAAAAAGTGGCCGAGGCATTGGCGGACAACGCTGTGATTGAAAGTGCGGAAGTAGCCGGCCCGGGCTTTATCAACCTGCGCCTGCGTCCTGAGTTCCTCGCCCAAAACATTCAGACGGCCTTGAGCGACGCGCGTTTCGGCGTAGCGAAAACCGACAAACCTCAAACCGTCGTTATCGACTATTCCTCTCCTAATCTTGCCAAAGAAATGCACGTCGGCCATCTGCGTTCCAGCATCATCGGCGACAGCATTTCGCGCGTGTTGGAATTTATGGGCAACACCGTTATCCGTCAAAACCACGTCGGCGACTGGGGTACGCAGTTCGGCATGTTGGTCGCTTATTTGGTTGAGCAGCAAAAAGACAATGCCGCGTTTGAGCTGGCGGATTTGGAGCAGTTTTACCGCGCCGCCAAAGTGCGCTTTGACGAAGATCCTGCCTTCGCCGACACCGCACGCGAATACGTTGTGAAGCTGCAAGGCGGCGATGAAACCGTTTTGGCATTGTGGAAACAGTTTGTCGATATTTCACTCTCGCACGCCCAAGCCGTTTATGACACGCTGGGCTTGAAACTGCGTCCTGAAGACGTGGCAGGCGAATCGAAATACAACGACGATTTGCAACCCGTAGTCGATGATTTGGTCGAAAAAGGTTTGGCAGTCGAAGACGACGGCGCGAAAGTCGTGTTCTTGGACGAGTTCAAAAACAAAGACGGCGAACCTGCCGCATTTATCGTGCAAAAACAAGGCGGCGGCTTCCTTTATGCTTCCACCGACTTGGCATGTTTGCGCTACCGTGTCGGCACGCTTCATGCAGACCGCTTGCTGTACGTCGTCGACCACCGCCAAGCCCTGCACTTTGAGCAACTCTTTACCACTTCCCGCAAAGCAGGCTATCTGCCGGAAGATGTAAAAGCCGAGTTTATCGGCTTCGGCACCATGATGGGCAAAGACGGTAAACCGTTCAAAACGCGCAGCGGCGACACCGTAAAACTGGTTGACCTGCTGACCGAAGCCGTTGAACGCGCCACCGCTTTGGTGAAAGAGAAAAACCCTGAATTGGGCACAGACGAAGCAGGTAAAATTGGTAAAACCGTCGGCATCGGTGCAGTCAAATACGCCGACTTGAGCAAAAACCGCACCAGCGATTATGTGTTCGACTGGGACGCCATGCTTTCGTTTGAAGGCAATACCGCCCCCTACCTGCAATACGCCTACACACGCGTACAAAGCGTATTCCGCAAAGCCGGCGAATGGGACGCAACTGCGCCAACCGTTTTGACCGAACCTTTGGAAAAACAACTGGCCGCAGAGCTGTTGAAATTTGAAGACGTACTGCAAAGCGTGGCAGATACCGCTTATCCGCACTACCTCGCCGCCTACCTCTATCAAATCGCCACTCTGTTCAGCCGCTTCTACGAAGCCTGCCCGATTTTGAAATCAGAAGGTGCAACCCGCAACAGCCGCCTGCAACTGGCGAAGCTGACCGGCGACACGCTGAAACAAGGCTTGGAGTTGTTGGGTATTGATGTATTGAGTGTTATGTAAGTTTTTGAATAAAAACGATGAAAGGCCGTCTGAAACCTTGCAGGTTGCAAGGTTTCAGACGGCCTTTTTGATGCTTTAAAAAATATTGTGATACCGTTGATTTTGAGCCTAAGCGGTTTTGAATTTGCTCAGGTAATGCGTTCAGACGGCCTTGTCTTTATTTCAAATTGCTTGCCAACAACCAAGCCTGCGCTTCGGTAGCATCGCTGAAATATTTTGGGTGTTGGTTGGTCAGGAGACTGGAAAGGCGCGCGCCGAGTTTGATCCAGATGTCGTCGGTAATGACGGCAACGCGGCCGAAGTCGGTTTCGTGTTGGTTGAGGAATTTGATTTGCTCGACCGCCATATCGATGGTGAAGTCTTTTAGCATGGACAAATCCAACAGGATGTCGGGCAGATGGATTTTTTGTTTTGCGGCCAACAAGGCTTCTTCCAATTGGCGGAAATCGTCCAAAGTGAACTCGTTGTACAGCGCTACGTTTAAGCCGTAAGATTGTTCGCGGATGGAAATCATGGTGTTCTCCTTGTTAAATTATTGCTTCATCAGAAATTTTTTGATTGAGGCCGGAGTAAAACTGCTGAACACGCCGCCTGCAACAATGATAACCATGCCGGCGGCTTCCTGCCAAGTGATTTTATCGCCGAAAAGCAGTACGCCGGATAGGGCGGAGAAAACGACGGTTAGGTAGGAAAGCGAGGCAACGGTAAATTTCTTCCCGACCTTATAGGCGCGGGTCATGGCCAATTGTGCAATCATGGCGGAGATGCCGATGCCGGCCAGATAGGGCAGGGAAGACGCGGTCAGCGGATGCCAGCCGGTAAAGCAGCTCCAAATGGCGGACATAATCAGGCCGGTAAGCGACAGATAAAACACCACGCGCCAGCCCGGTTCGCCCAAAAGCGAGAGTTCGCGCACTTGCAAATACGCCCAGCCTGACATGGCGCCGCCTGCCAAACTGACCAGTGCGGCAAATTCTTGTCCGCCTTGAAAAGATGGGTTGAGCAACAGGATAACGCCGATAAAGCCCATAACCAAAATGGCTTGGGTATAAAGTGTAATTCGTTCTTTTAAAATGAAAAATGAAAAAATGGCAAGCCAGATGGAGGACGTGTAGTTGAGCGTGACGCCTGTTGCCAGCGGCAGATGTATGACGGAATAAAGCGTGCACATCATGGCAAGCGTGCCGATGACGCTGCGGTTGAGATGGGTTTTCCAATGCGGCGTGGAAAATGTGTTGCCTTGCGCTTTGGCCATGATGCCTAAGAACAGGGTGGAGACCAGCATGCGCCAAAAGACCAGCTCGCCGCTGGAAAAGCCGAAATGTGTAGAGGCGGCTTTGACGGAGAGGTTCATGACGGTAAAGCCGAGCGCGGCAATAACCACCCATGCCGAGCCGAGCGGATCTTTTCTGATGGTTTCCATTTGATGGGTATGTAAAGCGATTTTATTAATAAGAAAATATTATACAGGTCAATCAGGCCGTCTGAAAAATATCGTTGGGCTTCAACGGCCTTTTATTAGAAAATGAGAATTATTATTGAACAATGAAGTGGGTTTTTATAGAATGGGGGTTCTGTTTTTAAGAAAGGCTTGCCATGAAAGTATCCAATATTTCTGCCGTATTGCTGTCCGCTTTGTTTTCCGTTGCCGTTTCTGCCGCGCCTTTGGGGGAGGTTTCTTCCGAAAACGGTAAGATTTTCAGCGGCGAAAATTACATGGTCGTTAAGAAAGACATGAAGAAAGGGGAGCAGATTAAGCCGCACGATCATCCGGGTTTTAAAACGTTGATTTTTGCCGTTGGAAAAGGAAGCTTTGACGTGACGCTGAATCAGACTGAAAAACATACGGTCGGCGCAGGCTCGATTTTGCGGTTTGGCGGCGATGCAGTGATTGAGGCAGTTGCAACCGAAGATGCTGATGTGGCAATTACTTTGATTAAGTAAACCGATAGATAATAAAAGGCCGTCTGAAAAATGATGTTTCAGACGGCCTTGTTTATTCATACAACCGTTGCCATTAAGCGCAAATCAAATAGATGAAGCCGGAGCCGAAGATATCTGCCAAGGCGTGAATCAGGAAAAACGGCAGCAGGTTTTTGACTTTGTATTTGTAGAAGAAGTAGTACATCAAGCCGAAAACAACGCCGATAACGGTCGCCCAAAGCATGCCTTGGTAAGTATGGAAGGAGACGCGAACCAAGGTCGAATAGGCCAATGCTTGCCATTTGTATTTGTCTTCCACGCAGGTTAAAAGGCCGAGGAAACAGAATTCTTCGTAAAAGCCGTTTAAAAGGCCGTAGAGGATGGCCATCGGCGCAAGGGCGGCGAATTTGTCGAAGATGGATAATGGTTTGATGTATTGGAATATTTCAGTGGTAAAGTAATTGTAGCCGCCGCTTAACGAAGTCACCGCATCGGCGGTCAGACCCATCAGGATAAAAATCACAGGCGTCCAAAACAATACGCCTAAATTAAAGCGAATCGGCAATTGTTTGAAGTCGAAACGGCGAATAATGAGGTAAATCAGAGCAATAGCAAGCAGCGTCAACTGCAGGCTCATGTTTTCCGAATAAGCCACGCCGGTTACCGCAGTATCGCGCACTTCTTCGGTAGCAGCAGCTGTTTCCACTTGCGGCATCAGGCTGGCGATATAAAGTTGGGTAGAACGGTAGGCAAATTGACCGAACAGGATGGCGGTAACAATCAGCATGTCAAACCAGCGCAGATGGCGCAAAGGCTCTTTAGGGCGGATAGCGGCGAGCATGCTCATAATTCTCCTCTTTACTCTAATTAAATGGCAGTGCGCAATAGTTACATAAACATACAAAAATCGTCAACAATTATCGTAATAAAACATGAATTAAAAATCAGGCTGTTTCAGACGGCCTGAAGCGCTTCTAAAATGCCGTATTTTCAGAAGGGTTTATCTTCAAAAATATGGCATAATCACTTTATTGCAAACTAAGGAATCTTATCGTGAGTATTTCTCTGTCCCAATATCTGCTGTACCTGCAATATATGTTGGCAGGTATCGCCATGACTGTAGTTTTCGGTGCCGTATATCTGCGGATTACCCCCGCCGAAGAATTGCGCCTGATTAAAAACGGCAACCTTGCCTGCGCCTTATCGTTTGGCGGCGCGTTGGTCGGTTTCTGTCTGACGCTTGCCTCAAGCATTGCACACAGCGTCAGCTTCATCGATTTTATCCTGTGGGGACTTGCCGCAGCAGTGATTCAGATTTTTGTCTATTTCGCTGCAACAATGATGATTAAAGACGCTACCCCAGAACTTATCGGCAACAATGTCGCCGTCGGCGCGCTGTTTGGTGCAGTGTCCATCTCGATCGGCATTTTGAATGCGGCTTGCTTGACTTGATTTTGATGGTCGGTTGGATAGCAAAAGATGTGCTGATCCTGACTCCTGCCTGGAGAAATTATCGGTAGATTTTTTTGACTGATAATGGCTTATGCCTGATGGTATTGGCGTTATAGTGAAATTCTGAAAGTATCAAAAAATTCAGACGGCCTGTTATATACAAGGCCGTCTGAAACGTTTTAACTACTTAAACTCATCAAATTAGAAAGAGTATTGCAATCTTATGCCCGCTTCGTGGGTGTGGTTTTTAGGTTCTATAGATCCCAATCCATATGAGTCATACTCTTCCGTAACGGTAAGGTTCGATTCTTTAACTTTCCAGCCGCGATAGAATGGAGTGAGGCTGATTTTGGAGCCGTTAGCGAATTTTTTAGATATAGGCACTTCAACCTCAATCCCTTGTCCGCCGCCTTGTTTCATTCGGGTTTCTACCTGGTCGGGTTCGTAAGAATATTGGCGGCCTTTTACGGCACGATTGTAGGCAATGCGGGGAGATATCTCAAAGTTTGCAGGAAGGGCGATATTTACTCCGGTATTGATTTGCGCATATGTGGTTCGGTTTTTGCGGTCATAATCATTAGGATCAATGCGGCTACTTAAGTCTCTCAGAACACGGTGTCCCAAGCCGGCTCCGGCAGTAATGCTAAAGCGATCATTAATCGGGAGTGTATATTCGTATAAGGCACGGATATCGTATGCGCGGCGTGGTGCATTTTTGAGTGTAGCTGAGCCATAACTTGCTGAATCGTCGATATAATCCTCGGTTATATATTGTACGCTTCCTGTGTAATCTGTTTTACCGCGCGAATAACGGCCTTCTAATTTTGCCGCATGGCGATCGTTGAAGCGGTATTTTACGCCGGCATTAATAGACCATAAGTTGCCTTTTTGCTGCATTAAGCGACTACCATCTTTTTCGTATTCGCGATAGGTCTCGTTGTAATATTCGCTACCAACGGTAAATTCAACAGGGCGGGCAGCCTGTGTACTTACGGCAGCAGAGAGTACTAACACAGCAAAACAGAAATGAGCAGAATTTTTCATATAAATTCCTTTTACTTTATGAAAGCCAATGTGATAATTTGAAAATACAGCATGATGAATTTCTAGGATTTGGTAAATATTAACAGGTGTAGTGAACGCTTGGTATGGTGTTTAATGATTTTCTACCTGTATTTGTCTTTTTTATGATATAGCGCAGGTAAAAGCAGAAAAATAGTGTAAAACAGAGTCTGCATGAATTTTAATGATATATTAATGTTTCTGGGTCGGTTAGTGGGTTTAACACTAAAAATAGATACAGCCACTCACTCTATTCCCATGCATAAAGACATTTTGAATGTTAATATCGTATGACATTCTATTTATATAAAATAAGAGATATAACCAACCAGGCAAATTGACCTGACTGCCCATAAGTTATCCCTTCTTCTTCAAATAAGGAACTGCGATGTTCAACTTTATCAAGAAACAGTTTATCGACGTCATTCAATGGCCGAATCCCGATGACAGCCTGCTGATGTGGCGTTTTCCGATTGCCGATGAGGAGATCCAAAACGGTGCAAGCCTGACTGTGCGTGAGGCGCAGATGGCGATGTTTGTCGATGAAGGCGTAACCGCCGATGTGTTCGGGCCGGGACGTTATACGCTCAATACGCAAACGCTGCCAGTGCTGACCAACTTGAAAAACTGGGACAAGCTTTTTGAGTCTCCGTTTAAATCGGATGTTTACTTTTTCAATACCAAACAACAGCTCGCACGAAAATGGGGGACGTCCCAACCAGTTACCGTGCGCGATGCCGAGTTTGGCGCGGTGCAACTGCGTTCGTTCGGTATGTATTCTTACCGCATCAGCGACCCGGCAAAATTCTTTAAAGAAGTCAGCGGTGTGGCGGCGCAATACAGCGGCGTAGATTTGGAAAACCAACTGCGCAATATTGCAGTCACCCAATTGTCGGCCGCGTTTGGCAGCTCCGGTATCCCATTCTTGGATATGGCGGCGAACCAAGTTTTGCTGTCGCAAAAAATCGGCGAATTGCTTGGCGCGGAATTTGCCAAGCTGGGTTTGGCGCTGGAAAACTTCACTGTTGAAAGCATTACCTTGCCTGCGTCTATTCAGGCTGCGTTGGATAAGAAAATTTCAATGGGCGTTATCGGCGATTTGGGACGCTACACCCAATATCAAACCGCCGAATCTATCCCACTTGCGGCACAAAATGAAGGCGGACTTGCCGGAATCGGTGCAGGTTTGGGCGTAGGTGCCGGTATTGGTCAGGCGATGGCGGGTGCCATGGCGGGCATGATGCAGCCGAATACGCAACAGGCTCAGCAAAATGCTCAGCCGGCTGCCGAAGATCCGCAGGCTAAATTGGTGAAACTCAAGTCTTTGCTGGATGGCGGTTTGATTTCGCAAGAAGATTTTGATAAGGCCAAGGCTGAAGTGTTGAAGCAGCTGATTGGTTAATCAATTGAAGGCCGTCTGAAAAATATCATTCAAAGAAGCGTATCTGCTTCTGTGAAAAGGTTTCAGACGGCCTTTTGAATCATTTGATTGAGTCCGTTCGGCGTTTTAATCTGAAATCATTGATAAAACCAGTTGATATAAACGCTAAGGCCGTCTGAAACACTCCAACCCATTCTGGAAAAGCAAATCCATGTCTCAAACTCCTTTCTTCAAAACCGACTGCCCAAGCTGCGGCGCACCTGTCGAAGCGCATTCTGCTTCTGCCGTGACGCTGGTGTGCGGCTATTGCAACAGCATGCTGGTGCGGCAAGATAACGGCGTTGTCGACTCCGGCCGCGATTCCGCATTGCTGGAAGATTTTAGTCCGCTGCAAATCGGAACCAGCGGCACATTTGTCGCTCAACGCTTTACCTTGGTCGGACGGCTTCAGGTGCAATACGACGATGGTGCGTGGAATGAATGGTATGCGCTGTTTGACGACGGCAGAGCCGGTTGGCTTTCTGAGGCGGGCGATTTGTATGTGATGACCATGCCGGTCGAAATCGATAATCCGCCGAAATTTGAAGACACGCGAGCCGGATTTAGCGAGCTGACTTTCCAAGATAAGCACTATATTGCCTCCGATGTCCGCAAAATCAGCTTGAAACGCGCCGCCGCGCAGGGCGAATTGCCGTTTGTTTTGAAAGAGGATACAGAAAATCGGGTTTCCGACTGGCGTTGCGAAAACCTTTTCATTACGCTCGATTACAGCAACAAAACACCCGAAGCCTTCTTCGGTCGGATGGTAAACCTAGATGATTTGAAGCTGGAAAACACGCGCCACGAAGATGAAATTAAAGAAAGCGCAGGCCGTCTGAAAGGCAGTATTACTTCAGAAAACTGTCCTAACTGCGGCTCATCCATTCATTGGGTAAACGGGCTGACTTCCCATCTGAGCTGTCAAAGTTGCGGCAGCGAATTGGCAGTCGGTAAGGATAAAGCGGAGCTTATTACCGCCAATAATCTGCGTTTGTCGCAAAATACGATGTTTACTTTGCCTGTCGGATCGACAGGCCGTCTGAAAAATAAAGAGTTTCATGTTATCGGCGCAATTAGATATTTAGAAACAGATGCGCAGGAAACATTTGATAACTTGTTCAAAGGTGCCAAACATACATTGGCACCAGAAGGGCAGTGGACAGAGTATCTGCTTTACAACCCAACTCAGGGTTTCTTATGGCTGGTTGAAGCTGATGAAGGTTGGAATATTTCCGAAACCTTGAACGATTGGCCGCGCCTCGACCGCAACCGCCAACCGCAAGGCTATGGCAAACTTTATGACTATGGCGGACGGGTCAGGATTGCCAGCGGAGCGTTTTATTGGCGTGTCCGAAACGGTGATTTGAACTATTACAGCGATTACCGAGACGGACAAAGCCGTAAGATTGGCTCCGAACTAAACAGTCACGAAATGACATGGACTAGAAGTGCCCCAATTGCTTATCGGGAAATTGCAGATGCATTTGAATTGACCAATAAAATATCATCTTACACCGTGAAAATGAGTGCAGATGATATCGATGAAAAATTACGACTTCTGATGATTGCTATTTTGGTTATCGTCAATATTCCGTCATTGTTTATGAATGGCTTCGATGCACTATTCGATATATTTCTTATCGGTTGGGGTGTCTATGCTCTTTTTATAGTCGGACGGAAGAGAGATGAAAATGGCGAACAGAGTATCTCTCGAGTGGGATATGTTATTTGCGCAATGGCTTTGATTGTTTTTGTTACGATGATGAATTATGCAGATTTGTCTGATTTGGATGATGACGGTAGCCGAGTTCATTCAGGAGGAAGCTACGGAGGCTATTCAAGCGGCTATTCCGGAGGCCATAAATGACCCACATGCCCGGTAATCATGGTCTATTGGACTTATATGGCTGCGATGAAGCCATCTTAAAAGATGAAGGCCGTCTGAAAACCGCTTTGGTAGCAGCCGCACAGGCAGCAGAAGCGACTATATTGACCAAACATTTCCACACCTTCGGCGGCGCAGGCGGCGTAACCGGCGTTTTGCTGCTCGCCGAGTCCCATATCAGTATCCATACTTGGCCTGAACACCGTTTTGCCGCTATAGACGCATTTATTTGCGGAGGTATGAAATTGGAAAAAGTGAAGGAAGTGTTGTGCAGGGAGTTGGCTGCGGAACGGGTGGATTGGACGGTTGTAAATAGAGGCAGTGATTTGACTTTATTTTAGTTTTATTAATATTGGCAAAAGGGGAAAAAGTTCAATGTCAAGCATACGCCATTTGATATTTTAGGGGATGTTAATGTATTGCTGGTTAAGTGTTATCGGTTCTATAACATGAAGGCATTTGGAAATAATGGGTATCTTACAGAGAAAAGGGTGTACGACTTGCTTTCCTAAAAAATACTGAAAAGCAATAATTTATTATGCTAACCCGCCGTCAATTTCTCAGCTATACAGCCGCGCTTGGCGCTGCTTCTGCTTTTTCTTGGCAGACTTACAAATACCTTAACCATAAACCGCCGGTTTCTATTAACCGTGTCGGCTTACCGTTGGGGCATTTGTTGCGTGACGGGGAATTGCTCAGTCCGCCGACCCGTCGTTATGAATGCAATACGTTGATACTCGGCGGCGGTGCGGCTGGGTTGGGATCATTGTGGTATTTGGCGAAGCATAATCACCGCGATGTATTGTTGGCAGAAGGGTTTGAGCGCAATGGCAACAATGCCGCCTATACATCTTCAGACGGCCTGAAAGCGCCGAGTGGTGCGCATTATTTGGCTTTGCCGTCGAAAGAAAGCGTGTATGTGCGCGAGATGTTGGCGGATTTCGGTATTTTGCAGTCGGACGGCAGCTTTAGGGAAACCGATTTGGTCTATGCGCCCGAATCGCGCCTCTTATATCAGGATAAATGGGTGGAACATTTATTGCCGAAAGAAGATGCGGATTCCAAACGGTTTTTTGATTTGATAAGCCGTCTGAAACAGGCTTACGGCAATGACGGTAAGAAAATTTTTGCCATTCCGATCGCGCTGTCATCGGCAGATGAGACATGGCGCAAACTCGATAATCTGACGTTTAAACAATGGCTTGAGCAAGAAGGTTACCACTCGCCCGAGCTTTTATGGTATCTCGATTATTGTTGCCGCGACGATTACGGACAAGGCATCGGGCAAGTGTCTGCCTTTGCCGGACTGCATTATTTTGCCGCCCGCAACAATGCAGAAACCGTCCTCACTTGGCCCGAAGGTTTGGCGCATCTTTCTGAAAACCTACGCCGTCATGCCGGTTTGCAGGAAGGCTGGCAATGGCCGTCTGAAAACAGTATCCGTTTGGAGAAACCTGCTTCGGTTAATGCTTCCTCCGTCAAAATCAAACCGCTTTCAGACGGCCGGATTGAAGTGTGGTTGCGTGATAATGTAAAAGGGGAAACCGTTGCCGTTACCGCGCAACACGTAATCTCTGCCATGCCGCTGATGGTTGCCGCACGCATTATTGAACATCCAGAACAATTTGGTCTGGATATTCCCGAATACGCGCCATGGCTGGTTTCCAATTTCGAACTGCACAGTTTCCCAAAAGAAAAAAACAACAGCGAACTTGCGTGGGACAATGTGGTTTACGGCAGCCAAGGGCTGGGCTACGTTGTTGCGACCAACCAGCTTATTCGGGTTGCCCGTCCTGAACGCACGATTTTTACCGCCTACGCCGCGCTCAATCACGATACGCCACAAGCCGTCCGCCGCCAGCTACTTGAAGCAAGCGACGAAGAGCTGCTCCAGCTTGCCGCCCAAGATCTGCTTACCGCTTACGGCGAAGGCTTTTGGCGGCACGTTTCCCATGTTGACATTACTGTTCGCGGGCATGGCATGAGCGTGCCGAAGCCCGGCTATTTAAGCGATGAGGCTTTATTAAAAATCAGAAACCGAAATGGCGGATTGTTGTTCGCACACAGTGACTTAAGCAGCTATTCGGTATTTGAAGAGGCTTTGTATTGGGGTGTGGAAGCGGCACGGAAAGTGTTGGCTTAATTGATATAAAAAAGGCCGTCTGAAATTATATTCAGATGGCCTTTGCTCTTTTATCCTGATTAGGCTTTGGGTTTCAAAGCGGCAGCTTCGCGAGCCAGACGGGTGATGGTATCCCAGTCTTTGTTTTTGATGGCTTCTTTTGGAGTCAGCCATGAGCCGCCGACGCACAAGACATTAGGCAGTGCCAAGTACTCGGGTGCAGTTGCCAGGCTGATGCCGCCGGTCGGGCAGAAGCGCACGTCGGCGTAAGGGCCGTAGAGGGCTTTGAGCATGGCTTTGCCGCCGACGACTTCGGCGGGAAAGAGTTTAAGGGTGTCGATGCCGTGTTCCAAAGCCAGTTGGACTTCGCCAGGAGTGGCAACGCCGGGAATCAGGGGGATGCCGCTGTTGTGGCTGGCTTTGGCGAGGGATTCGTGCAAACCCGGGCTGATGGCGAAAACCGCGCCTGCGTCTTCGACGGCTTTGAGCTGTTCAGGGTTGGTAACCGTACCCGCGCCGACGATGGCGTTGGGCACTTCTTTGGCAATCAGGCGGATGGCGTCGAGGCCGACGGGGGTGCGCAGGGTGATTTCGAGGGTAGGGATGCCGCCTTCGACAAGGGCGTGGGACAAATCGACGGCAGTACTCAAGTCGTCAATCGCCATTACCGGCACAACTGCGCCGGCAGTCAGAATTTCACGAGGGGTCAGTTTAGACATTTTAGGTCTCCGTTGGGGACTGTATCGTAATAGGGTCGTTAACATGGTTTCAGACGACCTGATTGTTTTAAGAGGCCGTCTGAAAAGGGTTTAGGCAAATTCGCCGCCGAAGCTCATGGCACCGGTTTCTGCGCTGCTGGTCATGCTGCGGAAGTTGGCGAAGAGTTCGCGGCCGCAACCTTGTTGGTTCGCGCTCAAGTCGATACGTTCGACTTCGCGGGCGTTCCATTCGGCTTCGTTAATCAGGACGTTGAGTTCGCCGGTAACGGAGTCGAAGCGGATCAAGTCGCCGGTACGGATTTTGGCGATATTGCCGCCCATCAGGGCTTCGGGGGTCATGTGGATGGAGGCCGGAACTTTGCCGGATGCGCCGGACATACGGCCGTCGGTCAGCAGCGCCACTTTGAAGCCGCGGTCTTGCAGAATGCCCAAAGGCGGGGTCAGTTTGTGTAACTCGGGCATACCGTTGGCGCGCGGGCCTTGGTAGCGGACGACGCAGACGAAATCGCGTTCCAACTCGCCGCGTTCAAATGCAGCCAATACTTCGCGTTGGTCATTGAATACAATGGCGGGCGCTTCAATAATGCGGCAGCCTTCGCGTACGGCGGACACTTTAATCACGCCGCGACCGATGTTGCCTTTCATCAGGCGCAAACCACCGTCTGGGGAGAACGGGTTGTCGGCTTTGCGCAGGATGTCTTCATTGCCGCTGGTTTCGGGGGCCTCGCGCCATTCGAGTTTGCCGTCGATAAGGAAAGGCTCTTTGGTGTAGTGGCGCATACCGTGTCCGACGACGGTATCGACATCGTCGTGCAACAGGCCTGCGTCCAGCAATTCGCGGATAACGAAAGGCAGGCCGCCGGCTGCGGTGAAGTGGTTCACGTCGGCTTTGCCGTTTGGATACACACGGATCAGCAATGGGATGATGGAGGAAATTTCGTCGAAGTCGTCCCAGTTCAAAATCACGCCTGCGGCACGCGCCATGGCGACGAGGTGCATGGTGTGGTTGGTCGAGCCGCCGGTTGCCATCAGGCCGATCAGGGCGTTGATGAAGGATTTTTCGGTCAACATTTCGCCCAATGGTTTGATGGTACCGTTTTTGATGCCACGTGCGAGGTGTCCGGCTGCGTAGCGGGTCAGTGCTTCGCGCAGGTCGGTATATGGGTGGACAAAGGCGGCGGCAGGCAGGTGCACGCCCATCATTTCCATCATCATTTGGTTGGAGTTGGCGGTGCCGTAGAAGGTACAAGTACCCGGGCTGTGGTAAGAGCCCATTTCGCTTTCAAGCAAGGCATCGCGGCCGACTTTGCCTTCGGCGAAAAGCTGGCGGGTACGGGCTTTTTCTTTATTGCCGATACCGCTGGACATAGGGCCTGCGGGGACGAAGATGCCGGGAATATGGCCGAAAGACAACGCACCGATCATCAGGCCGGGAACGATTTTGTCGCACACGCCCATAAACAGGCTGCCGTCAAACATTTGATGCGACAGACCGATGGCGGTACTCATGGCAATCACGTCGCGGGAAAACAGCGACAATTCCATACCGGCGTAGCCTTGGGTAATACCGTCGCACATGGCGGGTGTGCCGCCGGCGACTTGGGCGGTAGCGCCGTTTTTTTGTGCTTCGTCTTTGATTTGGTCAGGGAAGTCTTTAAACGGCTGGTGTGCGGAAACCATGTCATTGTAGGCAGTGATGATGCCTAAGTTGGGGACGGTTTCCTGAAGCATTTCGATTTTGATACTCTTAGGCATGGAGGCATAGCCGTGCGCCAAATTGCTGCAGCCGAGTTGGTTGCGCTCTAAGCGTCCCATCTGTTTGGCGCTGCGGATTTTCGCCAGATACTTTTCACGCGTCGGGCGGCTGCGCTCGATGATGCGCTCGGTAATTTCGGCGAGTTTCGGGTGAATAGGAGTGGGGTTCATGTGCGGTCTCCTGGCTAAACGATATGATAGGGATTTTGTTTGCGCGTTTCTGATTTTTGTATTGGGTGTTTTCTTCAGACGGCCTTGAGCTGTGGGAATGAATAATATGGGCCGTCTGAATATTTGAAGATTTTCTCTTCGAAGCGTCCGCATATTATAGTACAAAATCTGTAATTTTGTTACAAAATAATTTACTAAGTGGAAGAAATTTGATTTAAATCGAGGTATGGTCAATTCGTAAAATGGCAGGCTGCAAAAGTCATCAAACTTTTATGTTAAATCAAACAATTTGTAAAAATGAGAATAGACAAAATGTGTAGCCATGTGTAGTATTACTACTCATTAGCCCGCTTGTTTGAAATTTTGGTGCAGGCGATTGGTTTTTTACTGCTTATTGCTTAAAGGCTTTTGATTCTAATCGATTTTTATAGATGACGACAGTCCAAAAGTTTTGAAGCAAGCTTCCTCAACGAGAGATGAAACAATGAGTACACAGACAAATTTTGATTTGGTGTTGTTTGGCGCGACCGGCGATTTGGCAATGCGTAAACTTTTGCCTTGCCTGTATCAGGCGCATGTAGCTGGTTTGCTTCATCCCGAAGGTCGTATTTTGGGCGTAAGCCGTAGCGAATTGGATACCGCCGGCTTTTTGGCTAAAGTGGAAACGAATTCTAAAATCCATGTCAAACAAAACTTCTCAGATGAAGCGTGGGCATCGTTCATCCAACGTCTTGAGTATTTGAAAGTCGATGTGACAAAGAAAGGCGATTTCATTGCCTTGGGCGACTTGGTAAAAGCACGCAAGAATACTGAGAATGTCGTGATCTACCTCTCAACTGCGCCGAAATTCTTTGCGCAAGCCTGTGAAAACCTTGCCGAAATCGGTTTGAATGCCGATAACGTGCGCGTGGTTTTGGAAAAACCGTTGGGTACGGACCTGGTTTCTTCCCAACAAATCAATACAGATGTGGCCCGTTATTTCAAAGAAGAACAAATCTACCGCATCGACCATTACTTGGGTAAAGAAAGCCTGCAAAACCTACTGGCGCTGCGTTTTGCCAACGTGATGTTCGAGCCGTTGTGGAACAACAAATACATCGAAAGCGTACAACTGACCATCGCCGAACAGCTCGGCGTGGAAGAACGCGGCGAGTTCTACGACATTACCGGCGCGCTGCGCGACATGGTGCAAAACCACTTGATGCAAATGCTTTGTATGACTGCGATGGAAGCACCGGCGAGCTTGGATGCGGATGCCGTACGCGACGAGAAAGTGAAAGTCATCAAATCGCTGAAACCGCTGACCATCGAATCCGTCAACGAAAATGTTATTCGCGGCCAATATGTTGCAGCAAACGGCATGAACGGCTATCTGGAAGAAGTCGATGTACCGAAAGACAGTTTCACTGAAACCTATGTCGCCATCAAGGCCAAAATCGAAAACGAACGTTGGAAAGGCGTACCTTTCTACCTGCGTACCGGCAAACGCATGGCAGGCAAAGTAGCGGAAATCGTGTTGAATTTCCGTCCGCTGCAAAACCATATTTTTGACAACAGCCAACCTGCGCCGAATCGTTTGGTTATTGAACTACAACCGACCGAATCCGTCCGCCTTTACACTCAAGTAAAAACCCCGGGTGCAGGCAACAAAGTCGAAGTTACACCGATTGGCGTAGACTTGGGCACAGCCGTAGAGGGCCGCCGCGCCGAGGCTTATGAGCGCCTGCTGCTGGATGTGATTAACGGCAAACTCGCTTTGTTCAACCGTCGTGACGAACTCGAAGCTGCTTGGGAATATGTGATGCCTATCCTGGAAAACTGGGCGAACAATACAACGCCTCCGCATGCTTACGAAGCCCATTCTTGGGGTCCTGAAGCTGCGCGCGCGCTGTTGGCGCGTGACGGCAACAAGTGGCACGAAGAGCAATAATATTTCTTTCAGACGGCCTTGTTTTCCAACAAAAGGCCGTCTGAAACCATGAAAGGACGAAACATGTTTGTTTGGCACGAACAAGAAAACGCTGCAACTGCCGCGCAGGCTCTCGCTGATGCCGTTGCCGCTGCATTACAAACCGCGTTGAATGAGAAAGGCCATGCGGTTTTGGCTGTTTCCGGCGGTCGTTCGCCGATTGCGTTTTTCGAGGCTTTGTCGCAAAAAGATTTAAATTGGCAAAATGTCGGCATTACTTTGGTGGACGAGCGTATTGTCCCGACCACGCATGCCGACAGCAATACAGGCTTGGTACGTGAATATCTGCTCAAAAATAACGCGGCCGTTGCCACATGGATTCCTGTTGTTGAAGACGGAAAGTCTGAAACTGAATTACAACCTGAAGTTGTCGTTGCTTATGCATTGAAACATTACAAGCAACCTGACGTGCTGGTGTTGGGCATGGGAGGAGACGGGCATACAGCGTCGTTGTTCCCTCAAGCGCCTCAATTACAGGCCGCAATCAATGAAGCTGATGATCCGACATTGATTCATACTACGCCGGTTACCGCGCCGCATGAGCGTGTGAGCATGACTTTGGGTGCGATTGCCAAAACGCCGAATGTATTTTTGGCTATTCAAGGCGCAGAGAAAAAAGCGGTATTCGACAAAGCTGCTGCAAGGGCCGATACCGAATATCCGACCAGCCTGATTCTCGATCATCAAGGAATTAACTGCCATGTCTACTATGCACACTGAAGCTTATCCCCGCCTGGTCGCCGATATCGGCGGTACGAATGCCCGTTTTGCGCTTGAAACTGCACCACAAGTGATTGAGAAGGCTGAAGTTTTACCTTGTAAAGATTATGATACCGTCGTTGATGCCGCCAAAACTTATTTGGAACGCGCAGGCAGTCCGAAAGTTTTGCACGCCGCCTTTGCGATTGCCAATCCGATTTTAGGCGACTGGGTGCAAATGACCAACCACCATTGGGCGTTTTCCATCGAGACCACCCGTCAGGCTTTGGGTTTTGAAACGTTGATTCTGTTGAACGATTTTACCGCCCAAGCTTTGGCAGTGACCAAAACTGAAAAGAATGACTTGGTACAAATCGGCGGTCAAAAACCCATCGAATTTGCGCCTAAAGCCGTCATCGGCCCGGGTACCGGTTTGGGTGTCAGCGGTTTGGTGCACAGCGCTGCCGGCTGGGTGGCGTTGGCAGGCGAGGGCGGCCATACCAGCTTTCCGCCGTTTGACGATATGGAAGTGTTGATTTGGCAATACGCTAAAAACAAATACGGCCATGTTTCTGCCGAGCGTTTTTTGAGCGGCGCAGGTTTGAGCCTGATTTACGAGGCATTGGCCAAGCGCGACAACATCAAACAATGCCGTCTGAAGCCTTCTGAAATCACTGATAAGGCATTGAGCGGAACATCGCCGATTTGCCGTCAGACTTTGGATATTTTCTGCGCCATGCTGGGTACGGTTGCTTCCAATTTGGCTTTGTCATTGGGTGCGCGCGGCGGCGTGTATTTGTGCGGCGGCATTATCCCGCGCGTGTTGGATTACTTTAAAACGTCCCCGTTCCGCAGCCGCTTTGAAAATAAAGGCCGCTTTGAGGCTTATCTTGCCGCTATTCCCGTGTATGTCGTATTGAGCGAGTTTCCGGGCATCGTCGGCGCGGCGGTCGCATTAGACAATCATTTAAATAACGTTTAAACACACAAACGGCGGTGCAGGGCAGGGGGTGGAAAAAAACCTTGTCCTGAACGTCAAAAAATCAAAGGGTAGAGTATTATGTTAAGCAAAATCAGCGAATCATTGTCCAACCTCTCCGGCGCAGAACGCAAAGTTGCCGAATCTGCGCTGGCCGAGCCGAAATGGTTCGTTCATGCCGCTGTGGCGGAAATAGCCGAGCGTGCATCCGTCAGTCAGCCGACAGTAATCCGTTTCTGCCGCAGCTTGGGTTATAAAGGCTTGCCTGAGTTCAAACTCGCTTTGTCTGCCAGCATCGGCCACGAAGGCATGCCTTACGTTCATGAAGAATTAAACGCCGATGACAACATGGGCAGCGTGGTCGAAAAAGTATTGGGTAACGCCGCAGCCTCCCTCTTGGGCGAGCGCCGTTTCCTGAAAGAATCCGAACTGGAAAACGCGATTGCCATTTTGATGCACGCGCGACGCGTTGAGTTTTATGGAGTCGGTAACTCCGGCATCGTTGCCCAAGATGCGCAACACAAATTCTTCCGCTTCGGTATGTCCACCGTTGCCTATGTCGATACGCATACCCAGCTGATGGCGGCTTCCGTATTGACTGAGCAGGATGTATTGGTGGCGATTTCCAATACCGGCTCATCTATCGAATTATTGGACGCGGCCAGTATCGCCAAAGAAAACGGCGCAGCCGTTATCGCGCTGACCCGCAATGATTCGCCGTTGGCACAAATGGCCGACTGCGTATTGAGCATTGCCACTCAGGAAAATGCCGAGCTTTATACGCCTATGGTGTCCCGTCTTCTGCAGCTGGCCGTTATCGACATTCTTGCCATCGGCTTGGCATTGCGTTTGGGCGACACTGCCAGCACGCAACTGCAAAAAAGTAAAAAAAGCATACATAACAAACACATCGAATACGATAAAGATTGATTCTTCACTGATACCTTCAGACGGCCCCAACCCACATCAAGGCCGTCTGAAACCTCAAAAAACGGAAACCACCCCGTTCCCGTTTCAGACGACCTCACGGCCGTTTTCTCAACAAAACTGTCCACTATCCAGGAGAGCATCCGATGAAACACCTTCACGATTTACCAGCTTGGTCAAAATTATGGATACATTTTGACGAAACCAAAGAACAACACATGCGCGAAATGTTCGAGCAAGATCCCGAACGTGCCGAGCGCTACTGGCTGCAGGTTGGCGGCCTGACTTTGGATTATTCTAAAAATCGTATCAACGACGAAACCATGTCGCTTTTGTTCGAGTTGGCGCGTGAAGCAGGCGTGCCAGAGCGGATGCAGCAAATGTTCCACGGCGAAAAAATCAATACGACAGAAAACCGCGCCGTACTCCACGTTGCCCTGCGCAACCGCACCAATGCCCCCATCGTCGTGGATGGTGAGGATGTGATGCCTAAGGTCAACCATGTCCTGCAACGCATGGGCGAGTTCGCGCATGAAGTCCGCAGCGGCAGCTGGTTGGGCTATACCAATCAAGTCATTACCGACGTCGTCAACATAGGTATCGGCGGCTCCGACCTCGGCCCCCTGATGATGTGTACCGCGCTCAAGCCTTTCGGTCATCCGCGCCTGAAGATGCACTTCGTCTCCAACGTGGACGGCTCCCAACTGCGCGACGTATTGTCCAAAGTCCACCCTGAAACCACGCTGTTCATCATTGCTTCCAAAACCTTTACCACCCAAGAAACCCTGACCAACGCCCTGACCGCGCGTAAATGGTTCTTGGATCATGCAGGCGATGAAAGCGCCGTAGCCAAACACTTCGTTGCCGTATCGACCAACCAAAAAGCCGTTGCCGAATTCGGTATCGATACCGCCAATATGTTTGAATTTTGGGACTGGGTCGGCGGACGATACAGCCTCTGGTCAGCCATCGGCCTGCCGATTATGCTGTATCTCGGCGAAGAAAACTTCATCGAAATGCTCAACGGCGCGCACCTGATGGACCAACACTTCATCAATACGCCGCTAGAGCGCAACATGCCCGTCATCCTCGCCCTTATCGGCATCTGGTACATCAACTACTACGGCGGTGGCAGCCACGTCATCGCCCCTTACGACCAACATCTCCACCGCCTGCCTAAATTCATCCAGCAGCTCGATATGGAGAGCAACGGCAAACAAGTTACCCTTGACGGTAAACCGGTCGGTTACGAAACTTCCCCGATTATTTGGGGCGAAACCGGTATCAACGGCCAGCACGCATTCTTCCAACTGCTGCACCAAGGTACGCACATCACACCGATTGACCTCATCGCCTCCCTTGAAAAACGCAGCAACCTGCGCGGCCACCACGAAATCCTGTTGGCCAACGTTTTTGCCCAAGCCGAAGCCTTTATGCGTGGCAAAACGCCTGACGAAGTACGCGCCGAGCTTCAAGCGCAAGGCATGGATGAAGCGCGTATCGAAGAGCTGGTTCCGCACAAAACCTTCTCCGGCAACCGTCCGACCAACCTCATCCTCATGGACAAAATCAACCCACGCAATATGGGTAGCCTGATTGCCATGTACGAACACAAAACTTTCGTCCAAGGCATTATTTGGGGCATCAACAGCTTTGACCAATGGGGCGTAGAGCTCGGCAAACAACTGGCCAAAACTATTCTTGCCGAATTGACCGGCGAGACCGAAGTGCAAAAACACGACAGCTCCACTACACGTCTGATTAATCTTTATTTGAATGCCAACAAATAAAGCATTTATTTAAAGCTAAGGCCGTCTGAAATTTTCAGACGGCCTTTTGTTTTATTCCGGATCATCCGTAAACGCATTATCCCGAAATATTGGTACAAATGTGGAAAGATACAGTACGAACACGGCGGCGGTCAGAATCGCAGGAACAGTGATGAAAAATATCGGGTTCACGTTCATCAAGAAAGCGCGAGAGATGGCTGCCGTAAAGAGTAGGGGAATGGCAATGCGGCAGAGTTTCGGGTAGTCGAGTTTGGTAAAGCCGCTGTGCCACAGTCCGGCAGTCAGCCATACCATCATCACGCCGCCCATCATACCGCCGAGGGTAATCAGGTGTAATGGGGTGGAGGAGGGCAGATTTTGCAGTTTCGCCGCGCCTGTCCACAGATAGCCTGCGGCGGCAAAGAGCTGGAGCAGGTAATAAGTGCGGACGTAGTGTTTGCGCAGGAGTTCGTGATGGTGCAGTTCGCGCAGCTTGGCGAGCAGGATGAAGCCGACGGCGAGCGCGGTAAAACCGGCGGTTTGCGCGGGCAGCCAAAGTTCGGCGGCGACATGCAGGAGCAGGAAGGTGATGGCGATGTTTTTATAGACGACGTTGGGGATGAATACGGGGTCTTTCAGACGACATTCTTTGAGGGCTTCCGCGCCCAAAAGAATACTGACGCGGACGGATACGAACATGACAGCCGCCATGTTTAAATGCACTTGCGCGCGCAACAGGTTCAAATCGCCGCTAACGGCATAGGCCGTCTGAAAAACAGTAAATGCTGCGAGCAGAATCAGCAGGGCGAAGTTATCAGTGTTGCGGTCGAGCCAAATCAGCCAAGCGCAGAACAGCAGCAACACCAGCCAATAGGCGGCGACGAAAAACGAAGCGGTTTGCGGAGCAAACGGCAACAGGACAGTTGCGGCGAGCAACAGCGCCGCCAAGACGGTGGCAACGGGTTTCAGACGACCTTTATAGCCCGTCCATTCGAGCATAGCGGCAGTCAGGAAACCGCCGTATGCTGCAGGCAGCATGAGTTCTAAGAAGATTTGGCGGTGTAAAATGACGGCACTGGGGCTGATGAAAAACACCAACGGGCCGAGTATGGCAAGTGCCGCCGCGCAGACGAAAAACGGCCGCATGGGGTGGGTGAAAAATTTATTCATCGCTTGGCTTGATTCTGCATTGAAGATGCTTTCGGATTGCTTAATTGGCTCTGGGGAGTTTTAAGCCTGTGTACGTAATGTAATTAGGGTTTACTTACTCTAAAATATAATTAAATTTTTCTTCGAATCCATAATCCTCATCTTGTTTCTTAACTCTTTCTAGAACCTTTACTATTTCAATAAATATATTTTCTAATTGATTTTTTGAGAACATAGCATCTTTCCATACCAAAGTAATCGGTCGTTCTACATTTGTGCTTAATAAATCCCACAGAGCATCAAGATTGTTCCCATAATAATCTTGTATAGAAAATATTTTTGAAATTTGATTATGAAAATCTTGTTCCGTATAAATTTTACTACCGATAATCTCTAATTGCATAAGTTATACTCATATTTCCAAGTTCCAATTTGTATTGCAGAGATATAATGATCAGTTGTTATATATAGCAATCCATTATGGATTTATTGGGCGGACAGATTCGTACCTTTCACCGAAGAGACAAGCCTGCGGCTTGCTTACCCTCTCCCTGGCCCTCTCCCACGAGGAGAGGGAATTAAGCTGTTGAGCCCGAACATTTTCAGGTTTACTTGCCATCTAATTCCCAATCCTGCGCCCTCTGATTTTCAGCAACCTGATTCCCTCTCCCCGTGGGAGAGGGTTAGGGAGAGAGCAACGAAGCGCAAGGTTTGTCAGATACTCAAATGCCTGTATCATTCATATTATTGATATTATTGTTTGAATTGTATTATTTTCAATAATAATAAATAATCCTAAACCAATATAAATAACAGCCATTATCCAACGACTAAACTTCTCTACAATTTCACCAACACCTGAAATATTAGCCAATCTTTGTGCTGTATATACTAAAACAAAAATCAATATTAAAAATACAAGAAGAGTAACTAATAAGTCGACAAGATCTAAAGTCACAAAGTAAGGAACAAAAAGTCCAATATTATCTGCACCACAACTAGCAACTGTAACCAAAGCAACAATACCGACTAATTTTGACAACCCTTTTTCATCCAATTCTTTTTTAGCTCTTTTTTCGCCCTCACAATCGTCGTAAATAGCAACTTTAATACCTAAGTAAATCGGTATTAAACCTAATAAACCCAACACCCATTTTTCCGGAACATAATGCAAAACAAAAGCTAGAAATAAACTAACTAATATTAAAATTACAGAACCTAAATATTGTCCGATATAAATATCTCGATATTCTTTTCTAGTATTTGCTCTAGCAAAAAATATTAATAGTATTACCAACAAATCTACTGCTGTAGCAATATATAAAACAGCAGCAGTAATCACAGTCGAAAACATAAAGCACCTCATAATGAATCCCCTGCCCCCTTGGCACCACGGCTTTTTCAAAAACCGAATCGCGTTCGGATAACAGATTCGTATCTTTCGCTAAAGAGGCAAGCCTGCGGCTTGCTTACCCTCTCCCTAGCCATCTCCCACGGGGAGAGGGAATTGGGCTGTCGAGCCTGAACATTTTCAGGTTTACCTGACATCTGATTCCCAATTCTACGGCTCTCTGATTTTGAGAAACCTGATCCCCTTTCCCCGTGGGAGAGGGTTAGGGAGAGGGCAACGAACCGCAAGGTTTGTCAGAAATTTAAATTCCTATCACTCATAATAATGAATCCCCTGAAACTCTCTTGCCACCACGGCTTCTTCAAAAGCCGAATCGCGTTCGGACAGCGGCGTAGGCAGGGTAATCACGTTTTGCACGTTCATGCCCTTAGTGGAAAGCAGCATGATTTCATGGCTCAGGCGTGCGGCTTCGAAGCGGTCGTGCGTTACCAGCATACACGCCATGCCCTGCCGCTCGATTTTTTCCACCAGCATGGCGACCAAAATATCGCGCAAATCGCGGTCCAAACCGACGAACGGCTCGTCCAGCAAGGCAAGGTCGCAGCCGCACAGCAGCAGGCGCAAAAATGCTACCCGTTTCGCCATGCCGCCGGACAATTCGGTCGGATATTTGTTCAAATCGCCCGCAGTCAGCCCGACTTTCGCCGCCAGCGCGATGATTTCGCCTTCATCGGGTTTGTCCATAAAAATAGCGATATTCTGCATCGCGGTCAAGTTTCCCGGCAGGCGGTTTTCCTGAAACAGAAAACCCGTTTTGCGGAAAGTATTGCGTATCGTGCCCGATTTCGGCGTTTCCAAGCCCGCAATCAAACGCAAAACCGTCGTCTTGCCACAGCCGCTCGGCCCGAACAAAGCTTTCACTTCGCCATGTTGCAGGTTCAAACTGAAATCGCGCACGATGGGGTCGCGGAGAATTTCAAAACGCACGTTTTCAAGACAGAGCATCATCTCCTCCACGGCATAAACAAAATTTCCAAAGGCTTGGTAATCAGGTATTCAAACAGCGATACAAACACGATAACCAACACCACATAAGCCATCACCGTCGAAGTCTCCAGCATCGCCCTCGCGTCCGCAATCCGCGCGCCCACGCCTTCGCTCGCGCCCAAGAGTTCCGCCATAATTACCACCTTCACTCCCATCGCCACCGCAACACCAATACTGGAAATCACATAGCCCGTCAGATGCGGGATATACAGATAGCGGATTTTTTTCAGACGGCCTAATTTATAAGCGTCAAACAACTCCTCATGCTGCTTGTTTACGCTCGCCATCCCGACCGCCGCACTCGCAAACGTCAGCGGCGCAACCAACACAATGATGGTAAACAACACGCTCGGATTGCCGAAACCGAACCAAAACAGAGCCATCACCACCCAAATAATCGGCGGCATCGCCAACAAAATCGTAATCACAGGCTTGAGCAACGCCATCGCCGTCTTAAAACTGCCCGCCACCAGCCCCGCCGCCAATCCCGCTACCAGCGCAACCGAAATCCCCACCACCGACCGCCACAGCGAAATCCCGATTTCGTTTTCCTGAAAATGTTTCAATAAATCCAAAGACTTTTGAAACACCTCCACCGGCGCAGGCAGCATAAACTCGCCGAACACGGCACTGCCCCACGCCCACAACGCCACCACCACCATCGCCACGCTCAGACCGGCAAAGCCGCTCCAAAGGTAGTCGATGATGTAAAACACCGCAGGCTGCGGTTTGCGGATTTTGTCGGTTTTAATCATGGTTTGGGTGTTGGTTGATGGGGATGGTTTGGAGATGATAGGCCGTCTGAAAAGTTGGGTGGACAATCGGACAAACACCATAAGTTCTTTTCAAGACGACTTTCTTACGCTCCTGCTCCTTATGCAGATAACTGCCTTTGGTGGTGATATAGAACATGTTTTGCAGTTTGCGTATGGTGAAATTCTTTAGGTTTTAATTTAAACACACTGTATTTACAGTTAAACCAATTCATCTATACCGATAGATTTTAAGTATTGATATGTCCCATCATAAAACTTTTTTTGACGAGTGTTATCACTTTCACTACCTTCCGGAATCCAGACTACCATGCCCTGTCTTGCTCTTGTTAATAAAACTCGATAAGCATTTTGGGTAAACTGTTTATCTTCTTCTTTATTGATATTTTGCCATTTGCACCCTTTAAAGGATTGGTAGTACCACTGGTTACCCTGATAATAGAAATTTTCTCCCCAAGCCAGACATACCCAATCAAGCTCAAGTCCTTGAACATCAAACTCTGTTGCCACATCTTCTAAAAAATAAGAGGAACGCACATCATCTTTGGGATTTAAAAACCAATTGGCCACGTCGATTTCATTTTTGACATGCACTCCTAATGCTTTCAGACGACGCGCCCCAGATGAAGCCACCAAGCCATAACGCTCACTTCCTTTGGCTTGTGCCTTTACCCATGCTTTAGCCTTTTGCAAATCTCTTGTAAGTACAATAGGATAATTGCTTTTAATTTCTTTCCAAAGTGACTTGGCTTGCTCATCTATGTCTAATAACGCGTGTACCCATGCCGAAACTTTTTCTGACCGAAACGAACGCACTGAAGTAGCCAGATGTAAATGGTTTTGCTTAACGCCTGTCGTAGATAACCAGTTTTTTATTGCAGTATCTTGTAAATAATTGTCTTGATTGACAATTAAATTAGAATAATGCACCTGCCAATCTATGTAAGAAGATTTCAAAGCTTGCATCCAGGCAACAAGACCTGCTTCCCCTGTGTTGATTTCTTGACCTCCCCCAATCAAGCAAACTATCACACACCAATCTTGATGGCGATTCATTACCTCAATCAAAAATTCTGGTTCAGACTTATTAAAATCTGGCCGTCCGCGTTTTTGACGCATAAATTTACAAGTTTGATGTTGATTCCACGCTCGTTGTGCTTCATCAAATACCACAACTTTTTCAGTTGGTGCCTGTGAATTTTCCAAATATTCATCTCTAAAATGATGAATATTTTGAATGAATGCTTTGGTTGCCTTTAATGCATTTTCTTTTTTGATTTTATTTTTAATGACACTATCTCTTGCCAAAGCCTCTTGCAAAACTTGTACCAACGGGCCATTTCCTGATAAGAAAACAGTGTGCTCATCTTCTGCTACTTTTAAACGCTGATTAGCAATATTGAGCCCAGCCAATGTCTTCCCTGCACCTGGAACACCAGTAACAAAACAAATAGCTTTTTTATTCCCTTGTTTGGCTTGCTCAATAATGTTACTAATGCAATTAGCCGTAGCTGACAAATTTTTTGCACCAGCATCTGAACGCGTGATTTCTGCAACATCATGATTTTGATAAAGTGCTTGTGCCGCTTCAATAATGGTAGGCGTTGGTTTGTATGGAGATTGCTCCCAAGCTAAAACATCCATTAGACTAGTTGAATTATAAGGCTTGAAAAACTCACGCAAATTCTGTGCATTCAATAAAATTGCCTGATTTAGATTTTGAGCTTCCTGAAAATTATTTTTGAATTTTTTTGATGCTTTTTCTGCGATTAATACAGGTATTAAATTTGCATGATGGCTACCTTCATGGAAATTTCGTAAATCAAGCGCATAGTCAATCACTTGGTCAATGGCATGCCTATCATATTGTTCGCTGCCAATTTTAAACTCTAGCAAAAAAATCTTATCTCCAAGAATTACAATATTATCAACACGCTTCCCCATTCTTGGAATTAAAAATTCAAAATAAATATAACCATTTAATCCTGATAATTGGGACTTTAAAATGGTAATTTGCTGTTTCCATGCATTTTTTTGCAAAATTTCTAGTTTATTATTTTGATGTTTTTCACTTAATTCACCTAAAATTCTTTGGTTATCTTCCTGGATAAAATCAGCAATACTTTTACCGTAATAAGCTCTTAACATAATTTATCTACCTAATATTAATTGTATTTCTTATAAAAATAGTTCTTCAATATAATGCTTCTACCTATCCCGTTTTCCCAATAACTCCGGCTGGTAAATTTCCACCAGCGAGCAGGCTTTGCAGCGTTTGCCGTAGTTGGACGGCGGGGTTTGGCTGCTATTTTAGAAGTTCGCGCACGGCAGCGATGGTGGCGTGTGTTTGGGTGTGTAGGTCATCTGAAAAGAGTAGATCGGATCTTGTATCCGACAGCCCCGTTTAGCCGAAATGTCGGATTCAAGAATCCGACCTACGCTGCTGGATTCCCGCCTGCGCGGAAATGACGGCTCTTTGTGTACTGTTCTGACTATTATCTGATAGGTCGTCTGAAAAAAGTAGGTCGGATACTCGTATCCGACAACCCTTTTAACCGAAATGTCGGATTCAAGAATCCGACCTACGTTACTGCAATATCAGAGACTGGATTCCCGCCTGCGCGGAAATGACGGCTCTT
>NZ_KV833368.1:127249-203520 GCF_001837635.1 Neisseria sp. HMSC070H10
CTGCGCGGAAATGACGGCTCTTTGTGTACTGTTCGAACTATTATCTGATAGGTAGTCTAAAAAGAGTAGGTCGGATACTCGTATCCGGCAGCCCCGTTTAGCCGAAATGTCGGGTTCAAGAATCCGACCTACACTGCTGATAATGTCCTGATAGGCCGTCTGAAAATGACAAGGCAGATTTCATGGCTACGCCACTATTTTCAGACGGCCTCTATCCCATTTTAAGCCAAGAAAAACCCGTTATCCGGCAGCTTGCCGCCCAAGAGTTTCGGGTTAAATTGCATCAGGATTTCGTAAAACTTCAAAATCTCGTTCTTCACTTCGCTGCCTTTGGTTACCGTCAGCCGTGCGCCGTCCAAGCCCATGACTAGGGCGGGTTCGGGAGCGGGGAGATAGTTTTTGCCGATTTTCGCCGCGCTTTGGCGGTTGGCGAGTATCCAGTTGAGCGCGTTTTTCAAATCCTGATGGAAGAGGTCGAACTGTGCTTTGTGTGCGTGGAAATATTCTTCGTTGGCGATGATGCCCGCCATCGGAATCAGCGGTTTGGTGTCAAACGCCTGCCCCCATGCTTTCACCAAATCAAAGCCGCGCACGACGTTTACGCCCATGGTTTTGCCTTTCAGTAGGCTGGCGGTTGCCATCGGTTCGGGCAGGATGGCGGCATGGTAGTCCTTGCTTAAAAACAGTCCCACCGCTTCGGGCGGCGTAGCGGTGTAGGTGATGCCGACTTTGTGCGCGTCGATTTTCAGTTTTTTCAACAAGGCTTGCAGCACGATGTCGGGCATGTCGTTTTTAAACGGCACGAGGATTTTTTTGCCGACCAAATCCTGCGGCGAGGCAATCGCGCTGCCTTTGCACATCAGCTGCGTGATGCCGTTGGTCAAAATATTCACCATGCCGACTTTCTGTCCTTGGTTGCGCAGGTTCACGCCGACATTGCTCGGGCTCATCATTACTTTAAATTGTCCGCTTGCTACGCCTGCACGCAGTTGGTCGGGCGAACGCCAGATTTTCAGCGATACATCTGCCTGTTTCGCCAGCTTGCCCTGTAACGCCGCTACTGCAATGGTAACGCTGGGCATTGCCGGTGCGCCGTATACGGTAAATTGTTCTTTACCAGCTGCCAACAATGAAGGCGAAACGCCTGCGGCTGCCAGCGCGGCGGTCATTTTTAAGAAATCGCGTCTTTTCATATCCATTTTTTATCTCCTAATTCTTAATAAGCCAGTGTAGGCATTCTTTCAGACGGCCTGATTTTAAAAAGCCGCATGCAAACTTAACCAATATGTCCTGCCCGGTGCATACACCACGCTGGGGGATAGGGCGAGGACGTGGTCGCCGCTGATGTATTCGGCGTATTTTTTGTTGAACATGTTGTTCACGCCCAAGCGCAAGCCGTATTTGTCTTTGATGTTCATACCGGCATACACGTCGGCAACGGTAAAGCCTTTGGCGGCTTCGCGTTTGTCTATGCCCAGACCGCTTGCTATATCAAAATCGCCGCGCGTTTGTTTGGCGACAAAGCGTGTTGCCGCGCCGATGTTGTAGCTGCCGTGGGCAAAGTAGTTTTTGTAGTCGGCTTGGACGGCGGCTTCAAACGGACGGATTTGATAGAGCGGCCTGCCGTCGGTTTCGTTGTGCCCGTAGTTGTAGGCGGCTTTGATGCCTGCCGCCCAATGCGGATTGAAGTTGTAACGCGCGTAGGCTTGCGCGGTAAACAGGCGTGCATCCACGTTGCGTGTGATGATGCCGCCGCCTTTGGAAGCCGTGCCGCTTTGTCCGTGGGCGCGGTCAAAAATAATCAGGTCTTTGACTTCGTCCGCCACAAGCGTGCTGCCTACGTTCCAGCCTGCGCCTGCCAACGAGTTCATATAGCCGTTGTAGTAGTCGTTGCGGCTGTCGGCGGTGAGCTTGATGCGGTTGTGTTTTTCGGTTTTCAGCAGGGGATTGCCTGCGATGGCGGCGGCTGGGTTCTGGTTCATCAGCGCGCCGTTCATGCGGTTTTGTACGATGGCGGCAAGCGAGTTGAAGCGTTCGGTGTTGTCGCCGATGCGTTCTAAGTGAGCAAGGGAAACGCTGTATTTTTGCGTTTCAGACGGCGTGAAATCGTATTTGAGTTCGCCTGAGAAGGCATGACGGCGCACTTTGCCGTTGAAGTCGTAGCCGTAATGGGTTTTCCAGATTTGTTGTGATGAGGCGAAGGCAAGGTTACGGTTCATCGGATGGGCGGGCTGAGCTGTATTTTTGCGTACGTCTGCTTCGTTGATTTCGTAGCTTAAGCCCAAGCCCAGTTTGTGTTGGTCGTCAAACTTGTAAGACAGGGTATCGGCAATGCGCCAGCGGTCGAGGTGTACATCGGCGAAACGGTAGCCGTTGAGGAAATCGCGCATGGCGGTGTGGGCGTTGCGCTCGCCGTTTTGGCTGTCGTTGCGGTAGCTGACGGTGGCGTTGTTGTGGAATTTGCCGAAGTCCGCGTCGTGTTTGAGCGAGAAGTCGTACACTTTGCGGTCAAGTTCTACAAACATTTGTTGCGGCGTGTTGTTTGGACGCAGTGAGTAATTGTCGGCATGGCGTTTGAGTTTGATGATGCCTGCTTCCGCGCTGACCGTATTGCTCAAATCGGCATTGCCCCAACGCGCGTTGAGTTTAGCGATGTGGCGTTCGGTGTCCAATGCGTCGTTAACGAACTGCGGCTGGCGGTCATCGTTGATGTCGTCGTGTAGGTAGGTGAGGCGGTATTCTTGATTTTCAGACGGCACGAAACCGAGTACCAAAGCTTGATTAAAACGGCTGTATTTCCAATCGGTCTGATTGCCGTCGCCGTCTTTATAGCCGTTGGTTTTGGTGTGATTGAGGTTGACCACGCCGTACACTTTCGCCCCACGCGCTTGTGCGGTAACGGAGTTGTAAAAGCTTTTGCCGTAAAAACCGCTGTTTGCTTTCAACGGACGGAAGGCTTGGTCTATGTTTTCGGTAACAAAGTAATGATCGCTGCGGTCGGTGCGGTCGAATTGGTTTTCGGGGAAATAGCCTTGTGCAGCGGTCGGGGCAATCGGTTTGGGAGGGGAAAAGGTTTTGACAGGCTGGATTTCATCGGGGTCTGCCAAGGTTTCGGCAAAGCCGTTTGCGGCGGCAAAACCGCTCATTAACAGGTAAACCAAATGTTTTCGTTTCATCTTCATCTCCTGATAATCATTTTTATTCATTATGCTCTTGGAGAGAAACAAAGTAAAGAAACGATAAGGTATTTATTGTCGATAAACACCTAGCGCAAAATACAAATCGGCAAGGAGGAAAATTTTTAGAAGAGGGGGAGTGGCGGCGCAGGTTGTGTTTGCTCCGAAATCGGGTTTTATCTTCTATTAATATTTCAGGTTGATAAAGCAAAATGTCGTCTGAAAACCTCTCTCTTTTCAGACGGCCTTTTGCTGGGTATAATAAATTTACGAATCATTATTATTTCTGTTTAAATATAGGAGAAACGCATGAGTACTCGTACCGAACACGACACCATGGGCAATGTCGAAGTCCCATCCGAAGCCTATTGGGGTGCGCAGACCCAGCGCAGCCGCAACAATTTCAAAATCGGCGGCGAAACCCTGCCGCAGCCTCTGATTTATGCTTTGGCGCTGGTGAAAAAAGCCGCAGCCGCCACCAATGTTTCCCTCGGCAGGATTAAGCCCGAACAGGCGGATTTGATTACGCAGGCGGCGGACGACGTGTTGAACGGCAAGCTCGACGGGCAGTTCCCCTTAGTGGTTTGGCAGACCGGCTCCGGCACGCAATCCAATATGAACATGAACGAAGTGTTGGCAAACCGCGCCAATGAAATTGCCGGTACGGGCTTGGCGGCGTATCAGCCCGTCCATCCCAACGACCATGTGAACCACGCGCAATCGACTAATGATGCGTTCCCAACTGCCATCCACGTCGCCGCCGCGATTGAAATCAACCGCCACCTTATTCCGGCGGTAAAAGCCCTGCGCGACACGTTGGACAAAAAAGCCCAAGCCTTCGCCCCCATCGTCAAAATCGGCCGCACCCACTTACAAGACGCGACGCCGCTGACTTTGGGTCAAGAGTTTTCCGGCTATGTTTCCCAGCTTGATCACGGTTTAGGCCGTCTGAACGATGCGCTTAAAGACTTATATGAACTCGCTTTGGGCGGCACGGCGGTCGGTACGGGTTTGAACAGCCATCCCGAATACGCCGAAAAGGCCGCTGCCAAACTCGCCGAATTGTCCGGCTTGCCGTTTGTCAGCGCGCCGAATAAATTTGAAGCCCTGGGCGGACGCGATGCCGCCGTTGCCGCTTCGGGCGCATTGAAAACGCTGGCGGCAAGCCTGAACAAAATCGCCAACGACATCCGCTGGCTGGCAAGCGGTCCGCGCTGCGGTTTGGGCGAAATCAAAATCCCCGAAAACGAGCCGGGTTCGTCCATCATGCCGGGCAAAGTCAACCCAACCCAATGCGAAGCGATGACCATGGTGTGCTGCCAAGTGTTCGGCAACGACGTTACCATCGGCATGGCAGGCGCATCGGGCAACTTTGAGCTGAACGTCTATATGCCCGTTATCGCCTACAACCTCTTGCAATCCATCCGTCTGTTGGGCGATGCGTGCAACAGCTTCAACGAACACTGCGCCGTCAGCATCGAACCCGTACCGGAAAAAATCGACTATTTCCTGCACCATTCCCTGATGTTGGTTACTGCGTTAAACCGTAAAATCGGCTATGAAAACGCCGCCAAGGTCGCCAAAACCGCCTATAAAAACGACAAATCGTTGCGCGAAACCGCCATCGAATTGGGCTTGCTGACAGGCGAAGAGTTTGATGAATTGGTCGTTCCTGCCGATATGGTTCATCCGCGTTAAGCTTTAATAATGAAACATGCCGTCTGAAAATGTTTTCAGACGGCATGTTTTTATGCTGCGGTTGTTTTTTCCTCGAATAGGGTAAAAATCATTGGCGTCAGATTGACGACCATTAGAAACATTATTGAGCTCAAAAATGTACGCCAGGCATAATGCCACGCTTCCGTTCTGTCTGCTTGGGGGAGGAGCGATGCAGTATAGCGGTTGTGTAGGGTTTTTGCGGTGTCATTGTTTTCCAAATAGTCCAACGAAAGTACCAATAATTTGCCCGTGTCTTTGTGTTGTAAGAATTTGGCATGTTCAACCCAGATTCCTGGCTTGGCTTGTTCGCATAAAGATTCAATGCCGACGCAAGAGGCTAAGCTGTTTTGGTTGTTTTGCAAAATCGACAGCTCGTTTTTTTCAGCCTGCATGGTGGCGGCGGAGGTTTGATGAAGGTATGCGCTCATGCCGTTGCTCTCTATTGCTTGAAAATCATGGAGCTGGCTGAATCCGCCATTTTCCCAGGCGACGAATACGGCATAGCATCCGCAGCATAGGCAGATCATGATCAATTTTAAGACAATGTTTTTCATCCTTGCTCCTTTTGTATGAAGATGGCGGCAAAGTCAGGAGGCGTGTTTTCTCGTTTGGAGGTAAGTTTAGGTTTGTCTGTTTTTATTGTGAGGTTGAGTGTAACACAGGTAATCAAAAGGCCGTCTGAAAATTTTCAGACGGCCTTTTATTATGTGTTTAGATGGGTTTAAGCCAACAATTCACGCCAGCGTTTAATTTGGAAACGGACTTGTTCAGGCGCGGTGCCGCCCAAGTGGTTACGTGCGTTTAAGCTGCCTTCGGGTGTCAGCACAGTGTACACATCGTCGGCAATCAAACCGCTGAAACCTTGCAGGACTTCAAGCGGCAATTCGCTCAAATCAACGCCAGCTTCATCGGCATAGCGCACGGCTTGAGCGACGATTTCGTGGCTGTCGCGGAAAGGCATGCCCTTTTTCACCAAGTAATCCGCCAAATCGGTGGCAGTGGCGAAGCCCTGCATCACGGCGGCGCGCATATTGTCGGGTTTGACGGTCACGCCGCGCATCATGTCGGCGTAAATGCGCAGGGTGTCGATAAGCGTGTCGGCAGTGTCAAACAGTGGCTCTTTGTCTTCCTGATTGTCTTTGTTGTACGCCAAAGGTTGCGATTTCATCAGGGTAACCAGGCCGATCAGGTGGCCAATCACGCGACCGGATTTGCCGCGCACCAGTTCGGGTACGTCGGGATTTTTCTTTTGCGGCATGATGGACGAGCCGGTGCAGAAACGGTCGGCAATATCGATAAAGCCGAAACGCGGACTCATCCACAAAATCAATTCTTCGGAAAGACGGCTCAGGTGAACCATAATCAGGGAAGCGGCGGCTGTGAACTCAATGGCAAAATCGCGGTCAGACACGGCATCGAGCGAGTTTTGGCAGATTTGTTCAAAGCCCAATAGTTCGGCGGTGATTTCGCGCTGAATCGGGTAGGTGGTACCGGCCAGTGCGGCGGCGCCGAGCGGCATACGGTTGACGCGTTTGCGGCAGTCGGCCATGCGCTCGAAATCGCGGCCGAGCATTTCGACGTAGGCGAGCATGTGGTGTCCGAAGCTGACCGGCTGGGCAACTTGCAGGTGGGTAAAGCCGGGCATGACGGTTTCCACATTTTGCTCCGCCAAATCAACCAAGGCCGTCTGAAGGTTTTGAATCAGGCTTTGGATAACGGTAATTTGATCACGCAGCCACAGGCGGATGTCGGTAGCGACTTGGTCGTTGCGGCTGCGGCCGGTGTGCAGGCGTTTGCCGGCGTCGCCGATTTTGTCGGTGAGGCGGCGTTCGATGTTCATGTGGACATCTTCCAAATCCAGCGACCAGGAAATAGTTCCTTCCTTGATTTCTGCTATAATCTCGGCCATGCCTTGACGGATGACGGAGAGGTCGTCTTCGCTCAAAACGCCCGACTGTGTCAGCATTTGCGCGTGTGCCAGCGAGCCTTGGATGTCCCATTCTGCCAGTCGTTTGTCAAAATCAATCGAGCCGGTATATTTTTTGACCAGCTCGGAAACAGGTTCGTTAAAACGGCCTGACCAGGTTTTGTCCTTGCTCATATCAGCATCCTTAAAATATAAATAAAAAAACAGGGTCTACGTCTTCAATATAGCAGACCCGTCTATACATTATGAAAGAAAACGGTTGAAATCATGTCTATTATACGTCAAATAAACCAGAATTTCGCAGTGCCGGATTTGCGCAATTCCGCAACTTTGGTGCGCCTGCTCATTGTTTTGTTAATCAGTTTGTTTATCTTTCCGTTGATGACGGTATCGGGCGTGCCTTATCCGGAACAGATTTTCCAACATTTTTCATGGGCTTGCCCCGTCATCCTTTTAATTTTACTCAAGGTCTATTTCTTACAGGCATTTGCGCCGTCCCTGCTTCGCTCGCAGTACAGCGTCGTGGTTTCCTACGTCTCCAACCTGCTGATTTTCTTGTTTGTCGATCTAGTGATTTTGAAGACGGAAATTTGGCCGCTGATTCAACACTTCTTCTTGCTGACCTTTTTTTGTTTCAGTTTCATGTACATCGAAGCAGCCCGCCGCAACAGCCTTGCGCCTTCCATTTCCGAAGCCAGACTGAGCGCGTTGACAGCGCGTATCCGTCCGCATTTCTTGTTTAACAGCTTGAATGCCGCCATCAGCTTAATCCGTCTGCGTCCGTATGACGCGGAAACTTTGCTGGAAAATTTGGCCAACTTGTTCCGCGCACAACTGCGCGACGGTAGTCAAAACAGCACCTTAGGACAGGAAATCGAGTGGGCGCAGGAATATATTGCCATCGAGCAAATCCGCATGGGACATATGCGCGTACAGGTTATGTGGCAACACCATGCACCCGACGATGCAGAAACGCCGCATTTGCTGTTGCAACCGCTTTTGGAAAATGCTGTATTCCATGGTGTCGAATCTATCCACCGTCCAGGGATAATTACGGTATTAACAAAATTGGAGAAATCATCTATTTTCATCAGTATCGAAAATCCGTGCGGAACGGAACCTAACGAAAATACCAAGCCGCATAAAGGCAATTCTATGGCTCTGCGCAATCTGAAAGAGCGCCTGACTTTGATGTATGACACCGATGCGAAAATCAGAAGCATCCAATCAGACGGCCTGTTCCGCGTTGAAATCATATTGCCGTACCGTAAAAAATCAGCCGAAGTTTCCCGTCTGTTTGGCTAAAACGCTTAGAAGAGGGCGGCTTTGGATAGGTTGGACTATTAATACATTAAACAAAATAGTTTAAATTTATTACGTTCAGTAACATAACTGTTCCCATTTTTTGAAAACTGGTCTATGATACTTAAAAGGATTGTTTACAATCCTTAATTGCAAATCATTTGCAATTGTCCAGAAGAAAAAACAGAAAAAGGAACAAAGAGATGTTAGAAGCCTATCGTAAAGCCGCCGCCGAGCGCGCCACCCTTGGTATTCCCCCCCTTCCTCTGACTGCTCAGCAGACTGCTGATTTGGTTGAGCTGCTGAAAAATCCACCTGCCGGTGAAGGTGAGTTCTTGGTTGAGCTGTTGGCTCACCGCGTACCACCCGGTGTGGACGATGCCGCCAAAGTTAAAGCCTCATTTTTGGCAGCCGTTGCCGAAGGCAGCGCATCCAGTCCGCTGATTTCCCCTGAGTATGCTACCGAGCTGTTAGGTACCATGCTTGGCGGTTACAACATTCATGCACTCATCGAACTCTTGGACAACGACAAACTTGCACCTATCGCTGCAAATGGTCTGAAACATACTCTGTTGATGTTTGACTCTTTCCACGATGTTCAAGAAAAAGCCGAAAAAGGCAATAAATACGCGCAAGAAGTATTGCAATCTTGGGCAGATGCCGAATGGTTCACTTCTCGTGCCAAAGTTCCAGAAAAAATCACTGTTACCGTATTCAAAGTCGACGGTGAAACCAATACAGACGACCTCTCTCCTGCACCTGACGCATGGAGCCGTCCTGATATCCCTCTGCACGCGCTGGCGATGTTGAAAAACCCGCGCGACGGCATCAATCCTGACAAACCGGGCGAAGTCGGTCCGATTAAATTATTGGAAGAACTCAAAGCCAAAGGCCATCCGGTTGCTTACGTTGGCGACGTGGTCGGTACCGGTTCTTCACGTAAATCTGCTACCAACTCTGTGATTTGGCATACAGGCGAAGATATTCCGTTCGTACCGAACAAACGTTTCGGCGGCGTATGCCTGGGTGGCAAAATTGCTCCTATCTTCTTCAATACTCAAGAAGACTCCGGCGCACTGCCGATTGAAGTCGATGTTTCCGCGCTGAAAATGGGCGATGTCGTCGATATCCTGCCTTATGAAGGCAAGATCGTGAAAAATGGCGAAACCGTTGCCGAATTCAGCCTGAAATCACAAGTATTGCTGGATGAAGTACAAGCCGGTGGTCGTATCAACCTAATTATCGGTCGCGGTCTGACTGCCAAAGCGCGCGAAGCACTGAAATTGCCTGCTTCTACCGAGTTCCGTCTGCCTCAAGCACCAGCTGAAAGCAAAGCCGGTTTCACCTTGGCGCAAAAAATGGTTGGTCGTGCCTGCGGTTTGCCGGAAGGTAAAGGCGTGCGTCCGGGTACTTACTGCGAACCACGCATGACTACTGTCGGCTCGCAAGATACTACCGGCCCTATGACTCGCGACGAATTGAAAGACCTGGCTTGCTTGGGCTTCTCAGCAGATATGGTGATGCAGTCTTTCTGTCACACCGCCGCTTATCCAAAACCTGTCGATGTGAGAACCCATAAAGAATTGCCCGCCTTCATTTCTACCCGTGGCGGCGTATCCCTGCGTCCGGGCGACGGCGTGATTCACTCATGGCTCAACCGTCTGTTGTTGCCTGATACAGTCGGTACCGGCGGCGACAGCCACACCCGTTTCCCTATCGGTATTTCTTTCCCTGCCGGCTCCGGCTTGGTTGCTTTCGCAGCAGCTACTGGTGTAATGCCGCTCGATATGCCTGAGTCTGTATTGGTACGCTTCAGCGGCAAACTGCAACCGGGCGTAACCCTGCGCGATTTGGTGAACGCCATTCCGTTGTACGCGATTAAACAAGGCCTGCTTACTGTTGCTAAAGCCGGTAAGAAAAATATCTTCTCCGGCCGCATCCTCGAAATCGAAGGTCTGCCTGATTTGAAAGTGGAACAAGCCTTTGAATTGACTGACGCGTCTGCCGAACGTTCTGCTGCAGGCTGTACTGTGAAGCTCAACAAAGAGCCGATTATCGAGTACATGAAATCCAACATTGTGTTGATGAAAAACATGATTGCCGACGGCTATCAAGATTCGCGCACTTTGGAACGCCGTATCAAAGCCATGGAAGCATGGTTGGCAAATCCGGAGCTGCTCGAAGCGGATAAAGATGCCGAATACGCCGCCGTGATTGAAATCAACATGGACGACATTAAAGAGCCGATTATTGCCTGCCCGAACGACCCTGACGACGTGTGCTTCATGTCTGAACGCTCCGGCACCAAAATCGACGAAGTGTTCATCGGTTCGTGCATGACCAACATCGGCCACTTCCGCGCAGCTTCCAAACTCTTGGAAGGTAAAACCGACATCCCGGTGCGTCTGTGGATGGCGCCTCCAACCAAAATGGATGCGAAAGAGTTGTCTGACGAAGGCCACTACGGCGTACTCGGCCGTGCAGGCGCGCGTATGGAAATGCCGGGTTGCTCATTGTGTATGGGTAACCAAGCACAAGTACATGAAGGCGCGACTGTAATGTCTACTTCTACCCGTAACTTCCCGAACCGTTTGGGTAAAAACACCTTTGTTTACCTCGGCTCGGCTGAGTTGGCGGCAATCTGCTCTAAACTGGGTAAAATCCCGACAGTTGAAGAATACCAAGCGAATATCGGTATCATCAACGAGCAGGGCGACCAAATCTACCGTTACATGAACTTCAACGAAATCGACAGCTACAACGAAGTAGCCGAAACCGTGAATGTTTAATGTAACAAGGTAAACCGATTTTCAGACGGCCTTAAATAATAAAGGCCGTCTGAAACGGAAAAATAAAGGACATGTTCATCACGTCCTTTATTTTTAGTTTAATAAAAGGCCGTCTGAAAGATAAGTTTCAGACGGCCTTTGTTAGGATAAATAATCAGAAAACCGATTAATCAGCGTTGTTTACTTTACGCCAAAACCAGGTTGGAGCAGGGCGCAAGGCTGACGCTCGTGACGGCTGCGGCGTGTTCTGCCGGCAATTTTACCGCAGACAATACCCGGATCGTTTTTCTCTTCTGCTTTTTTCGAGTTTTTGTCTGATTTATTCGCGTATTCGCTGCGTTTGTTTCTATCTTCGCGGCGAGAGCGGCTGTCGTTGTGCTGAACTGGTTGCGCTTCGGCTTCATCTTGATTGTCGGTGCCCCACCAATACGGCTCGAAGCCTTCGATGCGTTCCACATTCAAATCGCTGCCGATCAGCTCTTTAATGGATTCAAACATTTTCTGTTCGGTTTTATCCATCAAGGAAATGGCAACGCCGTCGGCACCGGCCCGGCCGGTACGTCCGATGCGGTGGACGTAGTCTTCAGGTTGGGTTGGCAGCTCGTAGTTGATGACGAAAGGCAACTCGGCAATATCCAGGCCGCGCGCTGCAACGTCGGTGGCAACCAAAACGCGTAATGTACCTTCTTTAAAGGCGTTGAGGGTTTCCAGTCGGCTTTGTTGGGATTTGTCGCCGTGGATGGATTGCGCGGCAATGTTGCGGCGGACGAGGTCGCGGGTAACTTGATCGACGCTTTGTTTGGTTTTGCAGAATACAATGACTTGATTCATATGCAAATCAACAATCAGACGTTCGAGCAGGTTGCGTTTTTTGAGTGCGTCAACGGCAATGATGTGTTGCTCGACATTGGCGTTGGTGGTATTTTGCGCAGCCACTTCAACCATTTCGGGCGTGTGCATAAAATCTTGCGCAAGCTTGCGGATAGGCGGTGAGAAAGTGGCGGAGAAAAGCAGGGTTTGCCGCTGTTTGGGCAGCATCTGCATGATTTTGCGGATATCGTCGATGAAACCCATATCAAGCATACGGTCGGCTTCATCGAGTACGACGATTTCAACTTTATTTAAATTGATGTTTTTTTGTTTGACGTGGTCGAGCAGTCGGCCAACCGTGGCAACAACGATTTCACAACCGGCGCGCAAGTCGGTAGTTTGTTTGTCCATATTGATGCCGCCGAAGAGGACGGTATGGCGCAAAGGAAGATTTTTAATGTATGCCTGGACGTTTTGATCGATTTGATCGGCCAGTTCGCGGGTCGGGGTCAATACCAACATGCGGACAGGGTGCATGGCAGGGGAGGTGCTGGATGTAGCGTAGCGTTTCAGGCGTTCGAGGCTGGGCAGCATAAAGGCGGCGGTTTTACCTGTGCCGGTTTGTGCTGCGGCCAAAAGATCGTGTCCTGCCAAGGCTTTAGGAATTGCTGCGGCTTGGATAGGCGTCGGGTTTTCATACCCTTGATCGGTCAGGGCAGAGACCAATTCGCTGCCTAAACCGAGTGAAGAGAAAGGATTCATGATGGTGGCTTTCTGTTCAGACGGCCTTTTGAATAATGAGGCCGTCTGAAAAATCTGATTCTGAAATGGACAAACCGCAGTATGATTTTGATTCTGCGGTTTGAAAAAAATGGGGAGCGGAACAATCCGTCAAGTAGTCCATTATGCCATAAAAAGAGGGACTCCCCAAATGATGGTTGCGATTAGGAACAGCCACGTTTTGATATTTTTACAGTGAAAAAAACAGAAAAAATGACTGGTCTGCAAGATTTTGAGTTTATTGAGGATTAAGCATTTGTCTTAACTTCAATAGAATTAATTTATCAAAAACTTACAGGTTGAAATGAAACTAAATTGCACTCATGTACTCAATATTGAGGTACAGAGCTTGTTTTGTAGCCTGTATCTCCCGTTTAACGGTAAACCATAAAATCAAAATTTAGGAATATATAATTATGAAAACTTTATTAATCGCTCTTGCCACCGGTAGCCTGATGTTGGCAGCTTGTTCTTCTTCCAAACCTGAAGAAGCGGCAGCGCCACGCATCACTGTTGAAGAAGCGATGACTCAATGTCAACAAGCATCTGGTGAAAATGCTGATCGTGCTGTATTTGATGCTTGCATGAAAGGCAAAGGCTATCAACGTACAGCTGAATCAGTTGCTTCCGATCCTGCTGCGAGCCTGTAGCTGATTCTGAAACTGCTGTTCCTGCTAAAAAAGCAGCTGTTAAGAAAGCAAAAAAATAAGCTTCATAAAATTCAAGGCAGTCTCGTTCATCAATACTCCGGATGAAAGCAGGCTGTAGAGCAACTTGAAGACAAAGGCCGTCTGAATATGTTTCAGACGGCCTTTGTTTTTTCATGTATAAGGCCATTATTCAAAGATATGCTTTTGGTTTTATTAAAAAATAAAAAAGACGTGTAACGGTTACACGTCTTTTTTAGAGAATGATCCTTATTGCTTATATTCGCTGCCGTCTTCACGGAAAAGTTTTGGCTGATCGCCTTTTTCCACGACCTCTTTATTGATGACGACTTTTGCTACGCCTTTCAAATCTGGCAGGGCGTACATGGTGTCCAAGAGGCAACGTTCGACGATAGAACGCAGACCGCGCGCACCGGTTTTGCGTTCCATTGCCAGTTTGGCGATGCTGCGCAAAGCGTCTTCTTCAAACTCAAGGCCGACATCTTCCATTTCAAACAAGGTTTGATATTGTTTGACCAAGGCATTTTTCGGTTCGGTCAAAATGTTGACCAAAGCATCTTCGTCCAATTCTGCCAATGTGGCAATCACGGGCAGACGGCCGATAAGCTCGGGAATCAAACCGAATTTAATCAAATCTTCAGGCTCGACTGTTTCAAACAGTGCTGAAATATCGGCGTTTTCATCTTTGCTGTGTACCGCTGCACCAAAGCCGATACCGCCTTTTTCAGTACGTTGTCGGATGACTTTTTCCAAGCCGGCAAATGCGCCACCGCAGATAAAGAGGATGTTGGTAGTATCAACGTTGATGAATTCTTGGTTTGGATGTTTGCGGCCGCCTTGAGGGGGAACGCTGGCTACCGTGCCTTCAATCAGTTTCAGCAAGGCTTGTTGCACGCCTTCGCCGGATACGTCGCGCGTGATGGACGGATTGTCGCTTTTGCGTGAAATTTTATCGATTTCATCGATATAAACGATGCCGCGCTGGGCTTTTTCAACGTCAAAATCACATTTGCCCAAAAGTTTGGTGATGATTTGTTCGACGTCTTCACCGACATAACCGGCTTCGGTCAAAGTTGTGGCATCCGCCATGACAAAAGGTACATCCAGTTTGCGCGCCAAAGATTGCGCCAACAGGGTTTTACCTGAGCCGGTAGGGCCGATGAGCAGGATATTGGATTTGGACAACTCGACTTTGCCCTCCGCTTTCGGGTGGCGCAGGCGTTTGTAGTGGTTGTAAACCGATACTGCCAACGCTTTTTTTGCGTGTTCCTGACCGATAACGTGGTCGTTGAGGTTGGCAACGATTTCGGCCGGGGTAGGCAGTTTTTTCTCGGCGTTTTCTTCTTTCGCTTTGACAAGCTCGTTTTCAATTTCGCCGAACTCGTTGTCTTGCAGCATTATGCCGCAAGTTTCTACACATTCGTTGCAGATGAAGGCGTGTTCGCCTTCGATCAGGTTTTTAACGTCGTTTTCGGACTTCCCGCAGAATGAACAGGTGCGTTTTTCTTCAGACATAATAATTTCTTCGTATGGTTGTATGGAGGCTGTGTTGTAAAGGGGGAACAGATATTTCGGGCGTATTGCCGGATTGAGGGAATGCCTCTGACAAAGGAGCCTAAGTATAATGACTATCTTGTGTTTTTTCAAATCAGAGCAGGCATTGCGCCGTATCGTCTAAGAAACAGATGCGGACGTTGGATTTGAATATCTCGCAAACAAACGCAAAGTTTTCTCAACTCGCTTTACAATTGTTGAAAAATTTAACAGAATGTTGAATTAAATGTATTTTTTTGAATTGGCAGATATGAAAATCTATAAAACTTTAGGAATGGTATGGACAGGTGTGGCATTGGCCTTTGCTTCTGCGCCTGCCGTTGCCAATGATATGGATGTATTGGGACAATTTTTGGAGCAAAATTTCCCAGTGCAAAATGACCCGCTGGAAGCTTTTGCATTGAGTCATGCCGACCAAGTCGAAGCTCAAGCCGCTTTGGCAGGTCCTCTGCTGTCTTCGCAATCTGCTTTGATTTTCAATAATAAAACCGGTGAAGTGCTGTATCAGAAAAACCCTGATCGTGTCATGCCGATTGCCTCTATTTCTAAATTGATGAGTGCGATGGTGGTGTTGGATGCGCATCTCGATATGAACGAGCCGATTACGATTACCGAGGCTGAAATCGACCGCCTGAAAGGTACAGGCAGCCGTTTGAGCATCGGCACGACGCTGACACGCGGCGAACTGTTGCACCTGAGCCTGATGAGCAGTGAAAACCGTGCTACTCATGCATTGGGCCGTACTTATCCGGGCGGTATGAGCGCATTTGTTGCGGCTATGAATGCCAAAGCGCAAAGCCTGGGCATGAGCAGCAGCCGTTTCTATGAGCCTACCGGTTTGAATTTCCAAAACGTTTCCACTGCACGCGATTTGAACCGCATGGTTGCGGCAGCCAGTAAGTATCCGCTGATCCGTAAAAATTCGACTTCAAATTACGGCTCGGTTTGGACGGCAAATGGTCGTCAAAACTACAAAAACTCCAATGCCTTGGTGCGTGAGGGCAGCTGGAATATCGAATTGCAGAAAACCGGCTATATTCGTGAAGCAGGACGTTCTATGGTGGTTAAGGCCAATGTACAGAATCAGCCGATTACCATTGTATTGCTCAACTCTCCGTCTTCCACAACCCGCGTGAACGATGCGCGTAAGATTGAGTCTTGGATGCTGCAGCGCCGTTCTTAAATATTACGCTTAAAGGCCGTCTGAAACCGTTCAGACGGCCTTTTGTGTAAAGGGTATTAAATTTGGGTACAATGTCGTTACATTAATTTTAAAACACAGAGAGAAAACATGTTGAAAAAATGGAATAAAAAATATTGGGCCGGTATGGGTGTGATTTTGGCGTTGACCGGCTGTACTTCTGTAGCGGATATGGTTGGCTATGATACTGCGACTTTGAATGAAGATGCTGCCAAAAGTTACTCACAAGTCATTCAAAACGCGCGTGGTCAAAAAGCTTTGGATGTTTCATCTCCAACTGCTCAACGCGTTCAACGCGTGTTTGCACGTCTGCGTCCTCATGCTGAGCGCGCCAACAAAACCGGCGTGCCTTTCAACTGGCAGATGAACGTTATCCGCAGTGATGAAATGAACGCATGGGCAATGCCAGGCGGTAAAATGGCCGTGTACACCGGTATAGTAGAGAAATTGAAGCTGACTGATGATGAAATTGCCGCCGTTGTCGGCCATGAAATGACCCATGCTCTGTTGGAACACAGTAAAAAAGCCTTGGGCGGACAAGTATTGACCGGCTTGGGCGGTTCGATTTTGGCCAGCTCAACCGGTGTGGATGGTGATTTGGTCGGCTTGGGTGCAGATTTGTTGGCAACCAAACCGTTCTCACGCCATCAGGAAAGCGAAGCGGATGCCGGCGGTGTGCGTTTGATGGCTGAAGCAGGCTACAACCCTGAGGCTGCGGTAAGCGTGTGGGAAAAAATGAACAAAGTACAGGGCGGCAGCTCATTGTCTATTTTGTCGACCCACCCGACCAATCAGGCGCGTATCAATGCAATCCGTAAAATGTTGCCTGAAGTAATGCCGATTTATCAGAAAAACAAGCGTTAATTCGATGTATTGATGATTTTGCCGGTTTGAACAGATGATTCAAACCGGCAAAGTTTTATGGTTTCAGCCTGACAGTTTGGCAAATTTATCCCAATTTGCCTGAACGTAGGCTGCCGCAGTTTCCAAGTCTTCGTCGGCAACGTCATAATAATCGCCGTCAAGCTCTTCAAAATCGGGAAAAGCTTTGCGGATTTCGTCGAAATCCTTTTGCTCGTCTGCCATTTTTTCAATGGCTTCGCCGTGTTTTTCGTACAAGGCTTTGGCTTTGTCTAAGATTTTCGGTATCGGTTTGATGCGCCAGCGGCGCAGGCTGTCGGCAACCGGGTTGCCAAAGATGTATTCTCCGTATCCTGAAGCGATAAGCTGTACGAAGCCGCCTTCTTGAACTTGGCTGTCGAGGTAGCAAAGGGCGGTCAATGTATGCTGTTCGTCGTTGAGGCCGGACATTTCCTCGTCGCCTGCCTGTTCGGTGTGGTCCAAATAGGCTGCGCTGAGTGTATAAAGAAATGAGGCGGAATCGGAAGTATCGAAATCTTGAAGGCGGAGCAGGGTAGTCATCATCATCAAAGGCCGTCTGAAAAAAGTGATTATATAATGTTTTCAGTCTGAACCTAGCAGCCGTTTTGCTTTACAATATCGGAAGATAAGAAAACATAGTGAGGAACCAAACCATGAGTACACAGTCTGAAAAAAACGTTGTAGTCATCAAACCGCAGGATTTGCCGCTGCATTGCTCCGGCCCTAATCATGAAACATGGAACGGCCATCCGCGCGTGTTCTTGCCGATTCAGTCCAATAGTGAGATTGAATGCCCGTATTGCGGCACTTATTACCGTCTTGATGGCGAGATTCCGCATCATCATTACTAATCTATGTCTATGTCGAACAAAATCATCTGCGCTTTGTGCGTGAGTTTGTGCGCTGCGTGCGGCTCGTATAAGGCCGTGCGCCCTGACGCGCCGTTACCGGTCATTGCACAGGCGCAGACGTATTCTGTCCGTTATCAATCCGCACAAGGTCGGACGATTACTGCAATTTATATCAACAGCCACAGCCCGATGATGGTTGAGCTGCGTGAAGGCAATACGGTTGAGAAACTGGTGCAAGTCCGCTTGCGGAGTCAGGGCGTCGAGTACGCCAATCCAAGCTCGCGTTGGCAGATTGGCGACGGGTTTGCCGTACTGATTCGCGGCGGAAAAGAAGTTGTATTTAAAGAGATTGTGGAATAGGGCGGTTTAGCCTTTAGTCAAATATTTGATTAAAGGTTTGGGCAAACCATAATCCGCCAAATGTTCCAATGATACCCAAAGGCCGTCTGAAAGATGTTCAGACGGCCTTTGTTGCGTCTGAAAAGGGGTAATCATCAATAAACGGTGGGTTAGGCGGTGGGTAAACGTGGTTTGTTCTTCAAGGCCGTCTGAAATAATGCCGAAGCGTTCGGCGTAAGCATACAAATCGTCTAATTTTTCAAAACAGGGTACGCAATACAGACCGCCCCAAATGCCTTTGGCAGGGCGTTTTTCAAGCAATAATGCGCCGTCAGTGTTATGGATAATCAGCCAGTAAAGCGGTAGGGTTTGCACTTCGGGAGCAGTTTTTTTGCGGGGAAGCTCGTCAATGCGGTTTTGTTTTTTTGCTTCGCAGATGTCTGCCATAGGGCATTGATGACACAAAGGTTTTGTCCGTTTGCAGACGGTTGCGCCTAAATCCATCAGCCCTTGTGTATAGGCAGGCATATCGGCGTTTTCAGACGGCAGCAGGCTTTCGGCAAGTGTCCAAAGCGAATTTTCAAATTTTTTATCTTGCGGATTGCCGTCTTGGGCAAAGACACGGCAGAGAACGCGTTTGACGTTGCCGTCCAAGATGGTTTCTCGTCGGTTGAAAGCAAAGGCAGAAATGGCGGCAGCGGTACTTCTGCCTACGCCGCAGAGCGACTCCAAGTCCTTGCGTTCGGATGGAAAGATACCGCCGAATTGTCCGATGACTTGTTGCGCGGCTTTGTGCAGGTTGCGTGCGCGGCTGTAATAGCCCAAGCCTGCCCACAAGGATAAAACCTCGTCTTGCGGCGCAGCGGCAAGCGATTGCACGGTTGGGAATTTGGCTAAGAAACGCGGATAGTAGTCCAATACGGTAGCAACCTGTGTTTGTTGGAGCATGATTTCTGAAAGCCAGACGGAATAAGGGTCTTTGACCTGCCAAGGCAAGTTGTGACGGCCATGCAGCCGTTGCCAATCGATGAGTCGTCGCGCGAAGGATGTGGGTGTGTTCATTAATATTTACTTTTTAATTATTCATTTTTAAAACATAGTGTTACACTATAACATACGAAATAATAGTCAGGATTGACTTATCTGGTGGAGGGGTATATAAATATAGTTAACGTGGATTTACGCTGTATTGTTAAAGTTTATTAACCGATCAAGGAGATTCACATGAAAGCAATGGTTTATCATGGCGCAAACGACATCCGTTTCGAAGAAAAACCTCGTCCTCAAATTATCGATCCGACCGATGCAGTCGTCAAAATCGTTAAAACCACGATTTGCGGTACTGACTTGGGTATTTGGAAGGGTAAAAACCCTGAAGTTGCCGACGGTCGTATTCTCGGTCATGAGGGCATCGGTATTGTAGAAGAAGTCGGCGACGCTGTAAAAAACATCAAAGTTGGTGATAAAGTCATTATTTCATGTGTCAGCAAATGCTGTACTTGCGACAACTGTAAAATCCAACTTTATTCACACTGCCGCAACGGCGGTTGGATCTTGGGCTATATGATCGACGGTACGCAAGCCGAATACGTCCGTACGCCTTATGCCGACAACAGCTTGGTTCCGCTGCCTGACAACGTCAACGAAGAAGTTGCCCTGCTGTTGAGCGATGCCTTGCCTACCGCCCACGAAATCGGCGTGCAATATGGCGATGTGAAACCTGGCGATACCGTATTCATCGCCGGTGCCGGCCCTGTCGGTATGTCTGCGTTGCTGACTGCGCAACTGTATAGCCCTGCCGCCATCATCGTTTGCGATATGGATGAAAACCGCTTGAAACTGGCGAAAGAATTGGGCGCGACCCATACCATCAACCCTGCTTCCGGTGATGTGAGCAAGCAAGTTACCGCTATCGTCGGCGAAGACGGCGTAGATTGCGCCATTGAAGCGGTCGGTATCCCTGCGACTTGGAATATGTGTCAAGACATCGTGAAACCCGGCGGTCATATCGCAGTGGTCGGTGTACATGGTCAATCCGTTGATTTCAAACTGGAAAAACTGTGGATTAAAAACCTTGCCATTACTACCGGCCTGGTTAACGCCAATACCACCGAAATGCTGATGAAAGCCATTTCCAGCAGCTCAGTAGATTACACCAAAATGATGACCCACCATTTCAAATTCAGCGAATTGGAAAAAGCTTACGATGTATTCAAACACGCTGCTGAAAACCAAGCCATGAAAGTAGTTTTGGAAGCGGATTGATTTGAAAATCGCTTAATATGCCGTTAATTAAAGGCCGTCTGAACATTCAGACGGCCTTTTTGTATGGTTTTATTTTTTCTTCTTCAACCAAACGCCGCTTTCGATATGGTGGGTAAATGGGAATTGGTCGAACAGGGCGGCGCGTTCAATGGTATGGGTTTGACAGAGCGTGTCGAGATTGGCGCGCAGGGTCTCAGGGTTGCAGGAAATATAGAGGACGTTGTCGAATCGGGCCACCAATTTGAGCGTCTCATCATCAACACCGGCGCGTGGAGGATCGACAAAAATAGTTGAAAAGTCATAGTTTTTCAAGTCGATGCCTTGTTCTTGCAGGCGGCGGAATTCACGGTTTTGCGTGTAGGCCTCGGTAAACTCTTCCGCAGACAGGCGGGCGATTTTAAGATTGGTAATTTGGTTGGCTTCAATATTCCATTGGGCGGCGTTGACGGAAGTTTTGGAAACTTCGGTTGCCAGCACCTGATTGAAATGTTGTGAAAGCGGCAGGGTAAAATTGCCGTTGCCGCAGTACAGCTCAAGCAGGTCTTTGCCTAAGTTTTGTGCTGCATTACACGCCCACGTCAGCATTTTTTGGCACACTTGGGCATTGGGTTGGGTAAAGCTGCCCTCGATTTGACGATAGCAGAAGGTTTTGCCGTTGACTTCCAATGCTTCGGTCACAAAATCTTGGCTCAATACGATTTTTTGTCCGCGGCTGCGGCCGATGATGTGGATGCCCAAATTGTGCGCCAGCTCTTGCGTGGCTTGTTGCCATGCTTCGTTCAGCTTCTTGTGGTAAATCATGGTTACCAGCATTTCGCCGCTTAAAGTGGACAAAAATTCGACGGCGTACCAGCGGTTTTTCAGCTCGGGATGATTGGATGCGGCTTCAATCAGTTTCGGCATCAAGGCATTGATGGATTCGGATGCGGCAGGAAATTGGTCGCAACGAATCAGGCTTGCCCCGCTTGCCTTTTGCCCGCGCTCAAACATGGCGTAAAACATTTCGCCGCCCTCATGCCAGATGCGGAACTCGGCACGCATTCTGTAATGCTGTTCCGGAGATTCAAAGACTTCGATTTCAGGGAAATCCAGTCCTTGGAAAAGTTGCTGAAGATATTGCTTTTTATCGGCTAGTTGTTGCTGGTAGGCAGTCATCAGGGCAGTCTTTCAGAAAATAATGGCGAATTATAATATAGTTGGTGCAAAGATACGAAAGACCGTCTGAAACATTGGTTTCAGACGGCCTTTGATTTCAAAGCATCAGCTTGTCAATCAGCCTTGCATTTGTTTGGCTTGAACGGCAGTCAGGGCGATGGTGAAGACGATGTCTTCAATCAATGCGCCGCGGGACAAGTCGTTAACCGGTTTGCGCAAACCTTGCAATAACGGACCTACGCTCAGGACGTTGGCGCTGCGTTGTACGGCTTTGTAAGTACAGTTGCCGGTATTGAGGTCTGGGAAAACCAAAACGGTTGCTTGACCAGCGACAGCGCTGCCCGGAGCTTTGGATTGGCCAATAGATGGAACGGTAGCCGCATCGTATTGCAACGGACCTTCGATGGCCAAATCAGGGCGTTTTTCATTAGCCAGTTTGGTTGCTTCGATCACTGCATCGACATCAGGGCCGCTGCCCGAGTTGATGGTAGAGTAGGAAATCATGGCTACTTTTGGATCGATACCGAAAGCTTTGGCGCTGTCGGCAGATTGGATGGCGATGTCGGCCAGTTGTTCAGGCGTTGGGTTCGGGTTAACCGCGCAGTCGCCGAATGCCAATACTTGGTTAGGCAGCAACATGAAGAATACGCTGGATACAAGGCTTGCACCCGGAGCGGTTTTAATCAGTTGCAGGGCAGGGCGGATGGTGTTGGCAGTAGTGTGGACTGCGCCGGAAACCAAACCATCCACGTCGTTTTGAGCCATCATCATGGTGCCGAGTACGACAGTGTCTTGCAGCTGTTTGCGTGCATCTTCAGGAGTCAGGCCTTTGGATTTACGCAATTCGCACATTGGCTCGACGTATTGCTCAACCAAAGAAGCAGGATCGATGATTTCCAAAGAATCAGGCAGGGAGATGCCGCGCTCTTTCGCTACGTCCTCAACTTCTTCGCGGGTCGCCAACAGTACGCAACGGGCGATGCCTTTTTCGTGACAGATAGCAGCGGCAGCGACGGTACGTGGTTCTGCACCTTCAGGCAGGACGATGCGCATATCGGCTTTGCGTGCGAAATCGATCAGGTTGTAACGGAATTGAGCTGGAGACAGGCGTTTGGCTTCGCGTTTGGCCAAAGCGGATACGTCTTGTAGTTTGTCGCTGGAGCCGAAGAAAGTCAGGCCGGTTTGCTCGGCAACTTGTGCGCCTAAAGCAGTGGCTGCGCCGTCAATGATGAAACCTTCCAATAAGCCCGGGGAGTTGGTGTAGAGCTGTTTGGTGAGGTTTAATTGTTGGGCGATGGCGGCCGCGTCAGTATTGTCGGATTTCAGCGCCAATACAACGCCTGCGTCCAAAGACAACGCCAATTCGACGTTTTTGCCTGCCAAGAACAATTTGTCTGCATCAGGAGTGATGCCTTCGATAACGAGGTTATCTGCGTTCAATGCTGCAACTTTACCGACAAGTGCGTCAAACCAGTCATCGCTCTTGCCTTGAGCCAACAGGGCTTCTGTAGTGGAGTCAACGGCTTGGAAAACTTGCGCATTCAATGCCGCTGCAAATGCTTTTGCCGCAGCATCGGCGCTCAGGCCGGTAGATACCGGTGCGATCAGGATTTTTGCCATTTTGTGTCCTCTCTTTCGTTAATTGTAGAAGGGTGTTGCTGGGGCGCAGCTGGTGCTGCATTTTAACACTTCAGGATTGAAGTTTCTTTAATATATTCACGGTCATATTGACATATGTCATCAGGCCGTCTGAAAAGTATAAACGCAATGGACCAAATCCATCAATCCCCCATTGCCGCCAAAAGCTCGGCTTGATGCTCGGCAATCAGGGCATTGGTGATTTCTTCCAAATCTCCGTCCATTACAAAATCCAGTTTGTGCAGGGTAAGGTTGATGCGGTGGTCGGTCACGCGGCCTTGTGGGTAGTTGTAGGTGCGGATGCGTTCGCTGCGGTCGCCGCTTCCGATCAGGGATTTGCGTTCGGCGGCTTCTTTGGCTTGGGCTTCGCGTTTTTGCGCATCGTTTAAGCGGGCGGCGAGGACTTTCATCGCCTGCGCTTTGTTGGCGTGTTGGCTGCGGCCGTCTTGGCATTCGACCACCATGCCTGTCGGCAAGTGGGTAATACGGACGGCGGAGTCGGTTTTGTTGATGTGCTGACCGCCGGCACCGGATGCGCGGAAGGTGTCGATGCGCAGATCGGCGGGGTTCAACTCGATGTCTTCGAGTTCGTCTGCTTCGGGCATGACGGCAACGGTACAGGCTGAAGTGTGGATACGGCCTTGGCTTTCGGTGGCAGGAACGCGTTGCACGCGGTGGCCGCCGGATTCAAATTTCAGACGGCTGTATGCACCCAAGCCGATAATGCGGGCGATGACTTCTTTATAGCCGCCTAATTCGCTTTCGTTGGCGGAAACGATTTCAACCTGCCAGCGGTTGCGCTCGGCGTAGCGGCTGTACATACGCAGCAAATCGCCTGCAAACAGCGCGGCTTCGTCGCCGCCGGTACCAGCGCGCACTTCGATAAAGATGTTTTTGTCGTCATCGGCATCTTTTGGCAGCAGCAGTTTTTGCAATTCGGTATCGAGTTCGTCGATTTTGGCTTTGGCCGCTTCGATTTCTTCGGCGGCAAAGTCTTTCATTTCAGGGTCGGACAGCATTTCTTCGGCATCCGCCAAGTCGCTTTGCGCCAGCTGATAGTTTTGGAACACTTCGACCACGGGGGTCAGTTCGGCGTGTTCGCGCGTGAGTTTGCGGTAGTTGTCCATGTCGGACGTGGCTTCAGGCTGTCCGAGCAGATGCGTGACTTCTTCCAGTCGGTCGCTGAGTTGTTGTAGTTTTTCTAAGATAGACGGCTTCATAAATTTTCCAAAATACGGATGCCGTCGAGTGGTCTGCAACGGCGAAATAAGGAGTCATTATAATGGGTTTGAATGAAAATTCAACAAGATATGATGGATTGGAAAGGCCGTCTGAAACTTGTTTTTGAGTTTCAGACGGCCTTTTTCATATGGGCTTATTTAGGAGCAGCCAAGATGCCTGTTTGGTTCAGCAGGAACAAAACGGTAAAGCCGGTCAAGTAAATCAAACCGATAATGGCAAGGAAATTCATGCCCATGGTCAGTTTGTGGCGTTTGTCGCCTTTGACGAGGCGGTAGTTCAGCCAAGCGAACACAGGGGCGGCAACGAAGGCAGTAATCATGGCGAATTTGAGCAGCTCTGCCATCGCGCTGTTGAACCAGAAAATCACGGCCAAGCCTGAGCCTGCGACCCAGACGTTCCAAGCAAACAGTTCGACGTTGCCGGTTTTGTCTTTACCGCGCAGCAGGCGTACCGGTTCGGCAATCGCGCGCGCGTAGCCGTCTACTACGGTAATTGTGGTGCCGTACATACAGGCAAAGGCGATAAATGCCACTAGTGGACGCGACCAGTCGCCGATGGTAACGGCGTACATATTAATCAGTTGGCCAACATATTTGCCGCCCGCCATTTGTACTTCCTCGCCGTTGCCGTATTGTACATATGCACCCAAGGCGAGGAAAACGACCGCCAAAATCGCGCTGGTGATGTAGCCGACGTTGAAGTCGAAAATACCGTCGCGGTAGCTGGAAGGGTTGATGCGTTGTTTTTCGGTAACCCACAAAGAGTTGATGGCGGAAATTTCAATCGGCGCAGGCATCCAGCCCATCAATGCGATGAGGAAGCCCAAGCCTGCCAGTGTCCACGGGGTAGGCTCGATAAAGTCGGGTTTCATCTGCATGCCGCGAGACATGGCCACGGCGGCTGCGGCGACGGTGGCGATGGTCAGGCTGACGATGATGATTTTGGAAACGTTGTCCAATGCTTTATAGCGGCCGCTTGCCAAAATCAGCAGGCAGGAAACCATAATCATGACGGATACCATGCCGGTATCGAAAGTCAGCGACGGGATTGCCATTTTGACGATGGCGGCGGTAACGATGGCGACCGCACCGGCATTAATCGTTGCCGATGCAATACATAAAATCAAAAATACCCACAAATAAACGCGGCTTTTCTCGGCATAGCCCTCAATCAGACTTTTGCCCGTGTCCAGCGTGTAATGTGCGCTGAAGCGGAAAAACGGGTATTTGAACAGGTTGGTCAGAATAATAATCAGCGCAAGCTGCCAGCCGTAAAGTGCGCCTGCCTGCGTGGAGGCAATCAGGTGCGAGCCGCCGACTGCCGCCGAAGCCATCATGATACCCGGGCCGAGGGCATTGATTTTGCTCTTCCAGGTGGAAGCGTGTGTATGTTGTTCAGTCATAATTAGTTTCCGCCTTTTTCAGACGGCCTTATTATCAAAAAAAAGCATATTTTAACGTAAATAAAAAGTTTGCCCAATAATATGCGTAATACTTTTTATCAATCAAAGGGAAAATACGGTGTTAAAAAGCCGAGACGACGGAGTGAACGATATTTTGTGCCAAAAACATTTTTTCAGACGGCCTTGTATCGCTTTTTATTCATGAACATGGGGTAGGGAGGGCTGAGTGTGTCCGTTTGGAAACGGAACGGCCGGGCGAGGCTTTTTGATGCCTTGAGGTCGGCATATTAAGGGGAAGTATGGAGCAGGGAATCCACGTTTTGCTCGGTTATCTCGGCCAGTTGTGCCAGCGGTACGCCGCGCAGTTCGGCGGCAATTTCGGCGATACGGCGGATGTTGGCTGGTGTATTGGTTTCGTGGCCGAGCATAAAGGGGCTGTCGGTTTCGAGAACAAAATCCGTGTCGTCTAAGGCTTGTAAGGCGGCACGGACTTTTTTGGCATTGGGATTAAGCAGCAGCGAGCCTATGCCGATTTTGAAGTTGAGTTTTACCAAAATCCGCGCTTCTTCTACGCTGCCGGAGAAGGCGTGGACGATACCGCCTTGCGTGAAACCGGCGGTTTTGACGGCGGCGGCAATGGCGGCGGTGGCTTTCAGATTATGGATGATGATGCGGCGGTTGAGGTGTTGGGCGAGGATGAGTTGGCGGATAAAAACGTCGGTTTGCGTGTCGCGTTGCGCTTGGGTTTGCTCTTTGCCATAAAAATCTAAACCGATTTCGCCAACCCATGCTTGCGAATGCCGGATTAATTCTTTCTCTAACTCTTGGAATGCCGTTTCGTTGAGGCCGTCTGAAAACCATGGATGAATGCCCAAAGCAATATGGATGTTTTCAGACGGCCTTTCCAACTGCGCAACAGAGTGCCAATCTTTTGGGGACGTAGCCGGTACAATAAAACGCGCCACGCCGACGGCTTGCGCTTCGGCAAGCACAGCAGGCAGCGTGTCGGCAAGTTTAGGATCGGCAAGATGGCAGTGGGTATCGGTGAAAGTCATATTAAATGGCGGTTTACAGCAGATTTAATTGTTGCAATTCTTGTTGCACCTTATCCGCATTCCAGTCATGAGATACGGCAAGGGTCATCAGCGCGGTAGCCGTTTCAAGATTGCATTTGCCGCCGTTGATGATGCCTGCCTGACGCAAAGCATTGCCTTGGGCATAGACGGCGGCGGCGCAACCTTGCGGCACTTGGCTGATGTTGAGCAGCAACTTGCCTTGTTGCGTAAAGGCTTGGACGGCTCGTACAAACGCATCATTACTCGGCGCATTGCCGTGTCCGTAGCTTTGTAGTATTAGGGCTTGGGCGCAAAGGTGGGGCAGGCCGTCTGAAAGTTCTTGCGCGGCATAACCGGGAATCAGCGTGCGGACGGAAACTTTGGCTTCAGGATTGGGAAGACGCGGTTTGAGGCCGTCTGAATGTTGGGTCGAGGCGGTACGGATATTATGCCAACCTTTATTTTTATCCCATTCGGCGAGTGCGCCAAAATGCAGGTTGTCGAAACCTGCGGCAGTCTCGGTGCTGACCTTGCTGCTGCCGACGGCGGGGAAGAGCTTGCCGTCAAAGGCAATCGCCACTTGTTTGAGCTTGAGCGAGAAAGCGGAAACGGCAGTGGCCAGGTTGCGTGGCGCATCGCTGTTGGCGGCATCGTAAGGCCATTGCGATCCGGTCAGGATAACGGGTTTGTCCAAACCTTGCAGCGAGAGGGCGAAGAGGTTGGCGGTGTATGCCATGGTATCCGTGCCGTGCAACACCAAAATGCCGTCATAGTCAGGCAGCTTGGCGATAATAAGCTCCAACCAGTCGCGTTGGTTTTGCAGCGTTACCGCGGAAGAATCGATGAGCGGCTGACAAACGTGCCATTCGAAATCAAGGCCGTCTGAAAAGGGGGCAAGGGCTTTATCGACGAGTGCAGTATCGGGACGCAGGCCGGCGCTGCTTTGGGTCATGCCGATGGTGCCGCCGGTGTAGAGGACGAAGATTTTTTGTTTCATGGTGTTTCTGATGAATGATTGAGGCCGTCTGAAAGAGGGGAAGTGTTTCAGACGGCCTGGAATGATTTATTGATTGGTTTGTTTTTTGGCTTTTGCGGCGCGTTTTTCGTGCAGTTTTTCACGGAAGAAGGTATGGCGGCGGTGTTTTCTCCACCAAATCCAGCCGACAATGACTGCGCTGATGCCCAGTACGATAAAGATACCTGATTGCAGGCTGTGCATTTTTTTCATCAGCCAGTCGGTATTGCGTGCGCCGTATTCGCCCAAATAAATCCAAACCGGAACGGAAATCAGCGCGGCCAAACCGTCCATCAGGATGAAGCGCAGGTAGGAAACCTTGCGGCTGATGCCTGCGGTCACGAAAACGGCGGTACGCAGGCCGGGCAGGAAACGGGCGACGAATAAAACCCAGTTGCCGTATTTGTCGAATTTTTCCTGTACTTGGGCATAGCGTTTGGGCGTCATCACGCGCGCAATCGGTTTGAATTTAAGGATTTTTTGCCCCCAAATCCGGCCGGCAGCAAACATAAAGCCGTCGCCTACCAATACGCCGAGCATACCGACGGCAAACATAATATGCGAGTTGGTATAACCCAGGCCGGAAATCACGCCGCCGGTTACCAGCGTCAAATCTTCAGGAATCGGCACGCCGAAGCCGCAAATAACCAAAACGAAAAACACGGCCGCATAGCCGTATTCAACGAAAAAAGATTCTAAAAATGCAAACATGGCCGCCGTCCCACGATAGATATTGATTGATGACTGGATTAAGTTGGAATTCTACCAAAGATAAGGCAGTCTGAAAGCAATCACAAGCAGATATTGTTTAAATTTGACGGTAGTTTGCAAAAAATATGGAAATTCGGATGCGGAAAGTTGGGATATGGACGGATTTGGCAGGTACAATAGCCACTGGTTTATCTTTCAAACCCGAAATGGCGGTCTGCTTTCAGACGGCCTGTTCAGGAAAATGAAATCATGAAATACAGAGATTTGCGAGAATTTATCGCCGGATTGGAAGCCGATGGCAAACTCAAGCGCATTCAGCATCCGGTGTCGCCGCATTTGGAAATGACCGAAATCGCCGACCGCGTGCTGCGCGCCGAAGGGCCGGCGTTGCTGTTTGAAAACCCGATTAAGCCCGACGGCACGCGCTACGATTATCCCGTGTTGGCGAACCTGTTCGGCACGCCCGAACGCGTGGCGCTGGGCATGGGGGCGGACAGTGTGTCCAAGCTGCGCGAAATCGGGCAGACGCTGGCGTATTTGAAAGAACCCGAACCGCCCAAAGGCATTAAAGACGCGATTTCCAAACTGCCGTTACTGAAAGATATTTGGAGCATGGCGCCGAACGTGGTGAAAAACGCGCCGTGTCAGGAAATTGTATGGGAAGGCGAAGACGTTGATTTGTATAAACTTCCGATTCAGCATTGCTGGCCGGAAGACGTTGCGCCGCTGGTAACGTGGGGCTTGACCGTCACGCGCGGTCCACACAAAAAACGCCAAAATCTCGGTATTTACCGCCAACAATTAATCGGCAAAAACAAGCTGATTATGCGCTGGCTGTCGCATCGCGGCGGCGCGTTGGATTATCAGGAGTTCCGTAAACTCAATCCCGATACGCCGTATCCTGTCGCCGTCGTACTCGGTTGCGACCCTGCCACTATTCTCGGAGCGGTAACGCCTGTACCCGATACCTTGAGCGAATACCAATTTGCCGGACTGTTGCGTGGTTCGCGGACGGAGCTGGTAAAATGTATCGGCAATGATTTGCAAGTGCCTGCCCGTGCAGAAATCGTATTGGAAGGCGTGATTCATCCAAACGAAACCGCGTTGGAAGGCCCATACGGCGACCACACCGGCTATTACAACGAGCAGGATCATTTCCCTGTGTTTACGGTTGAGCGCATTACCATGCGTGAAAACCCGATTTACCACTCCACCTACACAGGCAAACCGCCCGATGAACCCGCCGTTTTGGGCGTGGCGTTGAACGAAGTGTTCGTCCCGCTTTTGCAAAAGCAGTTCCCCGAAATCACCGATTTCTATCTGCCGCCCGAAGGCTGCTCCTACCGCATGGCGGTGGTCAGCATGAAAAAACAGTACGCCGGACACGCCAAGCGCGTGATGATGGGCTGCTGGTCGTTCCTTCGCCAGTTTATGTACACCAAATTCATCATCGTAGTTGATGACGATGTGGATGTGCGCGACTGGAAAGAAGTCATCTGGGCGGTAACCACGCGCATGGATCCCGTACGCGATACTGTTTTGATGGAAAACACACCTATCGACTACCTCGACTTCGCCAGCCCCGTCAGCGGACTTGGCGGCAAAATGGGTTTGGATGCGACCAACAAATGGCCGGGCGAAACCGACCGCGAATGGGGACGAGTAATCAAAAAAGACCCTGCCGTTACGGCCAAAATCGATGAGATTTGGGAGAGTTTGGGCTTGTAGATGTCATTTCTATTGGAATTTATACTTCAAATCGTGATGGAAATGATTGGGGCGATGTTTAAGGGTACGATAGAAATATTGAGGCTCGATTGGAGAAAAAGAAAACTCTCCAAAAAAGGCTTGATAATGTTGGCCATATGGTTTGTCATCATTGTTGCACTGATTGCGTATATAGTCATTTCTAAGTAAACATCTTATTCTGACAATGTATCTGTTAAAAGGCCGTCTGAAACTTTTTGGATTTCAGACGGCCTTTGATTTGAAAACCTAGCGTGGTTTGAGCCACTTCCATTGTTCTTGTATGGTTTCTTGCAGGACTTTTTGTTTTTCTGCCGGTGTGTTCATGCCATTGGTCAAGCGGCTGTAATCAAGGGTAATGGAAGGGTTTTGCACGGTTCCGCCGATTTTGAGAGGAATCGGTTTGTTTTTTGGCTGCAGTACATTGCTGATAAGCAGGTTTTCGGACAGCTTTTGGGTATTCAAATCGGTATAGCCGCTGCTGACAACGTGCAGGCTGTCGGAAAACAGTTCGGTGTTGATATGATGGCTGATGCCTTTCTCAATTTCGCTATTGAGGGTGAAATGATGGAAAGGGGTTTTGAGGTTGCTGTTGTCGATTTTTTCCGAAGAGATGCCGTTTTTCAGAATGCTGTCCATATCGATGCCGTGCCATGCGCCGTTGGTAATATCGAGGAGCAGGCTGCCGTTTAGGGCTTGTATCATTTGGGCACGGTCGTTGCCGGTGGTTTTAATGTCGATAACGGCATCGCCGCTGCCGCTAAAGCTGTGGAAACCGAACAGGTCTTGCAACAGCGGCTGAATTTGTATGCCTTTTGCGTTTTGCTGAAGGTGGTAGGAAGCAGGTTGGGTCGCCGCAATACTCAGGCCTCCCTCAGTTTTGCCGCCATAAAGCCCGGCTTTGAAACGGTGCAGGGCGATATGTTCTTTATCGGCGGTGAGCAGGGATTCGACGTTTTCTAATTGCAGGCCGGCAGTTTGAATGCTGCCGATTTGGAGGTTGGCCTCAATGTCGGGCAACCAGGATTTGGCCAGCAGGGAAGGAAGATTCAGTGATGGCTGGGTTTTCAGATCTTCCAAGTAAGGGGTCAGATTGAGTTTTTGTAAGGCAATACCGGCGTCAAGGTGCGGACGCGGTTGGGCATCGCGTTGGTATTTAAAGGCTAAGGCAAGGGCTTGTCTGTCAAATGCGCCTTTCAGACGGCCTTCCCATGTATTGAGGCTGAAATTGGCCTGTCCTTCGAGTGTACTGATGAATCTGGGGCGGGGAAGGCGGTTGATGGTGTCTTGCAGGGTGCTGAGGTGCAGTTTGGGCGCATCAATGCCTTTGCCTTTTTGCCAAACCAATGGACTGGAAAAGGTAAAGTTGGTTTGGAGGCGGTCGTTTTTATGGCTGCCTTTGAGTTCAAAATTAGCGGCGGTCAAAACGGTTGGATAGAGGTTGGTTTTGTCCAGTTTGAATGAACCATCCCATTGGTTGTTTTCACTGCCGGCAGTCAATGCGCCGTTGAGTGTGTTTAGGTGTAAATAGCCGTTTTTGAATTGCAAGAGGGGAGAGCGTGCGTTGATATGCAAGTTTTGGTAGCCGCTTTCGGCTTGCAGATTGAAGTCGCGGAAAAGGGCGGTTTGGTTTTGCCAATTAAGGCTGCCTGCGATTTGGGCATCCAGCTTATTTTTGAATAATACGGTTTGCAGGTTTAATTTGAGGGCGGGGACGCTCCAGCCGACATCATCTTGTACAAGATGGCCGACGCCTTGCCAACTGATGGGGTTGCCGATGTTTTGCAGTGTGCCGCTGATATCGAATGGACGGCCGTCTGAATCGGCTCTGCGCAGGGAAAATTGCAGATCGTTTAAGGCAATATCTTGCTCTTTATTGTGATAGCGGATGCTGCCGCTATTGATGATAATGCGGTTGAGCTGGAAGCTTTCTTTTGACGATGGGTCTTGTTGCAGGCAGGTGGGCAGATGGTGTTTTGAGTCCAGTGTCAGTGTCGGGTTTAAAAGAATCCATTTCTCAAGTATGGGCGCATCCGACCATAGGCTGCTCCAACCAAAGCCCATTTTGGACTCGGCGATGTTCAGCGTCGGCGTATCAGGTTCGGAAGAGGAAAGGCTGAGGTCTTTTAAAATTAGCGTGGGGCGCGGCAGCCATTTTCTGCCGATAGTGGCGTTGTATTTGATTTGGCAGCCATGGGCGGAAAAGTTTTTTTGTATAAATGCGTCGATGTTTTCTGTGTTGAATATGCGGAACATTAAGGCACTCAATACCGCCGCGAGGCATAAAAGCACGGCAATGCTGAAAACCAGGGTTTTCAGCCAAAATTTTCCTGAGTGCAACATGGAATGAACAGACAATTCAGATTCTCGCTTTGATGGGAGCTTTTAGGAGTAATTGGAAGTTTAAGCCTTGCTGCTTAAGCGTGTGGAAGTATAACACAGAGCGTGGGCCTGTGTTTCAGACGGCATCGGTATATGAATAAAAACACCGCCCGAAGGCGGTGTTGATTTAAGCATAAATTATTTACGCAGACCCAGGCGGGTAATCAGTGTACGGTAAGTATCAGGCTGAGTACGACGCAGGTAAGACAACAGGCGACGACGTTGGCTAACCATTTTCAACAGGCCGCGACGGCTGTGGTGGTCTTTAGGGTTGGCTTTGAAGTGAGGAGTCAGGTCGTTGATGCGGAAAGTCAACAGAGCGACTTGTACTTCAGAAGAGCCGGTATCGCCTTCTTTGCGTTGGAAATCTTTAACAATTTGTGCTTTTTGTTCTACGGTCAATGCCATGATGGATAACTCCGAAAATAAAAGAACCTTTTCAGGTTCGGACAAGTTTGCCAAGCCGAACGACCTAAGCAAACTCCTAAGTGCCTTTTTATAAAGACGGGCGGATTATGCCACAATTTGTCTTGATATGCCACATCTTTTCAGACGGCCAAAAAAAGCGGCGATACCTTTCAGTACCGCCAAAGCTGCTTTGGTGATAAAAAACTAAACTTTATTTGCTCGCACAGCGGAAGCCCAAGTTATTTAAAACATATTTGGACTGCAGGCTGGTGCGGATGCCGTAGCGTAAGAATGCCGCATAGTTGGACGGATCGCTTGAACCCACGGATGCGCCGCTACAGAACATTTGTGTGTTGGACGAGCCGGCAGAGAGTTGGCTGCTGTTGAAGTCTTCAGTCCATTCCCAAATCAGGCCGTGCATATCGTATACGCCCCAGTAGTTGGGTTTGTTTTTACCGATGTCGTGCAGGCCGTTGCGGCCGCCATCTGCATACCAATCCAAGATGGTGCGGTTGTAGCCAGGCTCGGCAGAGCCGTCTTTTTGAGTGGCAGAAGCCAAGCCTGCAAATTCCCACTCGTCAATAGTTGGCAGACGTTTGCCTTTGGAGACGCAGTAAGCATTTGCGGCAAACCACGAAACATTGGTTACCGGATGTTTGAGTTCGCTGGCTTTAGGCGCAAAACTGTTGCTGCCATTTTTTACCCAATGTTTCAGGTAAGCTTTTTCAGCATGTTTGGAATTGATTTTTCCTTTTTGCCATTGCGGATGTGTGTTCACAAATTCGGCAAACTCAGCATTAGTCACCGGATATTTGTCAAGCTGGAAGGGTTTGACTTTAATAAGGGAAGTTTCTTTTTTGAGATAGAGAGGACGGTAGCTGCCGCCTTCAACTTTTGCCATTTCGGCCGCCGCTGCACTGCCGCTTGCGACAAGGGTAAATAGGGCGATGAGTGGTATGAGTTTCATAACGGGCTTTCTAATCTGAATACGGGGATTATTAGGCTTTGATTATATAGCGGAACCGGATAAAAATCATGAAAAGCCTTCTGATTATTGTGCTTTTGGCTTGTCGGGTTCGTGAATGCTTGAAACCGGTTTTTCAGACGACCTTCGATGCTTCAGAGGTCGTCTGAAAAACCAATCTTTCGATTGGTCGTGGAAGAAAGCCACTGTTGTCCTTGCATCAGCCGGAACAGCAGTGGCTTTTTTCTGTTTCTATGCCGAGATGACTGGATTAGTAGCCGCCTTTATCTGCAGATGCTGCGGAAGCAGGCGCTGCTGCGGAAGCAGCTGCTGGAGCAGAAGCGGCAGCACCGGCAGGTTGGTAAACGGTGTCGCTCAGTTTTTTGGTCATGATTTCAGGGTTTTCATCACCTTCAACTTTCAATTGACCCAAAGCACCTTTGTTGAACGCACGGAAGATAGAGTGGTCAACCAAAGTGTAGCTGCCTGGAATGTCGACTTTGAATTCAACGATAGCGGCACCACCGGCAGGAACAATTGTACTTTGTACGTTTTCGTTAATCAGTTTACCACCTTCAACATATACTTTGTCGAAGATTTCGCCGATAACGTGGAAAGAAGATACCAAGTTAGGACCACCGTTACCGACGTACATACGAACAGTTTCACCAGCTTTAGCTTTCAGAGCGTTGTCGCCTGCGATAGAGCCTACGTGACCGTTGAATACAACGTATTCAGGTTGTTCAGCAATCGCTTTATCCATATCGAAAGGTTGCAGGCCTTGAGCACCTTTTTTACCTTTAGTATAGAAGTCACCTTGTACGATGTAGAACTCTTTGTCCACTTTAGGCAGACCTTCTTTAGGTTCAACCAAGATCAAACCGTACATACCGTTGGCGATGTGCATACCTACAGGAGCAACGGCACAGTGGTAGATGTACAAACCAGCTTGCAGTGCTTTGAAGCTGAAGGTAGAAGTGTGGCCAGGAGCAGTAAAGGTAGCTTCTGCACCACCACCTTGACCGGTAGCAGCGTGGAAGTCAACGTTATGAGGAACGGTAGAAGAAGGATTGTTAGAGAATTCTACTTCTACGGTATCGCCTTCGCGTACACGGATCATTTGACCCGGAACGTCGCCGTTGAATGTCCAGTAGTGGTACTCAACGCCGTCTTCCATGGTCATGGTTTTTTCGACGGTTTCCATTTTAACGCGTACTTTAGCCGGATGATCGCGATCAGTTGGAGGTGGAACTTCCGGAGCGTGAGTTACGATAGCATCGATTACAGGCAGTTCTGAAGAGGGAGTCTCTGCAGCAGCTTGTGAGTTGGAAGCGGCAGGAGCTTCAGCAGAAGCGGTAGCAGCTGGAGTTTCAGCAGGTTTAGCAGCTTGCTCGCCGCATGCGGCCAGTGCAAATACAGAAGCGATAAGTGCGGCTAAGGTTTGGCGTTTCATGTTTAAAGTTTCCTTATAGTAAGAAAAGTTAAGAATCCTGATAGGATGGTTTGAAGTTTTGTATGATTATGTAGGCGCTTGTTTGGTCATATTTTGATGTAAATCAAATTGTTCAGGGAATATGAATCTTTTAATCCCTAAATACTCCTTTAGAAGTATAAAAAAATACATCGAAAAGTTTAATTTTGTGTGAAAATGTTAGCGAGAACTTAACACAAAATACGATAAAGGAGGGTCTGTATAGGCAAATGGGAATCAATATCATATAAGTTAATGGTTTTAAAGGAATATTATTGACAAAATATTTCTTTACTTATTAAACCGTGATACAATCTTTAACATTCATATTTGATGAATTAATACCCAACCACTTTTTACCAAAATCAAGGAGTACTTAAAATGGGACAGTACAAGAAGCTTTGGTACTTGCTGTTTGCCGTGCTGGCAGTATGCTTTACCATTCTTGGTTATATGGGTAGCGAAGTCTATAAAAAGGCTCCGCCATACCCTGAACAAGTCGTTTCTGCATCCGGCAAAGTCCTGATGACCAAAGACGATATTTTGGCAGGTCAATCTGCATGGCAAACTACCGGCGGTATGGAAGTCGGCTCTGTATTGGGTCACGGTGCATACCAAGCTCCGGACTGGACTGCCGACTGGCTGCACCGCGAGCTGGTTGCATGGTTGGATCTGACTGCGCAAGAAACTTACGGCAAAAAATTTGACGAAGTTTCTCCTGAAGAACAAGCTGTTCTGAAAACCCGTTTGGCTGACGAATACCGCAACCAAAGCCGTGTTAAGGAAGATGGTTCTGTCGTTGTCAGCGAAACCCGCGTGAAAGCGATCGAAAGCATCCTGCCTTACTACCACGGTGTATACAGCGACGATCCTAAGTTCCAAACCACTCGCGAACACTTTGCAATGAAAAACAATACATTGCCAAGCCAAGAAGCGCGTGAAAAACTGTTCAACTTCTTCTTCTGGACTTCTTGGTCTGCTTCGGCCAACCGTCCTGACGAGAACTTCACTTACACCAACAACTGGCCGCACGAGCCTTTGATCAACAACGTACCGACTACTGAAAACTACATGTGGTCTTTCACCAGCGTGGTATTGTTGCTGATGGGTATCGGCTTGCTGATGTGGGGTTACTCTTTCTTGACCAAACATGAAGAGGTTGAAGTACCTACTGAAGATCCTATTTCTAAAGTACAACTGACTCCTTCTCAAAAAGCGTTGGGCAAATATGTATTCCTGACTGTTGCGTTGTTTGTCGTACAAGTACTGTTGGGTGGTTTGACCGCTCACTATACTGTCGAAGGTCAAGGCTTCTACGGTATCGATACCGCACTGGGCTTTGAAATGGCCGACTGGTTCCCATATGCGCTGACCCGTACTTGGCACATCCAATCCGCTATTTTCTGGATTGCAACCGGCTTCCTGACAGCAGGTCTGTTCTTGGCTCCGATTGTGAACGGCGGTAAAGATCCTAAATTCCAACGTGCCGGTGTGAACTTCCTGTACATCGCCCTGTTCATCGTAGTCGGCGGTTCTTACGCAGGTAACTTCTTTGCTTTGACTCACATCATTCCACCTGAGCTGAACTTCTGGTTCGGTCACCAAGGTTACGAATACTTGGATTTGGGTCGTTTCTGGCAACTTCTGTTGATGGTTGGCTTGCTGTTGTGGCTGTTCCTGATGCTGCGTTGCACCATCTCTGCCTTTAAAGAAAAAGGTACAGACAAAAACCTGTTGGCTATCTTCGTAGCTTCTATGGTCGGTGTGGGTGTGTTCTACGCTCCTGGTCTGTTCTACGGTGAGAAATCTCCAATCGCTGTGATGGAATACTGGCGTTGGTGGGTGGTTCACTTGTGGGTAGAAGGTTTCTTCGAAGTGTTCGCTACTGCCGCTTTCGCATTCATCTTCTACAACATGGGCTTTGTCCGCCGTAGTACTGCCACAGCTTCTACTTTGGCTGCTGCTGCCATCTTCATGTTGGGCGGTATTCCAGGTACATTGCACCACTTGTACTTCTCCGGCTCTACCTCTGCCTCTATGGCAATCGGTGCATGTTTCTCCGCTTTGGAAGTTGTACCTTTGATTCTGCTGGGCCGTGAAGCTTACGAACACTGGTCTTACCAACACCTGTCCGACTGGGCGAAACGTCTGCGTTGGCCTTTGATGTGCTTCGTAGCAGTTGCCTTCTGGAACATGATCGGTGCTGGCGTATTCGGCTTCCTGATTAACCCGCCGATTTCCCTGTTCTACATCCAAGGTCTGAACACTACTGCAGTTCACGCTCACGCGGCTCTGTTCGGTGTGTATGGTTTCTTGGCTCTGGGCTTCGTATTGCTGGTTGCACGCTACCTGAAACCTAATGTTCAATTTGACGACAAACTGATGACTTGGGGCTTCTGGCTGCTGAACGGCGGTCTGGTCGGTATGATTGCCATCAGCCTGTTGCCGGTCGGCGTGATTCAAGCTTACGCTTCTATCACTCATGGTCTGTGGTATGCACGTAGCGAAGAATTCTTGCAAATGGAAATCTTGGATACCCTGCGTTGGGTTCGTACCGCTGCTGACTTGATCTTTATCGGTGGTGCTGTCTGCGTTGCTATCCAAGCTACCAAAATCGTATTCAGCCGCGATAAATAATCTTAAGCTGAATTAAATCGAAGGCCGTCTGAAAAGTTTTCAGACGGCCTTTCTGTTATAATTTCAACATTCTTAAATTGACAAGACAAAACATTATGTTCAACCAAGCTGCTCAAGAGCTGACTACTGTTCGCGATTTATTGCGTTTTGCCGTCAGCCGTTTTAATGATGCCGGACTGTTTTTCGGACATGGAAGTGATAATGCCCATGACGAGGCAGCCTATCTGATTTTGCATACTTTGAACCTGCCGTTGGATACGTTGGAGCCTTATTTGGATGCTAAATTGTTGCAAAGTGAGAAGGAAGAGGTATTGTCCATTCTCGAACGTCGCGCAGTTGAGCATATTCCTGCCGCGTATCTGACGCATCAGGCATGGCAGGGTGAGTTTGATTTTTATGTCGATGAGCGTGTTATCGTGCCTCGTTCTTTCATTTACGAATTGCTGGGCGACGGTATCCGTCCTTGGATTGAACATGATGAGTTGGTACATCGAGCTTTGGATTTGTGTACCGGTAGCGGTTGTTTAGCCATTCAAATGGCGCACCACTATCCCGATGCACAAATCGATGCCGTTGATTTGAGCTTGGATGCGCTGGAAGTGGCCGCCATCAATATCGAAGATTATGGCTTGGAAGACCGCATCAGCTTGGTGCATACCGATTTGTTTGAAGGTCTGGATGAAACCTACGACTTGATTGTTTCCAATCCGCCTTATGTCGATGCGGAATCTGTGGAAGCGTTGCCTGATGAATACCTGTACGAGCCGGAATTGGCTTTGGGTAGTGGTGAAGATGGTTTGGACGCTACACGTCAAATTATTCTGCAAGCGGCGAAATATTTGAATCCAAAAGGTGTATTGTTGGTTGAAATCGGTCACAACCGTGAGGTATTGGAAGCGGCTTATCCCGAATTACCGTTTACTTGGTTGGAAACCAGCGGTGGCGACGGGTTTGTATTCTTATTGACCCGTGAGCAATTGTTGGGTGAAGAATGAATTGTTTTAATGTAATTGAAACAGAGGCCGTCTGAAAAAAAATTCAGACGGCCTCTATTTTGTAATGTCTTTAATGTTTTAAGAAAATACAAATGCCTATGATATGTCGGCTGTGAAATCCAAGCAGGCTTTGAAACTATGGCTTATAATATTTGTCATAGTTTCTAATGTCAGTGGATTTTTATTACTGACTTTTTGTAGAACATATACTGCCAAACTCCATATTATGAATAATTATTTAAAATCAGGCCTGTTGGCTGCTGCCTTGTTCAGTATGCCCGTTGCCGCCTTTGCCCAGCAACATACCGTTTATTTCAATCAAAACGGTAAACTGACGGCGACCATGCCTTCGGTTGCTTATGTCCGCCAATACAAGATTGAGGCAGGTAAGGCGCAGGTGCAGGATTTTTACTATCCATCGATGAAAAAATATTCTGATCCTTATGAAGTACCTGCCGGTCAGATTAAGGTTTTTGTGCCGGCTCTGGACAATGGCACACTGACCCTGTGGCATTTTAACGGGCAGAAAAAGATGGTTGGCAGCTATCGCAACGGCAAGCCGCACGGTGAGTGGATTAACTGGTATCCAAACGGCAAAAAATCTGCAGTCATGCCTTATCAAAACGGCTTGAGTGAGGGCGTAGGCTCTCGTTATTACCGCAACGGCGTCAAAGAAAGTGAAATCCAATTCAAGAACGATAAGGCCAACGGTCATTGGAAACAATGGTATTCAGACGGCAGTCCAAAAACCGAAATGATGATGAGCAATGATAAACCGACGGAGATTATCAGTTGGGATGAAAATGGCCGCATTGTGTCTGAATTAAGTATTCGCAACGGCAAACGCAGCGGCATTATTTTGGATTGGTATGATGATGGTGCGAAGAAATCCGAGTTGGTTTATAAAGACGACCAGTTGGTGAAAAAAACCTTTTGGGATACAGACGGATACGTTCTCGAATAGTTTTGATAATAAAAAACCGCAGGCTGATTGGCTTGCGGTTTTTTATTACATACAGCCTTTGTTTTGGCACAGGGTAAATAATGGCGCGCCGCTTTCACGGATTTTTTTGCCGCCATCCAAGTCGGTAAATTCCAAAATGGCAGCCGCTTCGATTACTTCACCACCCAGTTTGCGGATAAGCTCGACACCTGCCAGCATTGTGCCGCCGGTTGCCACTAAATCATCTACCAACAAAACGCGTGCGCCCGGCTTGATGGCGTCGGTATGGATTTCTACCGTTGCTTCGCCATATTCCAAAGCGTAACTTTGAGAAACCGTATCAAACGGTAGTTTGCCTTTTTTACGGATGGGAACAAAGCCGACGTTCAGTTGATAGGCCAAAGCTGCACCAATGATGAAGCCGCGCGCATCCAAGCCCGCAACAACATCAACTTTTTGCCCCATATAGCGGTAAACCAGTAAATCGACCAGCAGGCGGAAATATTCTGCGCTTTGCAAAACGGGAGTAATGTCATGAAACAAAATCCCTTTTTGAGGCCAGTTTTCAATTTTACGGATTTTGTCCGCCAAAGCCTCTACGCCCATTACTTCAGGATGAATCAACATCTCGACATTCCGAAATCAAAAAGTTTTTAACACGATATTGTAGCGGTCATATGCGGACTTGCCAAATTAATCGATACAATAGCCAAATTTTGCAACATGCCGTCTGAAATTCCGAGAAACATTGTGTTGTGTTATAATTTACAGATACATACCATCGGCTGAACCACCATGCAAAATCATAAAAAAGGCAATATTTACATCATTTCTGCCGCTTCCGGCACAGGTAAAACGACCTTGGTGTCACGCCTGTTGAAAAATCATGACGACATCCGTGTTTCCATTTCTCATACCACGCGCCAGCCACGTGAGGGTGAAACACATGGCGTGCATTACCACTTTGTTCTCAAAGAAGAATTTGAATCACTGATTGATCAAAGAGCCTTTTTGGAACACGCCAATGTGTTCGGTAATTATTACGGCACCAGCATTGCCGGCGTGAATTCGCTGAGTGAAGAGGGCTATGACGTAATTTTGGAAATTGATGTGCAAGGTGCGGCGCAAGTGCGTAAATCGTTGCCTGAAGCCAGCAGCATTTTCATCCTGCCGCCTTCCTTTGAAGTTTTGGCGCAACGTTTGATCGGCCGTGGTACAGACAGCGAAGAAGTTATTCAAACACGCCTGTCTAAAGCCCGTCATGAGATTGAACAATCCGTTTTGTTCGATTACGTCGTCGTGAATGACGATTTGGATCGTGCCGAAGCCGATTTGTTCCACATTATTAAAGCAGGCCGTCTGAAAAAATCCGCCCAGCAGGGATTTATCTCAAACCTGTTGGAAAATTCGTAAAAAACAGCGAAAATAACCGTTTATTTGAAACATAGAAAGAAAGCAAGCAAACATGGCACGTATTACTACTGAAGACTGCACAGGTAAAATCCCTAACCACTTCGACCTTACCCTCGTTGCCGCCCGTCGCGCACGCCAGCTCGAAAACGGCAACACGCCTTTGGTTGACGACATTCGCAACAACAAACCAACCGTAACCGCCCTGCGCGAAATCGCAGCCGGACAAATCGGAACCGAGTTGCTGACCCGCAACAAATAAACCAACCGGCAAACCGATAAAACCGCCGCGCGGACTGTATCGGTGCGATATCACAACCGATACAGTCTGACGGCTTAAAAAATAGCCATAAAAGGCCGTCTGAAAATGCCAGCCCCACTGCCTACCGCCCCCTATGACCCGCTGACAGCAGAAGCGCGCGAGCTTCTGTTTCGCACCGCATCCTATCTCAATACCAATGAGCAGGCCGAGCTTGAAAGAGCCGTTGCCTACGCTTTCCACGCCCATGACGGACAAACCCGTAAAAGCGGCGAACCTTACATCACCCATCCCCTTGCCGTTGCCACGCAGCTTGCGATTTGGCACATGGATGTTCAAGGCCTCTGTGCAGGCGTTATGCACGATGTATTGGAAGATACGGGCGTAACCAAAGTCGAAATGGCGGCAGAATTCGGCGATACCATTGCCGAAATGGTAGACGGCCTCTCCAAACTGGAAAAGCTCAAATTCGAAGATCATGCCGAGCATCAGGCGGAAAGTTTCCGCAAGCTTATCCTCGCCATGACTAAAGACGTGCGCGTCATCGTCGTCAAACTTGCCGACCGATTGCACAATATGCGCACCCTTGGCTCTATGCGTCCGGAAAAACGCCGCCGCATCGCCAAAGAAACCCTCGAAATCTATGCTCAAATTGCCAACCGCATTGGCCTGAACAATGCGTATCAAGAGCTTCAAGACTTATCGTTCCAAAACCTCCACCCAAGACGCTACGAAACCCTGAAAAAAGCCATGGACAACAGCCGCAAAAATCGCCGCGATGTTGTCGGCAAAGTGTTGCGTGCATTCAGTCAGCGTTTGGTCGGTATCAATATTGAAGCCAAAATCAAAGGCCGCGAGAAAAACTTGTACAGCATCCATCAAAAAATGCTGGCTAAAAAGCTGCGTTTTGCCGAAGTGATGGATATTTACGGCTTTAGGGTCATTGTAAACAGCATTCCTGCCTGTTATGCCGCGTTGGGTGCATTGCATAATTTATACCACCCCAAGCCCGGCCGTTTTAAAGACTATATCGCCATTCCGAAAAGCAACGGTTATCAAAGCTTGCACACAACCTTGGTCGGCCCTTACGGTTTGCCGATCGAAGTGCAAATCCGTACGCGTGAAATGGACGCTGTGGCTGAGGGCGGTATTGCCGGCCATTGGATTTACAAATCCGGTGAAAACACTCCGGACCAAGCCGTCCTCCATATGAACCGATGGATGAAAAATATTCTTGACCTGCAAGCCAGCAGCTCAAATGCCATCGAGTTTCTGGAGCATGTCAAAGTCGATTTATTCCCCAACGAAGTCTATATCGTTACCCCGAAAGGCGATATCCTTACCTTGCCGAAAGGTGCAACGCCGATTGACTTTGCCTATGCCGTTCACACCAATATCGGTCATAAAACCGTTGCCGCGCGTATCAATAACGTCATGATGCCGTTGCGCACCAAGCTGAAAACCGGCGATACGGTAGAAATCATTACTTCCGAGCATGCCAAGCCTAATGTAGCATGGCTGAACTTTACCGTTTCCAGCCGTGCGCGCAGCGCCATCCGCCAATACATTAAAAATCTGAATCGTCACGATGCCGTTGTTTTGGGTGAGAACCTGCTGCAAAAAGCTTTATCCAGCCTGTTGCCTAAAGATATCCTGCTTTCAGACGACCTCAAAGAAAAATACCTTGCCGATTTGAATACCAAACAAACCTCGTTTGAAGAGGTTCTCTACAATGTCGGTATGGGGCATACTTTGCCGGTACACGTTGCCATGCACATTGCCGAGTTGGCAGGCCAACATTTTGGCAGCGCGGTCAAACTCAGCCCGATCAAAGTCAACGATCAAGAAACCGGCCGGATTCATTTTGCCGAATGTTGCCATCCGATTCCAGGCGATGCGATCCGCGCCTTATTGGTCAAAGACAAGGGTATGATTATCCACCGTGATACCTGCCAAACTCTGGTCAAAGCCGATCCGGAAGAGCAACTGGATGCGGGTTGGGACAGTTTACGCAATCAAACGTACCGCACCATACTCAATGTCAAATCCGAAGATGCGCATGGTTTGTTGGCCTCAATGGCGCAAGCGATTTCCAATTCCGGTGCGGACATCGAATCTGTCGATACGCCAACCAAAGCGCAAGCAGGAACGGAAGGTTTTGTAGAATTTAAATTCACAATTAAAGTCAAAGACTTGGATCAGGTTAATCAGATTATTCATGCAATGCATGCCAATCCGAATATCCGTAAAGTAATCCGAGGATAATCTGTGATTAGCATGATTAGAAAAGGCCGTCTGAAAGTGTGTTCAGACGGCCTTTTGAGTATGTACAAACAAACTCTGTTAGTTTGTTTTGAAGAAAAATAATGCTTCAGGTTGGATTTAACTTAACCAAAAACGGAAAACCAAGAAGAAAACCAAGGCCAAAACGCCGGCCCAAACCAGCAACATGAATCCGGCTACTGCCTGACCCAAGCGGTAAACAGGATTTTTGCGTTCGTCTTCGAGTAGGGGATTAGGTGTATCGTGCGGTTTGTCGGACATAATGAAGCTCTGATTGAATTATTGAATAAAAGCGTAAGAGTACGCCGATAGAAGCAAAGATTCAAGTGGGAATGATTATTGATAGAAGTCTTCGTCTTCATTCCACGCGGTTTTTAAGGCCGTCTGAATGGTGTCGGCACCAAAGCCGCGATAGGCAAGGAAACGCGCCTGTTTTTGTTTTTCTTTCAAATCTTGAGCTTCTTGCTTGAATTTTTTACGCAAGACGGAAATAGCGGTTTGCAGCTCGTCCTCTCTGTCGGGTAGGAACTCCCGACAGTCATCTGCATCAATACCTTGTTGAGCCAAGGCTTGTTTGAGGCGGAGCGTGCCGTAACGGTTGCTCTTGCTGTGAATATAGGCTTCTGCGTAACGTTGGTCGGATTGCCAATTTCGTTCGGCGAATTCGTCCAAAACCTTTTCCAATTCTTCTTCGCTTTCAGCGTGTGGGGCCAGTTTACGTTTCAAGCCGACACGGCTGACTTCCTGACGGGAAAGAATATCCAAGGCGTGGGCACGTAAGGTTTTAGGGGGTCTCATGGGATATGGTGGAGGTGAAGTGACTACATTGAATTACATTTTCAGACGGCCTGATTGGAAAAATAGCCGAAAAGGCCGTCTGAAAATAAAGCCGAATTATTCTTCGTCTTTATTTTTTTGCGGTTGTAGATTTTCGTAGATTTCAGGCAGGGCTCGAATCAACAAATCAGGTTTGGTCGCTTTGTCTTGAGAGAGCAAGGTCATGTCGCCGTAGCCGAATGTTACGCCGACGCTGAAGCAACCGGCCGCTTTAGCAGCAATAATGTCATTTTTGGAGTCGCCTACCATCAGCATATTGGCAACGTCGATGCCCAGAACTTCGGCCGCATGTTGAAGCGGCAATGGGCTGGGTTTTTTCTCAGTCAGGCTGTCTCCGCCGAGAACCAGGCTGAAATAGTCGTCGAGATTGAGCTGTTTCAGCAGCTCGGCTGCCAGAATTTCATTTTTGTTGGTAATGACAACCAATGGAATACCCAAAGACTTGAGCAGGCCGAGACCGGCTTCGGTTTCAGGGTAGGGGCGGGTAAAGTCGCTCAAGTGTTCGCGATAATATTTCATAAAGAACACAAAACCTTTTTCCCAGATTTCAGGATCGGCTTCTTTTTCACGATCATTGGTAATGACGCGATGAACCAACTTGCTGATGCCGTCGCCGACATAACTTTCAACCGTTTGGGTAGGCAAAACAGGTAAACCCAAGTGCGAACACATGGCTTGGGCTGCTGCGGCCAAATCGGGAACGGAATCACATAAGGTACCGTCCAAATCAAAGGCAACGGCTTGAACGTGTTCTAAAGCAGCAGTGGTCATTGAGTAGCTTTCCGTCATATTATTTAAGCGGTTATTTTAACATTGTTTGCCTGATTTGCCGATGTTTTGCTGATTCTTTAAAGGGATATTTGTTTAAATTGTTAACAATTTTTGTTGGTGTAAGTCTGTCCGTCTGTTGGTAATATGGAAGGGATTTTGTCAACAAAAAGGGTGGTTTGGTAGGCATTAAAAAACAAAGGGTTTGTGTGTTTTTTTGAATGGTTTGATGAGCATTTATACTAGACCGTCTGAAAATTTTTTGGTCGGCATACCGATATTTTCAGACGGCCTCAAACTAAATTTATATATAAATGAATGGATTTGCTTTTTATCGACTACATGCTATTACATTTTTTCCTGTTTTTGTATATAGTAACAAGTATGGCTCTCGTCTAATCATGTGTATGAAAAGGAAAAATACATGTCCGCATCTGCTGTTAAAGAAACACTGAATCCGTTTGAAATTGCACAAAAACAAGTAAAAATTGCCTGTGATCGCCTGAATGCCGACCCGGCAGTATTTGAAATCTTGAAAAAGCCGCAACGTGTTTTGGAAGTCAACTTTCCTGTAAAACTCGACAACGGTACAGTAGAAAACTTCACCGGCTACCGTTCACAACACAATAATGCCGTCGGCCCTTACAAAGGCGGCGTGCGCTTCCATCCCAATGTGAATCTGGACGAAGTCAAAGCCCTGTCAATTTGGATGACCATCAAATGCTGCGTAGCCGGTATTCCTTACGGCGGCGGTAAAGGCGGTATCACTTTGGATCCGCGCAATTATTCCGAAGCGGAGTTGGAACGCATTGCCCGCGCTTATTCTGAAGCCATTTCTCCGCTGATTGGCGAGAAAATCGATATTCCTGCACCTGATGTGAACACCAACGGCAAAATCATGTCTTGGATGGTTGATGCCTATGAAAACGTGGTAAAACATTCCGCACCGGGCGTATTTACCGGCAAACCGGTTGAGTTCGGCGGCTCTTTGGCGCGCACCGAAGCCACTGGTTACGGCGTAAACTTCGCCGCTGTCCAAGCTTTGGAAAAACTGGGCAAAGACGTGAAGGGTGCCACTTACGCCATTCAAGGTTTCGGTAATGTGGGCTACCACACCGGTTATTATGCACACAAAGCCGGTGCGAAAATCGTTGCCGTTTCTACCGTTGACGTTGCCATTTACAACGAAAACGGCTTGGATATGGAAGCAATCATCAAAGAATTCCAAGAAAAAGGCTTCATCACCAACGAAGCCGGCTACGGCAAAGAAATCAGCAATGCCGAACTTTTGGCTCTGGAAGTGGACGTACTCGCCCCTTGCGCGCTGGAAAACCAACTGACTTCTGAAAACGCTGGTAAAGTCCGCGCGAAAATCGTGGTTGAAGGCGCAAACGGCCCGACTACTCCTGAAGCCGACGTTATCCTGCGTCAAAACGGCGTATTGGTTGTTCCTGATATTTTGGCAAACTGCGGCGGCGTGGTGGTATCCTATTTTGAATGGGTACAAAACCTGCAAGGCTACTACTGGGAGTTTGACGAAGTTCAAGAAAAAGAAACCGTTGTCCTGCGCCGTGCGTTCCGCGATATTTGGAACTTGGCTCAAGAATACGATGTCGACCTGCGTACCGCTTCTTACATGATGAGTATCCGTCGTGTTGAAAAAGCAATGAAACTGCGCGGCTGGTATTAATTGTTTGAGCGATAGCATAAGAGTAGGCCGTCTGAAACCTGTTTTCAGACGGCCTTAATGTTTTTGATAAGAGCCTTTACAAATTTTAATCCACCTTGATTCCATTTCAATCAAACTCAGCTATAATCCCCTTTTTTGACCTTTCCGGAAAAGACATAATCATGAACAAAACTTTCAAATTCAGCGCATTGGCTTTGTCTGCTTTGTTGGCACTGACTGCTTGCAACCAAAAAGACACTGCCGCTAAAGACGCTCCTGCTGCTTCCGCAGCTTCAAATGCGACTGCAGATGCTTCTGCCATCGGTTCTACTGCCCAACAAGCCAGCTACGCAATGGGTGTGGACATCGGCCGTTCATTGAAACAAATGAAAGACCAAGGTACGGAAATCGATTTGAAAGTCTTCACCGAAGCCATGGAAGCCATGTTTGAAGGCAAAGAAGTCAAAATGACTGAAGCCCAAGCTCAGGAAGTGATGATGAAATTCTTGCAAGAGCAACAAGAAAAAGCTACTGCCAAACGTGCTGAAGATGCCAAAGTAAACTTGGAAAAAGGCGAGGCGTTCTTGAAAGAAAACGCGACTAAAGAAGGCGTGAAAACCAGCGCTTCCGGTCTGCAATACAAAATTACCAAAGAAGGCGAAGGCAAAAAACCGACTAAAGACGACATCGTTACCGTTGAGTACGAAGGCCGTCTGATTGATGGTACCGTATTTGACAGCAGCAAAAACAGCGGCGAACCTGTAAGCTTCCCTGTAAGCCAAGTAATCCCAGGTTGGACTGAAGGTATCCAACTCTTGAAAGAAGGCGGCGAAGCAACATTCTACATCCCGGCCAAACTGGCTTACCGTGAAGTTGGCGCCGGCGATAAAATCGGCCCGAACGCTACTTTGGTATTCGACGTGAAACTGGTTAAAGTCGGCGCGCCTGATGCCGCTGCACAACAACCTGTACAAGTTGACGTACAAAAAGTTCAATAATCCGAATCAAGGCTTACGCCCTTAAACAACGGATAAAAGGCCGTCTGAAAAATTCCGTTTCAGACGGCCTTTGTTCCAAACAAACAAGGAATTGTGATGAAAAATATCGTCATCCTTATTTCCGGACGCGGCAGCAATATGCAGGCGATTGTGAATGCCGATATTCCCGATGCCAACATTGCAGCCGTATTGAGTAACAGCGAGACCGCAGCCGGATTGGCATGGGCGGCAGAGCGCGGTATAGCCACCGACAGTTTGAACCATAAAAACTTCGACTCGCGTCTGGCATTTGATCAGGCTATGATGGAAAAAATCGATGCCTATCAGCCGGATTTGGTTGTATTGGCGGGCTTTATGCGCATTTTGACTCCGGAATTCTGCGCCCATTATGAAAACCGCCTGATCAATATCCATCCGTCCATCCTGCCTTCTTTCACCGGTCTGCATACCCACGAACGCGCATTGGAAGCAGGTTGCCGAGTGGCAGGCTGCACCATCCATTTCGTGACCCCCGAGCTGGATTGCGGTCCGATTATTTCTCAAGGCATTGTTCCTATTTTGGACAGCGATACCGCTGACGACGTTGCTGCACGCGTGCTGACGGTTGAACATCAGCTTTTCCCGCAAGCCGTTGCCGACTTTGTTGCAGGCCGTCTGAAAATCGAAGGCAATCGCGTTTTGAATGCTCAACGCAATGCCGCCGGTCAAAGCCTGTTGGCTTAATTAAAACACCATACACACAAGGAAAACATCATGAATACGATTAAAACAACCCTGCTGACACTTTCCCTGCTCACTGCCTCCATCGGCGCGCAAGCCGCTGAATTGCCACAATCTGCTGTTTTGCAATACTCAGGCAGCTACGGTATTCCTGCGACCATGACCTTCACACGCAGCGGCAGCCAATACAAAATCGTCTCTACCATCAAAGTACCGCTTTACAATATCCGCTTTGAATCAGGCGGCAGCATCAACGGCACGACCTTGCATCCGTCTTACTACAAAGATGTACGCGGCGGTAAATTGTATGCCGAGGCCAAATTCTCCGGCGGCAACATCACTTACGGCAAAGCAGGTGATTTGAAAACCGAAAAATCCGGCCCGGCTATGGACTTGTTCACTTTGGCATGGCAACTGGCCGCCAATGACGTGCGCCTGCCGTCAGGTTTGAAAATTACCAACGGTAAAAAACTGTACACCGTCGGCAGCATGAACAAAATCGGCAGCGAAAGCTATAAACTGAACGGCGGTACAACGCCTGTGAGCAAATATCGCGTCCGCCGTGGCGACGATACCGTGACTTACTCGTTTGCTTCCGATATCGACAATATCCCTGCGCAAATCAGTTATACCGATGACGGCAAAACCTACAACTTGAAACTGACTTCCGTCAAAATCAACGGTAAAGTAGTGAAACCGTAATCTTTATTTGCTCAAACAAGAAGGCCGTCTGAAAAGTTTTCAGACGGCCTTTTATTTTTACAGCAACACAATATCGTATTGTTCCTGCGTGTAGGCGGTTTCGACTGCCAGCGAAATCGGCTTGCCGATAAAGTCTATCAACATCGCCAGCGATTGGGATTCTTCATCTAGGAACAAGTCGATGACATTCGGAGCAGCCAAAATGCGGAAGGCTTGGACATCGTAGCGTCGCGCTTCGCGGACGATTTCACGTTGGATTTCGTAGCACACGGTTTGCGGCGTTTTCAGACGGCCCCTGCCTTGGCAGGAAGGGCAGGGTTCGCAGAGGATTTGACTTAAGTTTTCACGCGAGCGTTTGCGGGTCAGTTCGACAAGGCCCAGGCTGGTAAAGCCGTTGAGGGTGACGCGGGTACGGTCGAAACTGAGGGCTTTGGCAAGCTCTTGCAGGACGGCTTCGCGGTGGACTTCCTGTGCCATATCGATGAAGTCGATGATGATGATGCCGCCGAGATTGCGCAGGCGAAGTTCGCGGGCGATGGTGTGGCAGGCTTCGAGGTTGGTGCGGAAGATGGTTTCATCAAAATTGCGCGCGCCGACAAAGCCGCCGGTGTTGACATCGATGGTGGTCATGGCTTCGGTGGACTCGATGATGAGGTAGCTGCCGAAGTTGAGATTGACGCGCGGTTGCAGGGCGCGGGCGATTTCCTGCTCGATGTTGTGGGTTTCAAATAGGGGGCGTTCGCCTTTGAACAGCTCGATTCTGCCCAATGCGCCTTGAACGTATTGTTCGGCAAACTGGGTCATGCGGCGGTGGTTTTCGGTGGAATCAACCAGGATTTTGTGCGTATCGAGGCTGAACATATCGCGCAAAACGCGCAGGCTCAAAGGCAAATCTTGATACAGCAGGGTTTCGGGCGGCTGAATTTTCGCTTGTTTTTGAATGTATTCCCATACTTTGGTCAGATAGTTGATGTCTGATTGCAGTTGGTCATCGGAGGCGTTTTCAGCATTGGTGCGGATGATGTAGCCGTGGCAGGCGTTTTCGGGCAGCAGGTTGTTGAGGCGCTCCCTCAAGCTGCTGCGTTCGGCATCGTCTTCAATGCGTTGGGAAATGCCGATGTGGTCTTCTTGCGGAAGATGGACGAGGAAACGGCCGGCCAGTGAGATTTGGGTGGATAGGCGCGCGCCTTTGGTGTTGATGGGGTCTTTAATGACCTGAACCAAGACAGACTGACCTTCAAAGAGCATATGTTCGATGCGTTGGGTTTCGTCCGGGTTGCGGCGTTGTTCGAGGACATCGACGATATGCAGAAACGCGGCGCGTTCCAAGCCGATATCGATGAACGCGCTTTGCATGCCGGGGAGGACACGTTTGACGACGCCCAAATAAATATTGCCGACCAAGCTGTGGCCGCTGTTGCGCTCGATGTGCAGCTCGCAGATATTGTTCTCTTCCAAAACAGCCACACGCGTTTCTTGCGGCGTAATGTTGACGAGGACGGTTTCGGGCGGACGCACGGCGTCCTTGGGGATGGGAATTCCTGAAAGCATGGCGATACCTGATTTTGAATAGAAAAACTTTTGCGATGTGTTCTTCTCCAAAAAACAAATGGCAAAAGTCATTCTGCGAAAGCGCTTATCATACTTTAATTATGGTTTTTCCGCATCTGCACAAATGTTTATAGCTAAGAGGCCGTCTGAATGTTTTTTACAACCGTACGGCGGGAACACTTGTAAAATAGCACCTATGCCCATATAGTCATGAACATTGGTATTTTGGAAGAAATCATGCAAACCGTTACTGTTTATACCGGTCCATATTGCCCGTACTGCACCATGGCGAAAAGGCTGTTGCAGGCGGTGGGTGTGAAAGAAATCAACGAAATCCGCATCGACGGCAATCCGGAAGTTTTTGCCGAAATGCAGCAGCTTTCCGGCCAGCGCAGCGTGCCGCAGATTTTTATCGGCGATACCCATGTCGGTGGCTTTACCGATTTGTACCGCTTGCAGCAGGAAGGCAAGTTGGACGAATTACTGAATCCTTAACCCTTAACTTAGGAAAATAAAATGAGCGAAGAATTGCAACCCGTATTCAGCGTTGAGCGTCTGTATGTAAAAGACTTGTCTTTGGAAGTGCCTCACGCACCACAAATCTTCTTGGAACAAGGCGAGCCTGAAGTCGATATGCGCGTTTCTACCGGCAACACCAAACTGGAAGACGGTTTCTACAGCGTTGACGTTACCGTTACCGTGACTGCCAAACTGAACGAAGAGCGCACCATGTTCTTGAACGAAGTTACCCAAAGCGGCATCTTCCGTTTGGAAAACATTCCTGAAGAAGACGTACAACTGCTGCTGGGCGTTGCTTGTCCGAACATCCTGTTCCCTTACGCACGCGAAGCCATTTCCAACAGCGTAACCCGCGCAGGCTTCCCGCCTGTACTGCTTGCCCCGATCAACTTCGAAGCCATCTACCAACAACAACAGGAAGCTAACGCTTAATCGCGTTATACCTAAATTAAGGCCGTCTGAAACATTGCGTTCAGACGGCCTTTTTTTATCTAAAAATCAGGACATAAGAAAAAATCTATAACAAAAAGTTCATATATTAATGCAATAAGTATATAATGATATCGTTTATCATTACGATCTAATTTTAAATTTTATAGGTTATATACCATTTAAAATCAATAAATTGTAATTTTTATCTAGCAGATAAATAGATTCTATTAATTAAGGAAATAGTTGTGAAACCTGATTTTCAAATGAAAACAATTTGTTTGTTATTGGTGCTGCCTTGCCAAACCGTTTTTGCAGATACAGGACATCAAGAAGTGGAACATGTAGACATGGATACGGTCAAGGTCAGTGGCAAACGGCAGGCACAAAGTAATACCGAGCGCAGTCAGTCTTATACAATCGGAACGATGGCAACGGCGACTGGCTTGCGTATTTCAGGCAAGGATACGCCGCAGTCGGTGAGCGTAATGACGCGTCGGCAGCTAGATGATAAAGCAATATATTCTTTAGAAGATGCAATGAAAAACACTACGGGAATCAACGTGGTTCGCGATTCGGGCCTACAAACTCGTTTTTTGTCTCGTGGTTTCTATGTTGATCAGATTGGTGAAGACGGTATTACCACTAATGTGTCTGGACGTTCGGGCTATACGGCAAAAATCGATGTCTCACCCAGTACAGACCTGGCTGTTTATGATCACATTGAGGTTGTCAGAGGTGCAACCGGTCTTACTCAGTCCAATTCTGAACCGGGTGGAACCATTAATTTAATCCGTAAGCGGCCAACAGCTCTGTTTAAGCATACAGGTGAAATCAGCACTGACCATAGGGGCAGCAAGCGTTTGGCTTTGGATGTATCTGGAAGCTTGAATAATGAACATACGGTACGCGGTAGGCTGGTTGGTGTTCATGAGGACCACCGCTCTTTTAAAGAGGGTGTATGGAACAAGAAAGACATGGTTTATGGTGTGATTGATACGGATTTGAGTGATAACAGTATGCTGACTTTGGGTGGTACTTATCAGAAAAATAAAGATATTCCCGATTTTGCCGGCGTGATTTTACCTTGTGAGGATCAAAAAACTGCGGCCTTCAGCTCCAGTCCGGCCTGTAACAATCCTTTGAAATTGCCACGTAATACTTATTTGGGTGAAACCTCATGGTCACGCCTGAAGGCTGATAAATACAATATTTTTTCCGGTTTCAAACATGTTTTTGACAATGGATGGCAACTCAATGCCGAAATTTCTTATACGCGTAATGATTCAGATGCCAAAGTCGGACAATTTTTTCTGAAAAACGAACACGCGGCAGGTATTTCAGCATCTGCGGCAACAGGTTTCCTAACTGAAAAGGGAGAGGTGATCCCTTTTGAGCCTAAAGACAAGGCGTTGGCAAAATTAAAAGAATATCGTGATGGCGTCACTAAAACATATGAAGAGAAAAAAGTAGATTACGTTGCCCATCATTTCGATGCATCTGCTTTTGAACAATATCGCTCCCAAAGGGCGGCAGCACGTCGGGCAGGTTTTGATCAATGTATGCAGGACATTGGTTTGGATTTCCTGTGCAACGACTGGCAGGATCCTGGTGTAGAAGTAGATAAAAAAGAGTTTGTTGATAAGGAGCTTGCAAAGCAAGGCATTATTAACAATGCAGAAGGTTTGTTTCCCAACCGTCTATACAACTCAGCATACAATCTTCGCCACACATACAACCGCCGTTACAACTTCATGCCGTTGCACTATACCAAACACGATGTGCAATGGGGCTTTAAGCTGGATCTGACAGGTAACTACCGCCTGCTTGGACGTGAACATGATTTCTTTGTCGGCTATGCGTATAACAATGAAAAAATCCGTTCTGCCTATACGGAAATATATCAAAACCGTTATTTTGTCCGTCCTCAAGGTTATGCAGGTGCAGGCAGTTGCGGTATTCATCCCGATGGTCCGGAGCGTAATCCTTTAGAAAAGGGCATTGTCGAACCAGATTGGCATATTTATAACGAAAAAGGTAATAACAAGATCTATGTGCCGGAATGCAGTGGCGCGCATGTTACTAAATATACTCCCCGTTTGGATGCTGAGGGCAAGCCTGTCTGGACAGTCAACGACAATGGTGAGCGCGTAATGGTGCAAGATCCTGTTTACGAATTGGATGCAAATGGAAACAAAATACAGGAGCGGGATGAAGAGGGGAATTTGAAATGGGCAAACCAATATCTGAAAACGCCGCTGTGGAAAACTGTTCAGGTTGCAGATGATCATGTTCCGGCGTTATACAATTATTCGAAATACCTTAACACGAATAAAACACATTCTTTGACTTTCAGTACCCGCTTTAATGCAACCAACCGTTTGCATCTCTTGGGCGGTATGCACTATACGCGCTATGAAACCACACAAGCCAAAGAAATGCCTGTACGCTACGGCCAGCCTGCTACGGCATTTCAAACTGAGAGCAGTAATAAAATCGACAAAGAACACTACACCTCAAAAATGCAAAGTCATCGGTTTACGCCATATGCAGGCATTACCTACGACCTGACACCGCAACAAAGCTTGTATGCCAGCTATACTAAGATTTTTAAACAACAGGATAACGTTGATGTAACCAGCAAATCCGTTCTTCCACCACTCATCGGGACTAACTATGAAATAGGTTGGAAAGGGTCGTTCTTGCAAGGCCGTCTGAATGCTTCGCTTGCCTTATTTGTTTTACAGCAGAAAAACCGAACCGTTGTCGATTTCGGATTTGTTCCCGATACTAGTCGTAACGGAGGTTCATTCCAAACCATCGCCAAACCTGTGGGTAAGGTTAAGAGCAGCGGTGCAGAACTTGAATTGGCTGGCGAATTGTCGGAAAACTGGCGTATTTTTGTTGGCTACACATATAACAAAAGTAAGTATAAAAATGCTGCAGAAGTCAATGCGGAGCGGTTGGAGAAAAACACGACTGCCGACCCGTATAACTTCAGTAACTTCACGCCGGTACATATGTTCCGCCTCGGTACAAGCTACCACTTGCCTCAAACTAAGTTGACCTTGGGTGGCGGAATATCCGCGCAAAGTCGCACAAGTAGCCTTTACAATATTCGCCAAGGAGGCTACGGACTTATAGATGGCTTTGTTCAATATGACTTTCACAAACACGGTAGAATCAGCCTGATAGGAACTAACCTGACTGACAGGACGTATTTTGAAAACAACTACAACCGTACGCGAGGTCAAAACAATTTCTATGGTGAACCGCGGACAGTCAAACTGAAATTGGATTGGCATTTCTAGAGCGAATGGATCATTATTTGGTATGTGAACATTATTGGCCAAATTCCTGATAAAAGTATGGGTTGAATATCCTTCTTTTTTGAAAGCTGTTTCCTAACAATGGCTGAAGTTGATTCGATAGCCGGCGTATTTTCAAATATTAATTTGTTTCAAGTATTCAGCTTTGAAGGCCGTCTGAAACATTGCGTTCAGACGGCCTTTTTGTTTTCGGATAAAATACAGCAAACTTTCAATCAGCTGCCTTTTAAGATGACTCCCGAAACCCAAAAACAGCTCAAAATCACCGACGTTTCCGCCAAGAAGCTCGACAAACTCAACCTCAACACCGCATGGGATTTGGTTTTGCATCTGCCGCTGCGTTACGAGGACGAGACGCACATCATGCCGATTAAGGATGCGCCGATCGGCGTGCCGTGTCAGGTTGAGGGCGAGGTCATCCATCAGGAAGTAACGTTCAAACCGCGCAAGCAGCTGATCGTTCAAATTGCCGACGGTTCCGGCAGCGTCCTTTTTTTGCGTTTCATCCACTTTTACGCCAGCAACCAGAAACAGATGGCGGTCGGCAAACGCATCCGAGCCGTGGGCGAAATCAAACACGGGTTTCACGGCGACGAGATGATTCATCCCAAAATACGCGATGCCGAAAGCAGCGGTTTGGCGGAAAGCCTCACGCCCGTTTATCCGACCGTAAACGGCCTGAACCAGCCCACATTGCGCCGTATCATTCAGACGGCGTTAGACGTTACGCCGCTGCACGACACTTTGCCTGATGCTTTATTAGGCCGTCTGAAACTGCCACACCTTGCCGAAAGCCTGCATCTTCTGCACTCGCCGCCGCCGAGTTTCACCATTCACCAGCTTTCCGACGGCGCGCTGCCCGCATGGCAGCGGCTTAAATTCGACGAACTTTTGGCGCAACAGCTTTCCATGCGCTTGGCGCGGCAGAAGCGTGTCAGCGGTACGGCGGCGGCATTGGGTGGCGACGGCACGCTGACCCAAGCACTGCGCCATGCGTTGCCGTTTGCCCTGACTGATGCACAAGAAAAAGTTGTTTCCGAAATCCGCCGCGACATGGCGCAAACCCACCCCATGCACCGCTTGCTGCAAGGTGATGTCGGCAGCGGCAAAACCATCGTCGCCGCCTTGTCCGCGCTGACCGCCATTGAGTCCGGCGCACAGGTGGCTGTAATGGCGCCGACCGAAATCCTTGCCGAACAGCACTTCATCAAGTTCAAACAATGGCTTGAGCCGTTGGGCCTTGAAGTCGTCTGGCTCTCCGGCAGCCAGCGCAAAAAAGCCAAAGACGAAGCCAAAGCCAAACTCGCCGACGGCGCTGTCAAAATCGCCGTCGGCACGCACGCCCTGTTTTCAGACGACGTCGAGTTCCAAAATCTCGGCTTGGTGATTGTGGACGAACAACACCGCTTCGGCGTCGCCCAACGCCTCGCCCTCAAAAACAAAGGACGCGACGTCCACCAGCTGATGATGTCCGCCACCCCCATCCCGCGCACGCTCGCCATGAGTTTTTTCGCCGACTTGGATGTGTCCGTCATCGACGAATTGCCGCCCGGGCGCACCCCGATTAAAACCCGCCTCGTCAACAACGTCCGCCGCGCCGAAGTCGAAGGCTTCGTCCTTAATATTTGTCGCAAAGGGCAGCAGGCATACTGGGTCTGCCCGCTGATTGAAGAAAGCGAAACCCTGCAACTGCAAACCGCCACCGAAACCCTAGCCCAGCTTCAGGCAGCCTTGCCCGAACTCAACATCGGCTTGGTACACGGGCGCATGAAGGCCGCTGAAAAAGCCGAAGTCATGGCGGATTTTGCCGCAGGCCGTCTGAACGTTTTGGTCGCCACCACCGTTATCGAAGTCGGCGTAGATGTGCCCAACGCCGCCCTGATGGTGATCGAACACGCCGAGCGCATGGGCTTGGCGCAGCTGCACCAATTACGCGGTCGGGTAGGGCGCGGTGCGGCAGAAAGCGTGTGCGTCCTCCTGTTTGCCGAACCTTTAAGCGAGCTTGCCAAAGCGCGGCTGAAAGTCATCTACGAACACACCGACGGCTTCGAAATCGCCCGCCAAGACCTCAACATCCGCGGCCCCGGCGAATTTCTCGGCGCGCGCCAAAGCGGCGTCCCCATGCTGCGTTTCGCCAACCTCGAAGAAGACCTGCATCTCTTGGAACAGGCACGCGAAATCGCCCCGATGCTGATTGAACAAAACCCCGAAATCGTCGAAGCGCATCTGGCAAGGTGGCTTGCCAGCAGGGAAGGGTATTTGGGCGTATAAAATTTGCATGAAAAGAAAAAGGCCGTCTGAAAACAGACGGCCTTTGATTTGGCTGGATAGAGGGTTAGAAACCTTGTGCCAACATGGCATCGGCTACTTTGACGAAACCGGCAATGTTCGCACCATTGACGTAGTTCACTTTGTCGCCGACTTTGCCGTATTTCAGGCAGGATTCGTGGATGTTGTGCATGATGTCGAACAGGCGTTGGTCGACTTCTTCACGTGTCCAGGACAGGCGGATGGCGTTTTGGCTCATTTCCAAACCTGAAGTTGCTACGCCGCCGGCGTTGGAGGCTTTGCCCGGAGCGTAGAGGATGCCGGCTTTGATAAATTGTTCGACCGCGCCTAAAGTTGACGGCATGTTCGCACCTTCGGCAACCACATAGCAACCGTTTGCCAGCAGGATTTTGGCGGCGTCTGCGTCCAATTCGTTTTGAGTGGCGCAAGGCAGGGCGACTTCGGCCGCGATGTTCCACGGTTTTTGGTTTTCAAAGTATTGCAGGCCTTGTTCTTTGGCGTAAGTGGCCACGCGTTCGCGGCGTACTTCTTTCAGCTCGATCAAAGCGGCCAGTTGCGCTTCGGTCATACCGCTGTCAGGGAAGAGGACAAAGCCGTTGGAGTCGGAAACGGTCAATACTTTTGCACCCAGTTGGATGGCTTTTTCGGCAGCGTATTGCGCCACGTTGCCGGAGCCGGAAATCAACACGCGTTTGCCTTCGATGCTGTCGTTGCGGGTTTCCAACATGGCTTGGGCAAAATACACGCAGCCGTAGCCGGTGGCTTCAGGGCGAATCAGGCTGCCGCCCCATTCGAGGCCTTTGCCGGTCAGGACGGAAGCAAATTCGTTGCGGATTTTTTTGTATTGGCCGAACAGATAGCCGATTTCGCGGCCGCCTACGCCGATGTCGCCTGCAGGAACGTCGGTATCGGCGCCGATGTGGCGGTAGAGTTCGGTCATAAAGGCTTGGCAGAAGCGCATTACTTCGGCATCAGATTTGCCTTTAGGGTCGAAGTCGGAACCGCCTTTGCCGCCGCCCATAGGCAGGGTGGTCAGCGCGTTTTTGAAGACTTGTTCAAAAGCGAGGAATTTCAACACGCCCAAGTCGACGGTAGGGTGGAAGCGCAAACCGCCTTTGTAAGGGCCGATGGCGGAGCTCATTTGAATGCGGTAGCCGCGGTTGACTTGAACTTGGCCTTTGTCGTCCATCCAAGTGACGCGGAACATAATCACGCGTTCAGGTTCAACAATACGCTCAAGCAGGCTTTGTTGGGTGTATTTCGGGTTTTTCGCCAAAAACGGATCCAAACTCATGAACACTTCTTCAACGGCTTGGTGGAAGGGTTCTTGGTTGGGGTTGCGTTGTTTAAGATTGGTAAACAGGGTGTTCAGGTCAGTCATTTTTCAACTCCTATCAAGTGAGATGTTTCAATATTTATGTTTCGAAATATAACTGTAAAAAATTTACTTGCCAAGAAAAATTTTGACCAGATTGTTGACATTATTTTTTTACCAATTTGTAAAATTAGAATTATATTTTTAGAATTATTAAAAATTATGGATTATATTTCACTTATTAAAAATAATAAGTCATAAAGTTCTAAGTAATTAAACTAGAAAATTTCAAAATTTTTTTTGTAAAAGTTTTATTTGGCTCAAAATTTCTTGTAAATAAATGCTAAATTGTCAACATTATTAACGGATATACGCTAAGCCTAGAGGAAGGGTTGGACCATTGCAGACAGAGAGGCAGGCCGTCTGAAAATTCGGTACAATACGCATCAAATTCCCACAACACATACATTAAGGAAACCCATGAAAGCCTATCACGACCTTATGCGCCATGTCCTCGACAATGGTATCGACAAATCCGACCGTACCGGCACCGGCACGCGTTCTGTGTTCGGTTATCAAATGCGTTTTGATTTGAGTGAAGGCTTTCCGCTGTTGACCACCAAAAAATTGCATCTTCGCTCGATTATTCATGAGCTGCTTTGGTTTCTCAAAGGCGATACCAACATCAAATACCTGAAAGACAACAACGTTTCCATTTGGGACGAATGGGCGGACGAAAACGGCGATTTAGGCCCGGTTTACGGCTACCAATGGCGCAGCTGGCCCGCACCCGACGGCCGCCATATCGACCAAATTGCCAATGTGGTTGAACAAATCAAGAAAAATCCCGACTCGCGCCGCCTGATTGTATCCGCATGGAATCCGGCTTTGGTCGATGAAATGGCCTTGCCGCCTTGCCACGCGCTGTTTCAGTTTTACGTTGCCAACGGCAAACTGTCCTGCCAGCTTTACCAACGCAGCGCCGATATCTTCCTTGGCGTACCGTTCAACATCGCCAGCTACGCATTGTTGACCATGATGATGGCGCAAGTGTGCGGACTGGAAGCCGGTGAATTTATCCATACGTTTGGCGATGCGCATTTGTACAGCAACCATATCGAGCAGGCTCAACTGCAATTAAGCCGCGATTTCCGAAGCCTGCCAACCATGAAAATCAACCCTGAAGTCAAAGACTTGTTTGCCTTCAAATTTGAAGACTTTGAGCTTGAAGGCTATGATCCGCATCCGCATATCAAAGCAGCCGTATCGGTGTAATCCAAGTTAAAAAACAAAAGGCCGTCTGAAACTTCAGACGGCCTTTTGTTTAGGCAGGTTTATTGACGTTTCGCGCCATAGCCACCGATTAAGTGTTCGGTTGCATCTTTGTTTTTCAAGCCGTAAGTGCCGCCAATTTCTGCAGCATTGGGGCCGTAGAATTTGCCGTTCAGGTTGCCACTTAACTTGTCATCGGCTGTGCTGACTTTGCCGGAGAAGAGGTTGCCATCTTTCCAGCTTGCCGTACCTTTGAAATCGTAGTTTTTATCTGCTTGGGATACACGCTTACCATTTTCCAAAGTATGGAAGTGTGAGTTTGATGTTTCAAAACGGACGCCTTTGAGGCCGAAATCAACGATAGCCATGACATTGGAAGTCAACTGACGATTGTTCTTGTCAGTAACCACATAGGCAGTGGAAATACCTTTGTAGGTGGCTGTACCTTTAGCAGGCAGGGTAGTGAAGACAGTTTCATCGCCCAGGCTTTGGTAGCCTTGGTATACATGTCCTTTAGGATCGGTGTAATGCGCGAAGGTTTGATATGTCCAGCCGGCCGCAGAAGGATCATGCAACACAATTTCTGTGCCATCGCCAAAATTGATGACATAGACACCGTCGAATTGTTTGTCGAATACCAAGCCATCTTGGTCTGGACGGAAATAGGCTAGATTATTGCTAACATTCTCATTAATTTCTGCTAGTTTAGCTCGATTTTCAAGATTTTTAGCGTGTGAAGTCTTTAATTCTTCAATCTTTGCTTTAATCTCCGTTACTTTTTTATTGTTAACTGGACCTGCTTCTGGATTTTCTTCTTTTTCAAGCTTTTCTTCTTCAACCTTTAATTTTTTATAATCTTCAGCAATTTTGTCATCCAAAGTTGATTTGCCGTATGCAAATTCAGTATTTTTCTCTTTGCCCGTTTGTTCGCTGATATCTGTTTCAGTATTTCCTTTTGAATATACTTTGGCAATAACAGAAGCGTAGCTTGTCCATGTAGGTTGGGTTGCGCTGCCATTGCTGGTTTTGTTAAACAATACAACGCCGTCCATTTTGACTTCATCATTGCTGTTAAAGTCAATAGAACTGATCAGGCCATTTTGGTTGCGGTCTTGATTGTCCGTTTGGAACATTTTGCCTGCGGCATCTTTGCGGATTTGTACGTTGGGGTTGGATTGCTGTGCACCTTTGGAGGAGATGAAATGTGTGTGCAAAGGCTGGCTAACGTTGGCCGGATCGATTGGAGCTTCATCGGTCAGTTTGGCGAGGTTGTCGGCGCTGTTGGTGAGCGTAGTAGACGGCGCTTTCGGAGTGTTGGCATTGCTGTTGTTGGCAGGATTGCCATTGTTGCTAGCAGAGTTGCCGGTATTAGTGGTAGGAGTTGCGCCGGTGCTTAAAGCAGATGAACCGCCGCCTCCGCCACCACCGCATGCGGACAAGATGGCTGCGCTGATGGCTGTAAAAACGATGGTTTTAAGTTTGGTTTGGATGTTTGACATGAGATTCCCTGTATAGTTATTCGCTTGATGAAAAGGTCGGAGAGATCGTTTATCTGATTTTTAAACCTTTAATGCCCGATAATAACCATAAATCATAAAAAAATAAACAGTTTGTTTGCATTTCTGTACAAAAACTAATCAAATGGAAGGTGGTCGGGTAGATATTTTTTTAGTTAATTGTTTTATATGGATTTATTTTGAATATTTTAGTGAGTTCGATAGCTGGTCTGTTTCTTTTTAACAAACTTTTCAGACGGCCTTTTGAAGATAAAAAAGCAGTCGGACTTTATGGATGCTTTTCTCTCAACGGATAAGCGTATTTCCGTTAAAATACGCCTTCTTTTCCGATTCGAAATATTGCCATGCGCCTTACCCACATCAAACTCTCCGGCTTCAAATCTTTTACCGACCCGACCACGATTCATGTGCCGGGGCAGCTTGTTGCGGTTATCGGGCCGAACGGCTGCGGCAAGTCGAATGTGATTGACGCGGTGCGCTGGGTGTTGGGCGAGGCTTCGGCGAAGCAGCTTCGCGGCGAAAGTATGCAGGACGTGATTTTTAACGGTGCGGCAACGCGCCGTCCTGCGCCGAGGGCTTCGGTGGAGCTGGTGTTTGACAACAGCGACCACAGTTTGCAGGGGGCGTGGGGGCAGTATGCCGAGGTGAGCATCAAGCGGCAGCTGACGCGGCAGGGCGAATCGACTTATTTTATCAACAATCAGACCGTACGCCGCCGCGACATTACCGATTTGTTTCTGGGGACGGGCGTGGGCGCGCGCGGTTATGCCGTTATCGAACAGGGGATGATTTCGCGTATCATCGAAGCGCGGCCGGAGGAGTTGCGCGCCTATATCGAGGAGGCGGCGGGCGTGTCCAAATATAAGGAACGCCGCAAGGAGACGGAAGGTCGTCTGAAAGACACGCGCGAGCATTTGCAGCGTTTGGGCGATTTGCAGAACGAATTGGCGCGTCAGGTGGAAAAGTTGGAAAAACAAGCCGAAACCGCCGAACGTTACAAATCCCTGACCGCGCAGTTGAACCAACAGCAGGATTTGCTCGATTACGCCCAATGGCAGCAATCGCTTGCCGCCGCCGACAAGGCGACCGCGCAGCATCAGTCTTTGCAGGCGCAGCAGGACGAAACCGCCGCGCAGGTTCAGGCGTTAAACGACGAAGTACACGCCTTGCAGACCGCCGAACAGTCGCAACAGCAGGCAGTACACGAACTGAGCAACAAACGCGGCGTGTTGCGCGAGCAGATTGCCCGTTTGGAAGAACAAATCCGCCATCAGCAAAACCTGCACCAACGCATCGAACGCGACAAGCAGGCGGCGCAGGCGCAGATGCAGCGCATCCATCAGGAGCAGCAGCAAATCCGCGTGCAGCTTGAAGAAAACGAGTTGCAGGCCGAAGAAAAGCAAACCGAATTGGCGGAATGGGCGATGCAGGTTGCCGAACACGAAGAGCGTCTGCCCGAATTGGAAGAAGCCCAAGCCACGCTCAACGCTGCCTTCCAAACCCAGCAGGACGAGGCAAACCGCATCCGCCGCGAACTGGCGTTGAAGCAGCAGCAGCTTGCCCATGCCGAACAAACCGTTGCCAAGCACGAAGAGCGCAAAGGTCGTCTGAAACAGGAAAACCAAGCCCTGAACCTGCCCGACGAAGTTGAAACCGCCGCCGCGCAGGAAGCCGCCGCCTTGTTGCAAAGCCAGCAAGAGCATTACGAAGAACAAATCATTGCCGCCGAAGAAGCCTTACACGCCGCCCGCGAGGCGTTTCAGACGGCCTCAAACCGCTTCCAAAGCCTGAAGCAGCAACACATCACCTTGCAGGCGCAGCAGCAGGCGTTGTCGCAAATCCTGTCGCAACAGCAGGAAGCCGCCGACTTCTGGCAGGCAACCGACCACGCCGCCGCGCCGCAGCTGTGGCAACACATCACCGCGCCCGCCGAGTGGCAACACGCCTTGTCCGTCATCCTTGCCGAACGCCTGCACGCCCGCAGCGTACCGTCTGGCTTCGTTCCGCCCGCGCCTTTGCCGCAGGGGCAGGCGGCATGGCTTTCAGACGACCTCTCCGGCGGCATCAAAAAATCCCTGCCCGTACAGGCATTGTTGAACCAAATCCAAGCGCAGCCGCCGTTTCAGACGGCATTGCACCACTGGCTCGACGGCGTATTGTGCGCACCCGATTTGAGCTACGCCCTCGCACATCAAAGCGATTTGGGCGCACACCAAATCTGGCTCACACCCGAAGGCCATCAGGTTGATAAGGTTAGCGTCCTGCTCTATGCCAAACCCGCGCAGGAAAGCCTGATTGCCCAAAAAGCACGCCTCGACGGCATTGCTTCCGAACTGGAAAACCTCGCCCCCGAACTCTCCGCCGCCGAAGCCGCGTTCAAACAGGCGGAGGTCGCCGCGCGCTCGTCTGAAACGCAGCATAAAAACCTGATGCAGCAGCAACAGCAGCACACGCGCCAATACAGCCAAGCGCAGCAACGCGCCGCCGAACTTCTGGCGCGTACCAACCAAGGGCAAATCCGCCGCGAACACATCGAGCGCGAACTGGCGCAGTTGGCGGAAGAACAGACCGTGTTGCAACACACATCCGACGGGCTTTCAGACGACATCGTTACTTTGCAGGAAGCCGCCGCCGAACTCGAACACCAACAGCAAACCACCGCACACAGCCGCCAAGAGCAGCAAGGCCGTCTGAAACAGGCGCAGCTTGCCCTGTTGGAAGCCAACCGCCAATACGGGCTGGCCGAAGTCGCCGTCCACAAGCTCAACCAGCAAAAACAAAACTACCAGCAGCAAATCGCCCGACTCGAACAGCAAACCCTAGACTGGCAGGAACGCCAGCAAGAGCTTGCCCTCGCCTATGAAACCGAGTTCCAAAACGACGAGCAGCACATCAAGCTTGAAGAACTGACCGAAGCCGTACAGACTTTGGACGAAGAATACATCGCCGTACAGGAGAAACTGGCCCAGATTCAGGAGCAGGGCAGGAAGCAATACGCTAAAGTGCAAACCCTGCAAACCCAGTTGCCACAGCTTCAGGCAGCCACCCAAACCGCCCTGTTGCAACAGCAGGAAGCCCTGATCAACGCCAAACGCTACCATCAAAACCTGACCGAACGCGCCGCCGATTTGGACGCGCTCGAAGCGTTGGCAAAAGAATCTCCGAAAGTATTGAACAGCAGCATCGGCAGCCTCACCCAGCAAATCGAAGCCCTCGGCGCCGTCAACCTCGCCGCCCTGCAAGAACTCGAAGAAGCGCGCGAACGCGACGGCTACTACCGCAGCCAGAGCGAAGACGTGCAGGCCGCCATCACCCTTTTGGAAGAAGCCATCGCCCAAATCGACGACAAAACCAAAGCGCGTTTCAAAGAAACCTTCGACGCCGTCAACGGCAAAGTCCAAACCTTCTTCCCGACCCTGTTCGGCGGCGGCGAAGCCACCCTCAAAATGATAGGCGACGACCTCCTGACCGCCGGCGTATCCATCATGGCGCGCCCGCCTGGCAAGAAAAACAGCACCATCCACCTCCTCTCCGGCGGCGAAAAAGCCCTCACCGCCATGAGCCTCGTGTTCGCCCTATTCAGCCTCAACCCCGCCCCCTTCTGCCTTCTGGACGAAGTCGATGCCCCGCTGGACGATGCCAACACCTCGCGTTTCTGTAACCTGGTCAAAGAAATGTCGGCGCAAACCCAGTTCCTCTACATCTCCCACAACCGCCTGACCATGGAAATGGCGGAGCAGCTGGTCGGCGTAACCATGCAGGAAAAAGGCGTCTCGCGCGTCGTCGCCGTGGACATCAAACAGGCGTTGGAAATGGCAGAGCCGTGATAAGGTAAGAACAAAGGCCGTCTGAAAGAATGAGGAAGAAATCTATAATTTCATCTTCCCATTTTTTCAGACGGCCTTTTTGTATTGGATACAGCGTTATTGTTTTGAAGTATTATCTTTGGCGCGTTGAGGCTGTCCCGAGCGTTGGTTGTTGCCGTTGACGGCATCGCGCCATGCTTTGCGTTCGGCTTCGATTTTGGCGGCTACTTCGTGGACCATGGTTTCTTGTTTTTTGACGACAGGCTCTTCCGGAGTGTTTTCGGAAAAGTGGAGGCCGTACCACAAGACGGCGAAAATGCTGCAGACGAAGATAACGGCAATCAGGCCGACGATAGCTTGTTTGCCGGCGAGGGGTTTTTCAGGGGGAGGGACGAGGACATCGAAGCAATCGGCGCAATCGAGGGCGAAGCAGACGTTTTCGGCTTCTTTGCGGCCGCGTCGGCCTTCTGTGATGTTGAAGGAAATGTGTTGCCCTTCGGCCGGAAGGCGGGTAAGGGTGGTGAAGGCGGCAAGGGCAAGAAAGATTTCTTGGCCTGTGTCTTCTATGGTGGCGGCGCCGAAGCCGCGTTTGCTGTTCCAGCGAGTAATCGTTCCGTAATAGCGCATAATATATGTGGGATATTATTGTAGGTAACAATTTTTCCTTAGACTGATTTTAAATCAAAAAGTTTAGTTATTGTCTTAATTTTACACTAGATTTATCTTGTTGGAAGCAGGCAGGCCGTCTGAAGGATTTCAGACGGCCTGCATGGTTTATGCCTATTTATTAAGCACTTTTTGGAAGGTGTCGATCAGGTGTTGCGCTATGGCACGGCTGCCGAATTGTTGCAGGCAATCTTGGCGCAAACGGACGGGATCGTATTGTGCGTGGTTTTCGTAGAGGGTGAGCAATGCTTTGGTTAGTTCCGGTATGTTTTCGATTGGAACCAGCAGGCCGTTGTCGGATGTGACGATGGATTCGGGGCCGCCGCAGCGTGTGGCGATGACGGGCAAACCTTGCGACAGTGCTTCGATATAGACGACGCCGAAGGTCTCGGTACGGCTGGCGAGGACGAATGCGTTGCTGTGGCGCATGAGGTCTAGGGTTTGGTCGGTGGTTAATGCGCCGGTAAAGGTAACGGCGTGATTGATGCCCAAGTCGCTTGCCAGTTGTTTCAGACGGCCTTCTTCTGCGCCGCCGCCGCCGATTTTGAGTTTGAGCTGCGGATAGGTTTTGAGTGCTTCGGTAAAAGCAGGCAGGAGCAGGTCGTGGCCTTTGAGGTGGCGCAGATGGGAGACGCTGCAGAAGGTGAAGTCTTGATTGTTTTTTTCGGGGAACTCGAAATCCTGTTCAAAATTGCCGCCCAGCATATTGGGCAGGTATTGCCAGTCTGTACCGGCGTAGGTTTTTTCGAGAATATGGCAGAAATCACGGCTGACGGCGAACCGGGCCGCGCTGTGGCGCACGGCTTCGTGCATGGACGGCCATTGGTTTTTGCGGACAAGGCCGCGTGAAATGGCGCTGCTGTGTTCGGTAATCACATAGGGAATGCCGTATTTTTTGAAGATGGCACAGGCCAAAATGGCGGCGTAGTTGACGCAATGGGCGTGAATTACGTCGGGTTTGCCGTTGTCGGCGATATAGGCTTCAAAAGCTTTCATGCCTGCGTTGACCCAGCGGATGCGGTCGATATCGACAACCGGGCAGCGCGGGAAGAAATACATGCTGTCGTAGGCGTAAGTGTTGAGTCCGCCTTGCTGATGGCGGCGCAGGCCGTAGAAGCGCGAGAAGATGGTTTTCGGCTGACTTCTCAAGTAGCGGAACATGGGCACGACCATGCCGATTTTCATGCCTTCGCGTTGCAGGGCTTGGGCTTGGAGGCGGAAAAAGATTCCGTCCACGTCGGTTTCGGAAGAAGGATACCAAGAGGGGATAACGACAATATGCATGATGTGTTTTTTATGGAAGTAGATAACGGCGAGGCCGTCTGAAAAGAAAAGATATCTTTCAGACGGCCTTTTGTATATTTAGTTCAATCAGTTGCCGGCAACTGTCATTTTGGAAACCAAGATGGAGCCGATTTGGTTGGACGAACGGCGTAATGCGTCGTCTGCCACGCCGGTAATGTCGCGGTACATATCCTGCAAACGTCCGGCAATGGTGATTTCCTGAACCGGATAGGCAATGACGCCGTTTTCCACCCAAAAACCGGCCGCGCCGCGCGAGTAGTCGCCGGTAATCCCGTTGACGCCTTGTCCCATCAATTCGGTAACCAGCAAACCTGTTCCCATTTCTTTCAACAGGTCGGCCTGCGTGGCGTGGGTGTGGTTCAGATACAGATTGTGCGCGCCGCCGGCGTTGCCCGTTGTCTGCATACCGAGTTTTTTCGCGCTGTAACTGCTGAGGAAATAGCCTTCGACGACGCCGTCTTTCACCACAAAACGCGGCTGCGTGGCGACGCCTTCGGCATCGAAATAAGTGCTGCGGAACGAGCGCAGGATATGCGGTTCTTCGCGCAGGCTGAGAAACTCGGGCAGTACCTGTTTGCCGATGCTGTCAATCAGGAAGCTGCTTTGACGGTAGAGCGCACCGCCGCTGAGTGCGCCGATAAGGTGGCCGATTAAGCCGACGGCGACAGTGGTGTCGAACAGTACGGGATAGCTGCCGGTCGGAACGCTGCGGCTGTTCAGACGGCGTAAAGTCCGTTCGGCTGCGGTTTGGCCGATGAGTTCGGGCGCGTCCATGTCTTCGTGACGGCAGGAAGAATCGTACCAATAGTCGCGCTGCATGCCGTGTTCGTCACTGGCGACTACGCTGCAAGAAATGCTGTGGTGCGTGCTTTGCTGATGTGCGGCAAAGCCGTGGGTGTTGCCGTAAACGTATTGGTAATGGCCGGTATGAACCGATGCGCCTTCCGAATTTTCAATGCGTTTGTCCGTTGACAGCGCGGCCTGTTCGCATTGCTTGGCCAAATCAATGGCGGATTCGGTACTCAAATCCCATTCGTGGTAGCGGTCGAGGTCGCCGATATGGGTTGCCATTAAGGCAGCGTCGGCAAGGCCGGCGCAATCGTCTTCGGCGGTATAGCGCGCAATATCGATGGCGGCTTTGACCGTATCTTGCAGGGCGCGTTCGGAGAAGTCGGCAGTGCTGGCGCGGCCTTTGCGTTGGCCGACATAGACCGTAATGTCTAAAGATTTGTCTTGTTGGAACTCGATTTGTTCGATTTCGCCCAGGCGCACGCTGACGCTTTGGCCGAGCGACTCGCTGAAATCGGCTTCGGCCGAGGTGGCGCCGGATTGTTTGGCCAAATCCAGCGTGTGTCCGCACAAGCGCAACAGCTCGTCCGGTGTGTGGTTAAACAGCATAAAAAGGTTTCCTGACAGGGTTTTGCGGCATTTTAACCGTTTCAGACGGCCTCTGCAAAAATCGAACGGAAAGGCCGTCTGAAAACTGATAAAATAGGCAGATTCAGAAAATCAGGTAAACACAATGTTTGAACAAGAAGACGAATGGGTCAGCAAAACCCAAATGAAAAAGCAAATGAATGATTTGCAGGCTTTGGGTATGGAATTGACCAAGCTCTCCAATGATACGCTGAAAAAAATCGGCTTGGACGAAGAGCTATTCGAGGCCATCGCCACCTATAAAAAAATCACGTCCAACAGCGCGCTCAAACGCCAAGCCCAATTTATCGGCCGTCTGATGCGCGATACCGACCCCGCACCCATCGAAGCCTATTTGGCCAAACTGCGCGGCGACAATGCAGCACACAATGCCTTTTTGCAACGCGTCGAGCAGGCGCGTACCCGACTGTTGGCAGACGATGGCGCGATTACCCAATTTATGGCCAATTTTCCGCAAGCCGATGCCGGTAAATTGCGCACCTTGATCCGCAACACCAAAAAAGAGCAGGAGCAAAACAAACCGCCGAAAAACTTCCGCGCGCTGTTCCAAGAAATTAAAGCAGTGATGGAGGCCGGTCAATCCGATGCTTCAGAAGAAGGGCAGGATTGGGAGGAATAAACCTTAAGGCCGTCTGAAAACGGATTGCGGTTTTCAGACGGCCTGTATCGTAATACCGAAGGAGGATGACCATGAAATTTCGCCGCTTTGTACCCGCTTTGTTAATCAGTGTACTAACCCTGAATGGTTGTACTGCTTTTCTTTGGGGAGGGAACAACCCGTTCCATAAAACCACAACCGAAAAAACCGTTGCCAAAGACAAGATTCACGCATTTGGCGTGGTTGCCAAAGACAATACGCAATTGGAAACAGGCAGCTTGGTCATGATGGGCAAAAAATATTGGTTTGTCGTTAATCCTAAAGATTCGGCCAAGTTGAAGGCGGTCTTGGATGTTAAATTGGACAAACAGTTTCAAATGGTTCAGCAAAACCCAAGATATGCGTATGAGGCTTTGCCGGTCGAATTGAAATCCCCTGAAGCGCAAACTTTCCGTTCAAAATTCTGCCTGCGTTACGATACTCAAAAAGCCGCCGAGATTGCCAAGTTGAAACAGCTGGCGTTTAAGCCGGTCGAGCTCGATGACAAAACTGTCTACACGCGGTGTATTTCTACCGAAGGTCATTATTACGCAACGCCGAAAAATGTTGCCGAAGACCGCCGTTTTGATACTGCCGTCCCGGTCAGAATTTATTATACGGAAACCAAAAAAAGCACAGACGTTCAGAAGTTGACGGAGAATATCCTGCAAACACCATTTACATTGGCTTTGGACGCAGTCGGCGCAGTGATAGCAGTCCCCTATGTCGTAGTCAGTGAAATTATCGATGCTTCACGCAAATAATATCCAAGGCCGTCTGAAAACGGATTGCAGGTTTCAGACGGCCTCCTCCTTAAAATAAACGCTTAAAAATATTAATTTTTTCTCTTTAAACCCACACACCATGTCCGTCAAAATCCAAACACGTTCCATTAATCCGACTGTTTTCAACGACTTGCTCACTGCCGGTACCGATCCTTTGATTGCGCGGCTATGTGCTGCGCGTGATGTGCAAAGTCCGGCTGAGTTGGACGACAAGCTTGCTGCGCTTTTGCCGTATCAAACGCTGACAAACTGCGAAGCCGCCGCCGGCCGTTTGGCAGATGCGGTCGAGCGCAAGGAAAAAATCCTGATTGTCGCCGACTACGATGCCGACGGAGCGACGGCGTGTGCCGTCGGTATGAGCGGTTTGGCGGCGATGGGGGCGAAAGTGGATTTTCTTGTGCCCAACCGATTTGAACACGGCTACGGTTTAACGCCAGAGCTGGCTGAAATCGCGGCAGAACAAGGTGTGGATTTATTGGTAACGGTGGATAACGGTATCGCCAGCATTGCAGGCGTGGCGCGTGCGCAGGAGTTGGGTTTGGATGTGATTGTGACCGACCACCATCTGCCTGCCGAGACCGTACCCGACTGCATCATTGTCAATCCGAACCAAAAAGGCTGCGGTTTCCAAAGCAAAAGCTTGGCGGGCGTGGGCGTGATTTTTTATGTATTGATGGCTTTGCGTGCCGAACTGCGCCACCGCAATTATTTTTCAGACGGCCTGAAAGAGCCGAATCTGGGCGACTTCTTGGATTTGGTCGCACTCGGCACCGTCGCCGACGTCGTCCCCCTCGACCACAACAACCGTATCCTCGTGTCGCAAGGTTTGAAACGGATGCGTTCGGGCAAGATGCGCCCCGGTATCCGCGCTTTGTTTGAAGTGGCGCGGCGCGATTGGCGCAAGGCGCAGCCGTTTGATATGGGCTTTGCGTTGGGGCCGCGCATTAACGCCGCCGGACGGCTGGACGATATGTCGGTCGGTATTGCCTGTCTGTTGGCGCAAGATGATGCCGAAGCGCAGGAACTGGCAGCTCAGTTAAACAACCTCAATATCGAGCGCCGCGAAATCGAGCAGTCTATGCTGCAAGATGCGCTGAATGATTTTCCTGAAACCTTGCCTCCAGGTCAGACGACTTTGGTGGCGTATCGCGACGACTTCCATCAAGGCGTGGTCGGCATCGTGGCCAGCCGCCTCAAAGACCGTTTTTATCGTCCGACCATCGTGTTTGCGCCTGCCGACAACGGCGAAGTGCGCGGTTCGGGTCGCTCCATTCCCAATCTGCACCTGCGCGATGCTTTGGACTTGGTGTCCAAACGCCATCCCGATTTGATTTTGAAATTCGGCGGACACGCAATGGCGGCGGGTTTGAGCATACTTGAACACAATATTCCCGCGTTTCAGACGGCCTTTGAAGAAGCCGTGCGCGAGATGGTGTGCGAAGACGATTTGTCGCAAACCTTCATCACCGACGGCAGCCTGCCTGCACGCGACATTACGCTGGAACAGGCGCAGAACCTTGCCAAACACGTTTGGGGGCAGGGCTTCGCGCCGCCGAGTTTTACCGATGAATTTCACGTCATCCGCCAGCAGCCGTTGGGCGCGGAAGGCAAACACAAAAAAGTCTGGCTGCAAAAAGACGGCTACGAATTTGAAGCCATGTTTTGGCGTTGCAGCGAAGACATTCCCGAATACATCCGCACGGTGTACCGCCCCGTTGCTAACGAATGGCGGAATAACCTCGAATTGCAGCTTTATATCGACTACTGGGAAGCCGCGTAAGTAAAGGCCGTCTGAAAAATGAAGAAACAAAAACCTTGGCTCGGCTTTTCATTGGCGCTGCTTGCCACCATGACTTGGGGCTCGCTGCCGGTTATCGCCCAACAGGCATTAAAAGCCGTCGATGCGCCCACGCTGGTGTGGATACGCTTTTTAGTGGCTTCGCTGGTGTTGTTTGCGTTGTTGGGGCTGACCGGCAAGCTGCCGAGGCCGTCTGAATTTTCGAAGCAAACCTTATTTTTATTGGTGCTGGGCATTATCGGTATTTCTGCCAACTTTGTTCTTGTTGCCATGGGTTTGCACTATATTTCGCCGACAACCACGCAGGTATTGTGGCAGCTCTCGCCCTTTACCATGATTTTGGTCGGCGTTGGCGTGTTTAAAGAAGCCTTTACGCATTGGCAAAAAATCGGCTTGATGCTTTTACTGACGGGTTTGGTCATGTTTTTCAACGACAAATTTGGCGAACTTTTCAGCTTGGGCAGCTACGCGGTCGGCGTGATGATGGCGGCTTCGGGCAGCATGATTTGGGTGTGCTACGGCGTGGCGCAAAAACTTCTGTCCAAACATTTCAATTCGCAACAAATCCTGTTGATGATTTATTTTTGCAGCAGCTTTGTTTTCCTGCCGTTTGCCGAACCATCGCAAATCGCCCATATCGGCAATCCGTTTTTATGGGGCTGCTTTATCTATTGCTGCCTGAACACGCTGATCGGCTACGGTTCATTCGGCGAAGCGCTCAACCATTGGGACGCTTCAAAAGTCAGTATCGTCACCACGCTGATTCCTGTATTCACCATGATATTTTCCACCATCGGCCATCATCTCGCCCCCGATTATTTTGCCGCTTCGGATATGAATATCGTCAGCTATGTGGGTGCCATGGTGGTTGTGGCCGGGGCATTGCTGGCTGTAGCTGGAGAGAAAGTGATGGGGCTTTTTTTGAGAAAGATATAAAGCATTTATTGCGAAACAGAATAAAACAAGGCTGTCTGAAACAGGTTTCAGACGGCCTTTTATGTTCTAAATCAGGTTAATGTGAATTGCCGAATCAATAGAAGCCTTCGCGTTCTTCACGGGTGCTGATGTAGATGTTTTTCACTTGGGTGTAGGCGGCGAGCATCATTTTGTGGGTCTCGCGGCCGATACCTGAAGTTTTGTAGCCGCCAAACGGCGCACCGGCAGGCAGGCGGTTGTAGCAGTTTACCCAAACGCGGCCGGTTTCCAATGCGTTGGAAACGCGCAGGCAGCGGTTGATGTCGGTACTCCACACTGCGCCGCCCAAGCCGTATTCGCTGTCGTTGGCCATTTTGATGACTTCTTCTTCGGTTTTGAATTTAATCACGGTGGCAACCGGGCCGAAGATTTCTTCTTGGGAAACACGGGCTTCGTTGCTGGCCTCAATCAAAGTCGGTTCGACAAATTCGCCTTTGCCCAATTCGCCTTCGATTTTTTTACCGCCGGTAATGATGCGGCAGCCTTCTTGTTCACCGATTTTGACGTATTTCAAAATGGTCTCGAGTTGACCGGCATTGACTTGCGAACCCATTTGGGTGTCGTCTTCCCAAGGCAGGCCGACTTTGATTTTTTTGAATTCTTCAGCCAACGCATTGACGAATTTGTCGTAAATGCCTTCTTGTACAAAAATGCGCGAACCGGCGCAGCACACTTGACCTTGGTTGAACAAAATACCTTTTTGCGCGCCTTCGAGGGCTTTGTCGAAAGGCATATCGTCAAAGAAGATGTTGGCAGATTTTCCGCCCAATTCCAAAGTGGACGGAATCAGCAATTCGGCGGCGGCGATACCGACGCGGCGGCCGACTTCGGTTGAGCCGGTAAAGGCCAGTTTGTTGAAGCCTTTGTGGTGGAGCATGTATTCGCCGGATTTGGAACCGCGGCCGGTAATCACGTTCAACACGCCTTTAGGCAGCAAGTGGTTGATTTTTTGAGCGAGGGACAACAGGCTCAATGAAGTGCTGGAAGAAGGGTGGATGACGATGGTACAACCTGCGGCCAATGCCGGAGCGATTTTCCATGCGGCCATCAAGAATGGAAAGTTCCAAGGAATGATTTGGCCGACAACGCCGATCGGTTCGCGCAAAACGATGGATAGGTCTTCGGCGTCAAGCTGGGTTGCCGTGCCTTCTTCGCCGCGGATGACGCTGGCGAAATAGCGGAAATGGTCGGAAGCCAAAGGTACGTCGGCGGCGCGGGTTTCGCGGATGGGTTTGCCGTTGTCCAAGGTTTCTTGCAGGGCGAACAATTCGGCGTTTTCGTCAATCACATCGGCGATTTTATTCAAAATGGCCGCGCGTTCGGCAGTCGTGGTTTTACGCCATGTTTTGAATGCTTCTTGGGCAGCGGCCACGGCAGCATCGACATCGGCGTCAGATGCGTCTGTGAACTTGGCCAATTCATCGCCATTGGCAGGGTTGTAAGAGGATAAAAGTTTGCCTTCGCTACCTTTCGTCCATTCGCCGTTGATTAAAAGGCCGTATTCTTTATCAAACACATTTAAATCTTTTGCCATAATGCTGTCTCCTTAATGAATGGGAATAGGTGTTTTGACACCATGAAAAACAGCTTATGCTTTTTTCTTTTTAAGTTCAAGTACTAAAAATGAGAATATTCTCAAAATTTACATTTACAATGTTATCTCATGTAGCAGGCCGTCTGAAAAATAAAGGATTTGATTGAAATGAAAGTCCATTTGTTAATGTATTTAAAGATTTATACGGCTTAAATAGATTTTGTTATGGTATAACATTATAACTTATTGTTTTAAAAAAGATTATGGGTTGACGGCTTCGGATATGGGGAGTATTCTCATTCATAGCTAAATAGTTTTTCAACACCCTAGGAGACGCTCCATGAAAATGCATGCTGTGGTAGTAAACAAAGATGTAGCAGGTGATGTAGAAGTTGTTGAACGCGAACTGCGTCCGCTGGAATACGGCGAGGCGTTGGTGGAAGTCGAGTATTGCGGCGTTTGCCACACCGACTTGCACGTTGCGGCAGGCGATTACGGCGACAAACCGGGTCGCGTGTTAGGACACGAAGGCATCGGTTTGGTTAAAGAAGTTGCCGACGGTGTGAAAAATCTGAAAGTCGGCGACCGTGTCAGCATTGCATGGCTGTTCCAAAGCTGCGGTTCTTGCGAATACTGCAATACCGGCCGCGAAACCTTGTGCCGCTCCGTATTGAACGCAGGCTATACTGCCGACGGCGGCATGGCAACCCACTGTATCGTGAGTGCCGATTACGCGGTCAAAGTTCCTGAAGGTTTGGATCCTGCGCAAGCTTCCAGCATTACTTGTGCCGGCGTAACTACTTATAAAGCGATTAAAGTTTCCGGCGTTCGTCCGGGCCAATGGATTGCGATTTACGGCGCAGGCGGTTTGGGCAACTTGGCGGTTCAATACGCGAAAAAAGTATTCGGCGCACACGTTGTCGCCATCGACATCAACGATGAAAAACTGGCATTCGCTAAAGAAAGCGGCGCTGATTTAGTCATCAATGCCGCCAAAGAAGATGCGGCTCAAGTCATCCAAGAGAAAACCGGCGGCGCACACGCAGCCGTTGTGACAGCCGTATCCGCTGCCGCCTTCAATTCAGGCGTTAACTGTGTCCGCGCCGGCGGCCGTGTCGTTGCAGTCGGCTTGCCGCCTGAGTCTATGGATTTGTCTATCCCACGTTTGGTATTGGACGGCATCGAAGTGGTCGGCTCTCTGGTTGGTACCCGCAAAGATTTGGAAGAAGCATTCCAATTCGGGGCAGAAGGTTTGGTTGTGCCTAAAGTCGAATTGCGTGCTTTGGATGAAGCGCCTGCCATCTTCCAAGAAATGCGCGAAGGTAAAATTACCGGCCGTATGGTGATTGATATGAACAAAGAGTGCAGTTGCATTCATCACTAATCAAATGATTCCGTGACAAAAAGGCCGTCTGAACAATTTCAGACGGCCTT
>NZ_KV833368.1:203620-234690 GCF_001837635.1 Neisseria sp. HMSC070H10
AAAGGCCGTCTGAACAATTTCAGACGGCCTTTTTTATTGGATTGGATAACTTAAAGCGCAAAACCGCTTTCAAATACGCGGATTTCTCCACTGACAGGATCGATAAACTCTATTTTTTTAGCCAGAAGTTTTAAAGGTTTGTCGTAGTCTTCATCACCGGCCGCCAATGGGGTAGGGTAAAGCGCATCGTTCATCAGCGGCATATTCAAACTCATCATATGCACGCGGAGCTGGTGTTTCTTTCCGGTATGCGGCGTGAGGCGGTAGAGGCTGAAGGCGCCGCGGTTTTCGATAAGCTCGATGGTTGTGTGGGCGTTGGGTTCGCCTTCCGTTTCACGCGTGAGAAAGAATTTTTCGCCGCGTTCCATTCGGGATGAAATATCCAGCGGATAGTCCAAATCCGTCCGCGTCGGCGCCACCGCTTCATAGGTTTTTCGGACGGTTTTTTCTTGGAACATGGTCTGATAACCACGACGCGTGGCAGGGTTGAGCGAAAGCAGCATAACGCCTGCCGTATCTTTGTCCAAGCGATGAATCGGCGTAATGTCTTCAACATTCAAATGCTGCAATTCCGGCCGCAGACGCAGGCGCGTGAGCAAGGTTTCCCGCAAAAACCTGCCGCTGGGGATGACGGGCAGAAAATGCGGTTTGTCCACTACAATCAAATGCTCGTCAATATGCAAAATCTTTTCTTCAAACGGAATACGCGGCTCGCTCTCACGGCTGGTTTCACGGTAATAAAACATCGTCTTGCCGGGTTCGAACAAGGTATTCTCATCAAACGGCACGCCATCCGCGCCCACCACAAAACCGCTGTTCAGCCGCCGCCGCCAGTTTTCTTCGCCGACAAAGGGAAAATGAGCGCATAGAAAATGCAGCAGCGGCAAGCCGTAAAACTGCTTTTCATGCGGCAAAACCAAGTAGCTGGGTTTGACACCGTCTAAAAGGGGGAGGGGATTGGTACATTTTTTCATGCGGCGGATTGTACTCGGTTTTTAGGATTTTTTCAGACGGCCTTGTTTATATGGAAAATAAACTTCTAATAATAGATATGTATTGATGCAGGTTTTGTGTTTAAATAGCCTCTATAAATGGAACCAGATAAACTGGTTTTGTTTGAGCTTGCTTTTATGGCATGAATTAAAGAAATGATAAAGAAGCAATTTTTGAGAAAAGGAGAATATTATGCAGAGAAAAATCGGCATAATCATCATGTTATCCGTATTTTCCGTATCCTCTATGGCGGGAGGGGAAGTTCAGCTTGGCAAGAGTAAGGCATACGATAATGAGTATGAACTTGTGGCAGAGCATGAAGTCAATGAAGAAGGTTCACAATTAAATCAAGACGAGTATGCCGCACATCCAATACGCAACGATAGCGGCGTCATGCAGTCAGGAAAAGCAGCTTCAGGCAGACAAGCTGTTTCCCAATACGGAAAACCTAATTTGCCGCCTGTCCGCTTAAATCCGCATCCTTCACGACCTTGATTTCAAAATCAAAGGGTTGCTTCATTTGTTTCGGCAGCCCTTTTGTTTTGTCGGCTCACTCACATTTTTGTTTGCGCAAAACAAGTTTGTAATCGGTTTTGATGCTGGTTTGATCGCCAATCATCTTAAAATCATCTATTAAACAACGGTTTTTCGTATATTTCAACGTGAAATCTGCACCGACCCTATGGCCGTCAAATTGTTTAAATGTTGCCGGACGGTATAGGGAGAAGTGACCTTGATTTGCAAAGTTTTATGGAAGTTATCAGGATGATCCTGACCAAAGCCCAAGTAGTAATGTATCGGCATGTCACATCCCATCTCCATATCGGGTTGCTTACGGATATTTGTGTCGAATTTATTGAATTGTCGGATGATTTTTTGCAATTCAAGCGTAGTAACACGATTGTGTTCAGAGCCTAAATCCACTTTGGTCAGGTAAACCTTTTTGACTAAATCTATTTTCGTTTGATTATTTGTGGCCTTATTTGTAGCCATTGCTTGGGAGAAAAAGGGAGGGTAGTTTTTTCATATTGGGCAACTACTGGATGCTGAATCCCAATATCTCCTTCGCCGCCAACGACAGGATCAGCCTCACAGGCGGCATCCAATGGCTGGGCAAGCAGCCCGACCGTCTGGACGGCAAAAAAGAATCCGCAAGGAATACATCTACCTACGCCCATCTCGGCGCAGGCTTCGGCTTCTCCAAAGCCACGTCTTTAAACGCATCCGCACGTTTCAACGCTTCAGGGCAGAGCAGCTCCGAACTGAAATTGGGCGTACAGCATACGTTTTAAGCAGATTTTGATTTTCCAACGTTGTAATCCAAAGGAGTTGTTATGAAAAAACAAATCACCGCAGCCGTGATGATTTGACGATGATTGCCGCTCCGGCGATGTGGACAATCAGACATTTGAAAACCAAGTATTCCATACGCGGGCAGATGCGCCGATGATGCAGTTGGCGGAACTGTTGTCGTAAGAGATGAGAGAGACTGAGTGGGCTTTTGCTCCTTGGGTAGCCGGCGGTATTACAGGAGGCATATGGGGAGGTGCCGGCTATGCATGGGGTGCCTATCAGGGTCATTACAAATGGGACAATGCCAAATGTGCAGGTAACGTAGCAACAGGTGCTGTCATTGGCACATCATTTGGTACTGTGGGGGCAATTGCCAGTGGAGGAGTCAAATTTATTCCCAGCCTGACAAATGCAGGAGCAAACATATGGAGAGTAAATAGTACACTTGCCAACAATGGTGCAAATCGCGTATGGTGTAGATAAATCATAACAAACAGGTAATGAATTAAAGACATTACCTGTTTTTACAGAAACTTTTAAAATGGATGATTTGATTGCAGCTTTTTTAGGCTATTTATCAGGTAAATATAGCGAAGGGAAAATAAGCAGATTAAAAATATCTCTAACGGCAGGAAGTATTTTCTTTGCAGTATTCTTTATTCATGACCTGATAATTTTTATTATTGATGGAAATAAGGAAAATCTTTGGAATTTTATTACTGAGATAATGAAAGATTTATTTTTATTTTCCTGTTCTGTTATCTTATTATGTTATTTTTTGTTATTTATTGCCGAAACAGTTGGGGAAATAATGAATAAAATTAAATAAAATATTTGAAGAATAAGCTAACCGGTATGGCCATTAAGAAAAAAACCTAAGTTTTTGATTTTTAATAATTTTATTAATTATTTATCTTGGGTTTGAAATACTGCAATCAGGAGGCTAAAACTTTCATTATAATGGTAAGCATATATTTCATTATTTTAATTTCATCAAAAAATGAAATTCAAGATTATGCATACCGCCAATAGTTTTCTTGATTGTTTTGTATATTTATCTGATATATCAACATCTCTCTATCTTATTCCGAAATTTATTGTTGAAACTTGCATTAAAAACTATACAATATTATGAAAAACAAATATATTTTAATAAAACAGCAATTGGTATAACTGCCATATTTATATTTTATCTTATAATTCAAGAAAGCAGCGGCAAAACTGAAAAACCATCATATTTCTTGATGGCCATGTTTCTAAACTCGCTTTGGTTTGAAGAAAATAAAACAGTTATGGCTGCCGTTACGGCAATGATTGCCGTCTACTTTATATTTGTTGCACTATCCGATTAATAAGCAAACAAAAAAGGCTGCTTGGAAATTTCAGGCAGCCTTTCAGGAGGATTTTGATGGAACATTATCTCCTCCCCAAGAATTTGTTATGAAAAAAAACAAATCACCGCAGCCATGATGATTCTGACGATGATTGCTCCCGCAATGGCAAACAGCTTCGACAATCAGACATTTGAAAGCCAAGTGTTCCACACGCAGGCAGATACGCCTATGCAGTTGGCGGAGCTTTCTCAGAAGGAGATGAAGGAGGCTGAAGGGGCGATGGCGCCGTTGGTGGCACTTGGGTATTTAACTATGATAGGTACTTTTGTTGCTGCAAGATATGCTACCCCAGTAGTTCGAGGGCTCATATTTTTTATGGACGCCAATTGGCTAAGACTCCAAAATAATTAGAATTTGTTGCGGGCTTGGGCAATAATTGCCCAAGCATATTGTGTATTTTAAGAGGGGTAGCGATGATAATTGAATTTGAAATTGATAGTACTAATAACGAGCAGGTTTCTTTTTTAAAAAATAGCCGTTGGTCAAGTTCTGAAATTATAAGAAAATTTCCAAATAATAAATTATTTTTTTCAAAAAATACGCTGCATTATAATAATGCGGACAAATTACTGTGCAGAACAGTCATTTTTCCGGAAGGGACGATTCTTTCCTACGAAGAGAATTCTAAAAAATTTAATTTACAGGTAAAAAATGCACAAAAAAATAATATTAAGTTGCAAGGTGGATATACACCTTCCACCGAACTGGTTCATGTAGTTCATAATCTTTGCTTGTTAGGAAATGTAGTTCTCCGTATCATAGGAGATAATACTGATCTGAATAATATGGAAAAAATAGAACTTAATTTTGAGAAGTTTGATAAGTATTTTTTTATATCGGAAGATATGGAAATAGTGTTTATAAATAAATAAACCAATTTCCAACCAAACCTGCTATCGGTTTGGTTGGAAGCAAGAGGAGGTAAGGTAGTGTTTCCTGTTATTTTCTTTTCGACATTGGGCTGTATTTTAGTATGGATAAAAGATATGCCTAAAATAAAATCAAAAAAAATTTTGGGAAGATCCTTATATATTATAGGAATAATAAATGTAATAATCGGCTATGTATTAATTAAAAATATATTAGTTTCTGTTTCGGATGAAGTTGGAATAAAATATCTTGCAATATATTTATCAAATATTTTTTTTTGGACAATCCTGATGATGGTATTCGTAAAAAGACTGTCTAAGAAGCGGTAAGGGCAGTAGGTCATGGTGCAACATGGTTTGCCCCTAATACCTGTTATATCCCTTACTATTTATACTATTAAGAATAATTATGTAAGAGGTCGTCTGAAAACCTTTTCAGACGACCTTTTACATATATCTTTAGAATGTATGATGATGTTTAAACGTATTTTTCTGTCAGTGCCTATTGCCGTTTCTTTATCCAATCCTCTGAATGCTGCACCTATGTTTAATGATAATCCTGTTGTTTACGGAAAAATCAAAGTGCAAAGTTGGAAAGAGAGGCGCGATTTCAATATTGTGAAGCAGGATTTGGATTTTTCCTGCGGGGCGGCTTCGGTGGCGACGCTTTTGAACAATTTTTACGGGCAAAAGCTGACGGAGGAAGAAGTGTTGAAAAAGCTGGATAAGGAACAGATGCGCGCGTCGTTTGAGGATATGCAGCGCATCATGCCTGATTTGGGTTTTGAGGCGAAAGGCTATGCCCTGTCTTTCGAGCAACTCGCGCAGTTGAAAATCCCCGTCATCGTGTATTTGAAATACCGCAAGGATGATCATTTCTCGGTATTGCGCGGCATAGACGGCAATACGGTTTTGCTTGCCGACCCGTCGCTGGGTCATGTTTCCATGAGCAAGGCGCAGTTTTTAGATGCTTGGAAAACCCGTGAGGGAAATTTGGCAGGTAAGATTTTGGCTGTCGTACCGAAAAAAGCGGAGACGATTTCAAATAAATTGTTTTTTACACATCATCCCAAGCGTCAGACGGAATTTGCAGTCAAACAAATCAGGCTACGGCGTGTAGAGTGAGTCAAAGGCCGTCTGAAAACTTTTTCAGACGGCCTTTTGATTTGTTCCCAATCTCACAAACCCTTAAAAATCAGCTATAATGCCCAACTATTTGATTTTCGCTTATCCCATATTGAAATGGCACAAAAAATTCAATCTGTAAAAGGTATGAACGACCTTTTACCTGTCGAACAAAAAGATTTCAAACTGACGGCTGCGTTTTGGCAGGCGTTTGAAGATACGGTCGGCCGTTGGACACGCGCTTACGGCTATCAGCAAATCCGTACGCCGATTGTCGAGCAAACCGGTTTGTTTGTCCGCTCCATCGGCGAGGAAACCGATGTGGTCGGCAAGGAAATGTACACCTTCTCCGATTCAAACGATTCTTTGAGTTTGAGCCTGCGCCCTGAAGGTACGGCTTCTTGTCTGCGTGCGGTGGTCGAACACAACCTTCTGTACAACAGCCCGCAAAAGCTGTGGTATATGGGGCCAATGTTCCGCCGCGAGCGTCCGCAAAAAGGCCGTTATCGTCAGTTCCATCAGGTCGGTATCGAGGCTTTGGGTTTTGAAGGGCCGGATATTGATGCGGAAATCATCGCGATGTCTGCCGACTTATGGGAGAAATTGGGTATTCGCGAATACCTGACTTTGGAAATCAACAGCTTGGGCAACCGTGAGGAACGCGCGGCACACCGTGCGGCATTGGTTGAATATTTGACCCGCTATGAGGCGCAACTGGATGAAGACAGTAAACGCCGTCTGAAAACCAATCCTTTGCGCGTTTTGGATACGAAAAATCCTGATTTGCAGGAAATCTGCAACGCGGCGCCGCGTCTGGTGGATTACTTGGGCGAGGCTTCGCAAAACCACTATGCACGCTTCAAGGCGATGTTGGACGGTTTGGGTATTCAATATATTGAAAATCCGCGCTTGGTCCGTGGTTTGGATTATTACAATCAGACGGTTTTTGAGTGGACGACCGACAAACTCGGCGCGCAGGCGACTGTGTGCGGTGGCGGCCGTTACGATGGTTTGATTGAAGAACTTGGCGGTAAGCCTGCGCCGTCTATCGGCTTTGCGATGGGTATTGAGCGCCTGCTGCTTTTGGTGAGCGAATACGGCTCACTGGAAGTGAACGCCGCGCCTGATGTCTATGCAATGCACCAAGGCGAAGGTGCGGACTTGCAGGTGATGAAATACGCGCAAGCCTTGCGCGCTCAAGGCTTCAATGTGATGCAGCATTCCGGCTACCAAAGCCTGAAGGCGCAAATGAAAAAAGCAGACAATAGTGGCGCACGCTTTGCCCTGATTGTGGCTCAGGATGAGCTGGCAAACGGTACGGTTACCCTGAAAGATATGAAGGGCAAGCACGAACAACAAACTGTTGCCGCCGCTGATTTGACAGACACTTTACAACAATGGAAGAACGCATAAATGGCAGCCCATTTGGAAGAACAACAAGAGTTAGACAACTTTAAATATTTTTGGAAAAAAACCGGCCGTTGGATCTTTGCCTTGCTGATCGTGGCGGCTTTGGGGTATTTGGGTTACACCATTTACCAAGGCCAAAAAACTTCAAAAGATCAGGAAGCCGCCGCCGTATTGGCGCAAATGGTGGAAAAGGCGCAGCAAAAAACCGACCCTAAAGCCATCAACGCCGATTTGGCCGAATTGCAAAAAAACTATCCTGATTCTATTTCGACAGCCCAAGCTACGTTGATGGTAGCGGCGACCGAGTTTGATGCCGGCCGTTATGATGTGGCGGAAGGTCATTTGAATTGGGTACTGAAAAACCAAAACGCACCGCTGGTTCAAGCTTTGGCAGCTCAGCGTTTGGGCGTTGTCCTCTTGCAGCAGAAAAAATACGATGCCGCCATCAATGCCCTGAATACTCAGGTTGAGGCTGATTTCGAGCCTTTGATGCTGGAAACCAAAGGCGATGTTTACGTTGCCCAAAATAAAACCAAAGAAGCCGTGCAAAGTTACGAAGCTGCTTTAAGCAAAATGCCGCAGACCGCAGTAGGCCGCGAATTGCTGCAAATGAAAATTGACAGCTTGAAATAAGTTTGTTTGAAATCAAGGCCGTCTGAAGTTGCAATGACTTTTCAGACGGCCTACACTTATCCTTATCAACCGTGTTTTTAATACACCTGCTTGTGTTCCGCTCCCGTTTTTAGGCGACACTTGACACAGAAAGACTCAATCATGAAACCAACCATCGCGCTTGTCGGCCGCCCCAATGTCGGCAAATCTACTTTATTCAACCGTTTGACGCGCACCAAAGACGCGCTTGTGCATGACCTGCCCGGCCTGACGCGTGACCGACATTACGGTCATGGCAAAGTCGGCAGCAAACCTTATTTGGTCATCGATACCGGCGGTTTTGAGCCGGTTGTGGACAGCGGCATTTTGCACGAAATGGCAAAACAGACCTTGCAGGCTGTCGATGAAGCCGATGCGGTTGTATTTTTGGTGGACGGCCGTACCGGCTTGACCCCGCAAGACAAAATCATTGCCGACCGTTTGCGCCAAAGCCCACGTCCTGTTTATTTGGCCGTGAATAAGGGCGAGGGCGGCAATAGGGCTGTGCTTGCCGCCGAGTTCTACGAGCTTGCCTTGGGCGACCCTTATGTGATTTCAGGTGCGCACGGCGATGGCGTGTATTATCTGATTGAAGATATTTTGGAAACCTTCCCCGAGCCTGAAAAGGAAGAGGAAGAAGCGAAACATCCTGTTTTTGCTGTAATCGGCCGTCCAAATGTCGGTAAATCAACCTTGGTAAACGCCATCCTCGGCGAAGAACGCGTGATTGCCTTTGATATGGCAGGCACGACGCGCGACAGTATCCATATCGATTTTGAACGCGAAGGCAAGCCGTTTACCATCATCGATACCGCAGGTGTGCGCCGTCGCGGCAAAGTGGATGAAGCAGTAGAAAAGTTCTCCGTTATCAAAGCCATGCAGGCAGTTGAAGCGGCAAACGTTGCCGTTTTGGTATTGGACGCGCAACAAGATATCGCCGATCAAGATGCGACGATTGCAGGTTTTGCTTTGGAAGCAGGCCGTGCTTTGGTGGTGGCAGTCAATAAATGGGACGGTATCAGCGAAGAGCGCCGAGAGCAAGTGAAACGCGATATCAACCGCAAACTGTATTTCCTTGATTTTGCTAAGTTCCACTTTATTTCTGCATTGAAAGAGCGCGGTATAGACGGTTTGTTTGAAAGCATTCAGGCTGCCTATAATGCGGCGATGATTAAGATGCCGACGCCGAAAATCACGCGCGTATTGCAAAGCGCGATCGAGCGTCAACAGCCGCCACGTGCTGGTTTGGTGCGTCCGAAAATGCGTTATGCCCACCAGGGCGGCATGAATCCGCCGGTGATTGTGGTTCACGGCAATTCGCTGCATGCCATTTCTGACAGCTACACACGTTATCTGACCCAAACGTTCCGCAAAGCCTTCAACCTGCAAGGCACGCCGCTGCGGATTCAATACAATGTTTCGGAAAACCCGTATGAAAATGCGGAAGACAAACCGAAGAAAAAACCGCTGCGCCGTGTCAGCCTGAGTAACCGTATTGAGAAACGCGAAGGCCGCAAGGAAGAGAAAAACCGCTTCAAGAAGAAAACCAAAGTCAGCGTGAAAAAACAATTCAGCAAATAAGCACAAAGGCCGTCTGAACAATTTCAGACGGCCTTTTTATAATGAAAAACAGCTTGTTAGAACTTCATGGCATATTTTCGATAGGATTTGCCGAATTTTAAAAAACATCAAATTTGAATTTGGAATTGTTGTGAATATGGAAATGAAACAGTCGGTTTGACGGGAAGTTCCCTTATTGCTGGATTCCTAAATGGTGTGATAGAAAAAAATAGTTGGTAATTTATCCTATTCGGGGCTACAATCCCATCAAACGCCGATTTTGGCGTCTTTACAATCATAATAATGGAGCTCAAGAATATGACAGCTAAAGGACAAATGTTACAAGATCCTTTTTTGAATGCGTTGCGTAAAGAGCACGTTCCGGTTTCAATCTACTTGGTAAACGGCATCAAGCTGCAAGGTCAAGTGGAATCATTCGACCAGTACGTTGTTCTGCTGCGTAATACTTCCGTCACTCAAATGGTTTACAAACACGCTATCTCAACAATCGTTCCTGCACGCGCAGTCAGCCTGCAACACGAAAACAAACAACCTCAAGCCGCTGCCGCAGCTGCTCCGGTTCAAGTTGAGACTGTGCAACAACCTGCCGAATAAATGATGTAACGCATTCCTGTTTTTCAATACCTTACCGCTTTTGCGGTAGGGTATTTTTATTTTCAGACGACCTTTATCATGCTGCTTGAAAACATTCTTCCCTTTGCACACTCCCTGTTACGACAAGCCTTAAAATCAGGCGGCCACGCTTTGGATGCGACGGCCGGAAACGGGCATGATACTTTGCTGTTGGCGCAGTTGGTTGGCGAGACGGGTAGGGTGTGGGCGTTTGATGTGCAATCTAAAGCACTGGCGCAAACCCAAGGCCGTCTGAAAGAAAACGGTGTAGATGGTCGGGTAGTCCTGATACATGACGGCCATGAAAACCTTTTGTCTTATATCGACGAGCCTCTAGATGCCGCAGTATTTAATTTCGGTTGGCTGCCAGGTGGCGATAAAAGCTGTACGACTGAAGCGGAAAGCAGCATCCGTGCGCTGACGGATACTTTGGGTTTGCTGAAAGAGGGCGGGCTTGCCGTGGCGGTATTGTATCCGGGGCATGAAGCCGGCCGAATAGAGGCTGAAGCGATTGTGCAATGGGCGGAAACTTTGCCGCAGGAAGCCTTTGCCGTGTTACGTTATGGCTTTGTCAACCGCCGCAATGCACCTCCCTATCTGCTGGCGATTGAAAAGTTGCGTCAGAAATAGATGTTTGCGGTAAAATAGCTGCTTTGTTTTTCAACCTTTAACATAAGAAACTGCCATGCAATATCTGTTTGTAAAATACAGCCATCAGATTTTCGTTGCCATTACCATCCTGTTGTTCAACATCCGTTTTTTCCTGCTCTGGCGTCATCCTGAGAAACCGTTGTCAGGCATTTGGAAAGCCATGCCGCATTTGAACGACACCATGTTGCTGTTTACCGGCTTGTGGCTGATGAAGATTACCCATTTTTCGCCGTTCAATGCGCCGTGGCTCGGCATGAAAATCCTGCTGTTGCTGGTTTATATTGTGTTAGGCATGATTATGATGCGTTCGCGTCCGCGTTCGCCGAAATTCTATATCATCTACGTTTTGGCCATGTCGTGTGTTGCCACGATTGTTTTCCTTGCCAAAACCAAAACGCTGCCGTTTTAAAAGAGGCCGTCTGAAATGTATCCGCATTTTGCCGTTATCGCTTTGGGCAGCAATCTTGCCAATCCTGCCGAACAGGTTCGCGCTGCTTTGGCCGAATTGGACGCGCATCCGCATATCCGGCTCGAAAAGACTTCTTCCTTGTATCTGACTGTGCCGGTCGGCTATGACGATCAGCCAGATTTTGTGAACGCGGTTTGTGCGGTGAAAACATCATTGGACGGCGTAGCGCTGTTGGCAGAGTTAAACCGCATCGAGGCCGAATTCGGGCGCGAACGTACCTTCCGCAATGCGCCGCGCACCTTGGATTTGGACATTATCGATTTTGACGGTATCCGCGGCGATGACCCGCATCTGACCTTGCCGCATCCGCGCGCGCATGAGCGCAGTTTCGTTATGTTGCCTCTGGCCGAAATCCTTCCGGATTTCGAGTTGGGCGAGCATGGCCGTGCGGCTGATTTGGCTCAGGCTTTGGGCGGACAGGGTATTCGCCTGCTGAAAGAATAAGGGCCGTCTGAAAAACGGACTAAAACAAGAAAGGGCGTGTTGGACACGCCTTTTTTGCTATAAAATATTGTTGGGAAACACATTACAAAGAGTTACTATGAATCCTCGTTATATTGTTGTCGAAGGCGCCATCGGTAGCGGCAAGACTGCTTTGAGCCGCCGCTTGGCAGAGCATTTCAGTGCGTTGCTGTTGTCGGAGAATCCGGATCACAATCCGTTTCTCATAAAGTTTTACAGCAATGTTTCCAATAATGGCTTGGCTGCCGAACTTTTCTTCCTGATGCGCCGCGCTGAAAGCGTGAATATTATTGAAGACCAATGTGCGCAAGGCGGAATGGTTGTGGCTGATTTTTTGCCGGAAAAAGACCGTATTTTTACGCCTATCGTTTTGAATGATGACGAGCAGCAGCTTTTTGCCGATATGAAGCAACGTATTCTGCCGCAATACGCAGAGCCCGATGTGGTGATTTATCTGCAAACAGCCGTCGAAAACAACCGCAAACGTCTGCAAAAACGTCACGAAGGCATTATCAGCTTGTTCCCCGAAGGCTATTTGGGACGGGTGCATGACGAATACAGCCATTTCTTCCATTTGTATCAAAGCGCGCCTTTGCTGACCGTCAATGCCGATGAGTTGGATTTGGCCGGCAATGACGACCACTTCCAGCTTTTGTTGCGCGCATTGGAAGATTTTCAAGGTACGCGCAGTTATTTGAATTTAAGCGAAAAATAAACGAAGGCTAGGTTTAGGCCGTCTGAAAGGAATAATATGTCAAAATATCAATTCACACTCCCATCTTCTTCCGGTAGCGATTTTAACTCCGCCGAACATTTGCCGTTGGTTGTCTATTTTTATCCTAAAGACAACACGCCCGGCTGTACCACCGAAGGCTTGGATTTCAATGCCCGATTGGAACAATTCAAAGCATTGGGCTATACCGTTGTCGGTATTTCGCGTGACGGCGTTAAATCGCATCAGAATTTCTGCGCTAAACAAGGCTTCCAGTTTGAATTGTTGAGCGATAAAGAAGAAACCGTCTGCAAACTGTTTGACGTGATCAAGCTGAAAAAGCTTTACGGCAAAGAATCCCTCGGCATTGAGCGCAGCACGTTTGTGTTGGACGAAAACGGCGAAATTGCCCATGAGTGGCGCAAAGTCAAAGTGGCCGGACACGCGCAGGAAGTTTTGGATACAATCTCTCAAGCCTCTTAAATAGGGCTTTGAAAACCTAAGGCCGTCTGAACGGATGTAAAGTTATGCCGTTCAGACGGCCTTTCAATACAGTTTGATGAGTATGGACGATTTAATAGACAAGCTGCTTGAATCCCTTTGGCTGCAAGACCGGCTCAGCCACAATACGCTGCAAAGTTACCGCCGTGATTTGGTTAAAATCGCAGAGCGTTTGGCCGAGTGCGGGCAGGATTGGTTGAGTGCTGATGAATTTGCCCTGTCTGATGCCGTGTATGCGGAGGGGGAAAAAAGCACGTCCCAAGCGCGGGCATTGTCGGCTTGCAAGCGTATGTACGGCTGGTTGGAAGAAACAGGCCAAAGAGCAGACAATCCCACCCGTTTTCTCAAGGCGCCGAAATCGGAACGCAAACTGCCCACGCTGATTACCGAAGCCCAAATCGACGCACTGCTGGCTGCGCCGGATGTGGAAACGCCGCATGGACTGCGCGACAAAGCCTTGCTTGAAGTCATGTATGCAACAGGTTTGCGCGTGACCGAAGCCGTCAAATTGACGCTCAGCGATATCGATTTACATCGCGGCAGTATCCGTACCATAGGCAAGGGCGACAAATTGCGTCTGGTTCCGTTGGGACAGGAAGCGGCATATTGGGTGGAACGCTATTGCAACGAATCGCGTCCGTTGTTGCTGAAAAACAAAATTTGCGACGAAGTATTTGTCAGCCAGAAACGCAGCGGCATCAGCCGTCAGCTTGCATGGATGATAGTCAAAGAATATGCCGAAGCGGCCGGTATTGCTTCGCTCAGCCCACACGGTTTGCGCCATGCTTTTGCCACGCATTTGGTCAATCACGGCGTCGATTTGCGTTCGGTCCAGATGATGTTGGGACATTCCGATATCAACACCACGCAGATTTATACCCATGTTGCCAATATCCGTTTGAAAAACATGGTCGATGAACACCATTCCCGTTCATAAATAAAGGCGGCATCTCGAAGATGCCGCTTTTTGTTATTGAGGCCGTCTGAAAGGTTATCAAAATTTAAAATTATAAAATATCAATCATAATATAAAATTTCATAGAAAAATTTCAAAACAAAAGGACAGTGCCAATATTGCAATGCAAACCGTTTTTATTTATATTTACGTTCAAGAATAAATCCTACTCTCAATTACAGAGGGTAACAAAATTATTGGAGCACATCATGTTTGTCTGCATCTGCAACGCCATTACTGACCACGACATCAAAGAGACCATCGCCGCCGGTGCAACCACCATGAGCGATTTGCAGGCTCAATTGGGCGTGGCGACTTGTTGCGGTTGCTGCGGCGAATTGGCTGCATCGTTTTTGACAGCAAGCAGTGCCCAAAATACCGTGACTGCAGGTATTAACGTTCAGTCTTAATTTCAGAATACACACAAAGGCCGTCTGAAGGCGTTATCTCGCGCCTGTTCAGACGGCCTTTGTTATGCCTGTATGGTTTGGCGGCATTTTGCTATACAATGGCCGCTTTTGTCCCTCCGAGAGTAACCGCCATGAAACTGACCTTGATGTTTCGGGAATATTGCAGCCTGTGCCACAAAATGCGCGAACAATTAAAGCCTTATCAGGAGCAGTTTGGATTTGAACTGGATATTGTTGATGTCGATGCCGATCCGGTTTTAGAAGAAAAGTACAATGAGCTGGTGCCTGTTTTGCTGGATGGCGATACCGAAATTTGCCATTGGTTTTTGGACGAGGAAAAACTGAAAGCGCATTTGAGTGCATAACAAACTGTTGACTATATTGTATTTCAGACGGCCTTTGGCTATTTATGCTGTCTGAACATTGATTTTATTATGACTGAAAAACTTTCTCCCGATGCGCTGATTGAAGCGGCGCTGTTGACACAAGTCGAACCCTTAAACGAAAAAGCCATGCGCGAATTGTGCGTGCCGCCGTTGTCGCAAGACAAGCTGATTGATGTGTTGGCGCAACTGAAGGCTCGCTGGCAGGACAGGGCTTTGCAACTGGTGCATACCCATGAGGGCTGGCGCTTCCAAATCGCCCAAGCCGCGTTTGAACGACTGGGCAGCCTGCAAGAGCAGCGCGCGCCGCGTTATTCCCGCGCCGTGATGGAAACGCTGGCGATTATTGCCTATCAGCAACCGGTAACGCGTGGCGATATCGAAGGCATACGCGGCGTGGCGGTGTCGCAAAATGTCATGCAAACCTTGCAGGATAGGGGCTGGATTGAAGTCATCGGCCACCGTGATTCTGTCGGCCGTCCGGCATTGTGGGCAACAACGGCAGCATTCTTAAGCGATTTGCGTTTGGAAAGTTTGGAAGAATTGCCGCCACTGACTGAATTGGGCGAGCTGGTGTTGCCTGATTTGATGGAAACGCCGCCGACAGGCGATGAGGAGGCTGAAGAAGCAGTAGAATCAGGAAGCAGACTGATTAACTGATTTGAATGTAAAGGCCGTCTGAAATAATTGTGTTTCAGACGGCCTTTGTGTTAGTTATTCTAGCGTTTTATAGTATTAAATGAACGCTTTATATCATTGAATAAGCCAGCCAGGGTAACAATATGGCGTGGTGCGTTTAGCAGTTTCTTAAAAAATAATTTGTTTAAAATAAATATCTTAGATAAATCATAAGAAAAATCTGATTTAAACTATAAAAAATCTTAGTTATAATCAGCTTATCTAAAGCTATTCCGCATGGTTGCGGGTAATTTACTAAGGAATACTGCAATGCTGTTGGCACTTTCTTTGCGTGATTTTGTCATTGTTGAAAACCTGAATCTTGATTTTCAAAACGGCTTTACCGTATTGACGGGCGAGACCGGCGCAGGCAAATCGATTACTCTGGATGCAATTGGCCTGTTGTTGGGCGATAAAGCCGATTACAGCCAAGTGCGCAGCGGTGCCAAAGAAGCGCAGTTGTCGGCTTTGTTCGACATCAGCGGTTTGTCTGAACTGAAAGCGCAGCTGCAGGAGCAAGGCCTTTTGGAAGAAGATGCGGAAGAGCTCAGCATCCGCCGTATTATCGATGCCAAGGGTAAAAGCCGCAGTTATATCAATAATCAGGCAGTAACATTGGCGCAGCTGAAGGCCATTGGCGAGCAGTTAATCGATATTCACGGCCAAAATGCCCATCATTCGTTGAATCAAGAGTCTGCGCAACGCGAGTTGTTGGACGCATTTGCCGGCAGCAAAGAGCAGGCAGAAACGGTCAAACAGCTTTATCAAAATTGGGTCAATGCGAAAAAGGCACTGCAAGAAGCACAAGAGCAGGCAGAAACCATGGCCATCGAACGCGAGCGTTTGGAATGGCAGTTTAATGAATTGAACCAATTGGAGCTCAAACCCAACGAATGGGAAACCTTAAGCCAAAGCCATGACAGCCTGGCGCATTCGGCCGAATTGCTGCAAACCGCCGAGCAGGTGGGCGACAGTATAGACGGAGACAACGGCATCCAACGTCAAATCTATCAATGCCAAAAACTGCTGGGCAATCTGCAAAACATTGAGCCGCGCTTTGCCGAGAGCCTGAATATGTTGGCAAGTATTGAAGCAGAATTGGGTGAAATCAGTGCCAATATGCGCGATGTGGCTGGTCGCAGCGACATCGATCCTAATGAATTGGCCGCACAAGAAAGCCGTATGGGCGAATTGATGAGTATGGCGCGCAAATACCGCATTGAGCCGGAAGAGTTGCCGCAAAAGTTGGCGGAAATCGACGAGCGCTTGCAAAACCTGCACGCGGCTGCTGATTTGGAAGCCTTGGAAAATGCAGTCGCACGCAATCTTGCCGAATACCATGAAGCCGCGCATATTCTCTCTGCCATGCGCCATCAGGCAGCCGGCCGTTTGGGTGAAGAGACCACCGAGCATATGCAACATTTGGCCATGAAAGGCGCACGTTTTGACATCGTCTTGTTGCCGTCTTCGCCGACCGCGCATGGTCTGGAACAGGTGCAATTCCAAGTGGCAGCGAATAAAGGCAATCCGTCCCGTCCTTTGAACAAAGTGGCTTCCGGCGGCGAATTGGCGCGTATCAGCTTGGCTTTGCAAGTGGTTGCCAGCCAATACACGCAAGTGCCGACATTGATTTTTGACGAAGTGGATACCGGTATTGGTGGCGGTGTTGCTGAAATGGTCGGTAAAGCTTTGCGTGCCTTAGGTAAAAAACATCAAGTCTTGGCGGTAACCCATCTTCCTCAAGTCGCCTCTTGCGGTGAAAACCATTGGCAGGTGCGCAAGCATAGCGAAGGCGAACAAACCGTTAGCGAAATCAGCGTCTTGAACCATCATCAGCGCATTGAGGAAATTGCGCGTATGCTGGGTGGCGAAATCATTACCGATACCACACGCAGCCATGCCGCCGAACTCTTGCATTTGGCAGCCGCCTAAAAGCTTCAAGGCCGTCTGAAAATAGGATTCAGACGGCCTTTTCTATATTTTGCCACCTTTTCAGGCAGGCAGAATACAAGGTATGATTATATCGTCTGTTTACAAGGAAATTTTGATGAAAGTCCTGTTTATCGCCGATCCGATGGCAAGTTTTAAAACCTATAAAGACACTACTTACGCCATGATGCGTGAAATGGCAAAGCGCGGTTGGCAGCTTTTTCATACCTTGAGCGGAGAATTGTCCGTCCGTGAAGGTTTGGTAGTGGCTCAGGCAGCGGCATTTGAGTTTGTCGGCGCGAAGAACGATGACGATCACGAATGGTTTAAAGCAGAGGCAAAAGTTCAGACGGCCTTGAAAGACTTCGATGCGGTCATTATGCGCACTGATCCGCCGTTTGATATGCAATATCTGTATGCAACCCAGTTTTTAACTTTGGCACAGCAGCAGGGCGCAAAAGTATTTAACAGCGGACAAGCAATGCGTGATTTCAATGAGAAATTGGCGATTTTGAACTTCAGCCAGTTTACCGCGCCGACTTTGGTTACCACACGTTCCGCCGATGTCCGTGCCTTTTTGAAAGAACACGGCGACATCATCATCAAACCGTTGGACGGCATGGGTGGTATGGGCATTTTCCGTCTGACCGAATCCGACCCCAATATCGGCAGTATCCTTGAAACCCTGATGCAGCTTGATTCACGCACCATCATGGCGCAACGTTATATTCCTGAAATCGTACATGGCGACAAGCGCATTCTGATTATTGGCGGGGAAGTTGTTCCGTATGCTTTGGCGCGTATTCCGCAAAACGGCGAAACACGCGGCAACTTGGCTGCCGGCGGTCGCGGCGTGGCACAGGAATTGAGCGAGCGCGACCGTGAAATTGCAGAAACCCTTGCGCCTGAATTGAAGCGCCGCGGTATTTTGCTTGCCGGTTTGGATGTCATCGGCAGCAACCTGACCGAAGTCAATGTAACCAGCCCGACCGGCTTCCAAGAAATCATGAAGCAAAAAGATTTCGACGTTGCCGCCATGTTCGCAGATGCCGTTGCATCTTGGGCAAAACAATAGAACCAAAGGCCGTCTGAAGATTGACCCGACCGTTTCTCTTCAGACGGCCTTTTTATGTTGAGAATATGATGGAACCATCTTCCTACGCATCTGAAAAAAAAGGTAAAAACGGCATTAAGCGCATCATTAATGCGTTCGGTTATTCCAAAGACGGACTGGCTGCCGCGTACCGTTATGAAAGTGCATTTCGCCAAGTTTTTTGGTTGAACCTGATTTTAATTTTTTTGGCTTTCTTCCTTGATTTCGGCCCGCTCACTAAAATGGTGCTTGTTGTCGCATCGTTTATTTCACTGATTACCGAATTGTTTAATACCGCCGTCGAGGCAGCCGTTGACCATACCTCTACTGAAAAACACGAGCTGGCCAAGCGTGCCAAAGATGCCGGTTCGGCCGCGCAACTGATGGCTTTGTTCATGTTATTTATTGTTTGGATTGTTGCATTAACTGCTTAGAAATGTGGTAATATGGTAATTCATTAGGATTAGATAGTATTAGTTAATCTATATCAAAGTTTTCAGACGGCCTTCGGTTGTAAGATGAAGGCCGTATATTCCAGCCATGTGGCAAACATAAGGAGCAAAACATGAAAAAATTAATGGCAACCCTGATTCTGGCAGGCTTGGCAACTTCCGTATCTGCAGCCGGTATCCATATTGAAGACGGTTGGGCACGTTCTACCGTTGAAGGTATGAAAATGGGTGGCGCATTCATGAAAATCCAAAACGATGAAGCCAAACAAGACTTCTTGGTAGGCGGCAGCAGCCCTGTTGCCGAACGTGTTGAAGTACACACTCACGTGAACGACAACGGCGTTATGCGCATGCGCGAAGTTAAAGGCGGCGTGCCTTTGGCTGCGAAAGGCGTAACCGAACTGAAACCAGGCAGCTACCACGTTATGTTCATGGGTCTGAAAAAACAATTGAAAGAAGGCGAAAAAGTACCTGTAACCCTGAAATTCAAAAACGCGAAACCCCAAACTGTCGAGCTGGAAGTGAAAACCGCACCGCAATCCGGCATGGATCACGGTCACGGCCATGGTCACGGTGGCGCGCATCAGCACTAATTGCTTGAATTTGCATATAAAGGCCGTCTGAAAGTCATTGGGCTTTCAGACGGCCTTTTCTGTCGTTAAATCAAAATGTGCTAAAATTACGCTTTAAAAAATGCATTTGAAACCCACATTCCGCTCATGAATACTACCAACACACCAACAAACATCATCGTCGGCCTTTCCGGCGGCGTCGATTCATCCGTTACCGCGGCCCTGCTCAAGCAGCAAGGCCATCAAATCAGCGGCGTGTTCATGCAGAACTGGGAAGATGACGACAACGACGAGTATTGCAGCATCAAACAAGACTCCTTTGATGCCATTGCCGTTGCCGATATCATCGGAATCGATATCGACATCGTCAATTTTGCCGCACAATATAAAGACAACGTATTTGCCTATTTCCTCAAAGAATACAGCGCAGGCCGCACGCCAAACCCGGATGTCTTGTGCAATGCCGAAATCAAATTCAAATGCTTTTTGGACTATGCCATCGAGCAGGGCGCCGATACCATTGCCACCGGACACTATGCCCGCAAAGAAGTTCGCAACGGCGTGCATTACCTGCTCAAAGGCTTGGATCAAAACAAAGACCAAAGCTATTTCCTGTACCGCCTCAAACCTTTCCAACTTGAGCGCGCAATTTTCCCATTGGGTGAGTTGGAGAAGCCTGAAGTCCGCCGTCTTGCCGAAGAATTCAAATTACCGACTGCAACCAAAAAAGACAGTACCGGCATTTGCTTTATCGGCGAACGCCCGTTCCGCGAATTTCTGCAAAAATACCTGCCGACCAATAATGGCAAAATGGTTACCCCTGAAGGCAAAGTGGTTGGCGAACACGTCGGCTTGATGTTTTACACGCTGGGCCAACGCAAAGGCTTGGGTATCGGCGGCGCAGGCGAACCATGGTTTGTCGCGGCCAAGGATTTGACCAAAAACGAACTGATTGTCGTACAAGGCCATGACCATCCTTTGCTTTATACTCGAAGCCTGGTTATGAACGATTTGAGTTTCACATTGCCCGACCGTCCGAAAGAAGGCCGCTATACCTGCAAAACGCGCTACCGTATGGCTGACGCGCCTTGCACGTTGCGTTACTTAGATGATGAAACCATCGAGCTTATCTTTGACGAGCCGCAATGGGCGGTAACCCCCGGACAATCAGCGGTACTGTACGACGGCGATGTGTGCTTGGGCGGCGGCATCATCATGTCCACCGACAAGCCTGTCATCATTACTGCTTAACACAAGGGCCGTCTGAAAACGAAGCGGCAGATTGAATAAAGCCTTCAGACGGCCTCGATTTCAAAAAACGACTCAATAAAAGACTGATTAATATGGAAAAACTCTGGCTCAAAAGCTACGAACAAGGCGTAAACCCTGAAATCGATATTTCTCAATACAGCTCCATCAGCGACGTATTCCGTCAAAGTGTCGAGAAATTCGCAGATAAACCTGCTTTTCAAAATATGGGCAAAACACTGACTTATGCCGAAGTAGGCAAGTTGGCGACCGATTTTGCATCTTACCTGCAAAATGTATTGAAACTGCCGCGCGGTGAGCGTGTGGCGATTATGATGCCGAACGTTTTGCAATATCCGATTGCGCTTTTCGGTATTTTGCAGGCAGGTTTGGTGGCAGTGAATACGAATCCGCTTTATACGCCGCGCGAGTTGGAACATCAGTTGAAAGACAGCGGCGCGACAACGATTGTCGTGTTGGAGAACTTTGCCAATACGCTGGAATTGGTGTTGCCGCGTACACAAATCAAACATGTGATTGTCGCGTCGGTCGGTGAGATGTTCGGCATGATTAAAGGCGTGTTGATGAACTTTGTCATCCGCAAAGTGAAAAAAATGGTGCCGGAATACCGCATTCCCAATACCGTGACTTTTCAGACGGCCTTGAAGCAAGGTGCAGCAAATACGCTCAAACCAGTCGAGTTGACGCGCGACGATACTGCCTTGCTGCAATATACAGGCGGTACAACCGGTTTGGCGAAAGGCGCCGTCCTTAGTCACGGCAATATCTGCGCCAATATGCTTCAGGCGAAAGAATGGATTAAAAATAGCCTGCACGAAGGCAAAGAAACGGTCATTGCCGCGTTGCCGCTTTATCATATCTTTGCCTTGACGGTAAACCTGATGATTTTCGCCAATACCGGTTCTAAAATCATCCTGATTACCAACCCTCGCGATATGAAAGGGTTTATCGGTGAATTGAAAAAAGAGCCGATTAGCGTATTCATCGGTGTGAATACCCTGTTTAATGCGATGGTCAACCGTCCGGATTTTGCCGAAGTTGATTTTTCCCGTTTGAAGCTGACTTTGGGCGGCGGTATGGCAACACAAAAAGCCGTGGCGGAAAAATGGAAAAAAATTACCGGTACGCCGATTGTGGAAGCTTATGGTTTGACCGAAGCCAGCCCGGGCGTATGTTGTAATCCTTTGAATATCGAAGCTTACAGCGGCGGTATTGGTCTGCCTGTTTCTTCAACCGAGGTCGAATTGCGTGATGCGGATGGCAAAGAAGTGCCTATCGGACAGCCGGGCGAATTGTGGGTACGCGGCCCGCAAGTGATGAAAGGCTATTGGAACCGTCCGGAAGAAACCGCCAAAGCAATCGATGCACGCGGCTTTTTAGAGACCGGCGATATTGCTGTGATGGATGAAAAAGGCTGGTTGAAGCTGGTGGACCGCAAAAAAGATTTGATTGTGGTATCCGGTTTCAATGTGTATCCGAACGAAATCGAAGAAGTGGTGGCCGGAAACGACAAAGTCTTGGAAGTCGCCTGTATCGGCGTGAAAAGTGAGAAAACCGGCGAAGCGATTAAGGTCTTCGTCGTACGCAAAGACCCGTCTTTGACTAAGGAAGAGCTGATCGATTTCTGCCGCAAAGAACTGACGGCGTATAAAGTGCCGAAAGACATCGAATTCCGCGACGAGTTGCCAAAATCCAACGTTGGCAAAATCCTGCGCCGCGAGCTGCGCTGATATATAGAATCAGTATGATAAGGCCGTCTGAAAACGCTGTTTTCAGACGGCCTGAAGCTTTTGCCGTTTGCCAGAATATGCTGCTTCAAGTTAAAATCACACATTCCAACATGGGTATCACATCATGACTAAATTTATTTTCGTAACCGGCGGCGTTGTATCTTCTTTGGGTAAAGGTATCGCCGCCGCTTCTATTGCTACTATCCTTGAGTCGCGTGGCTTGAACGTGACCATGCTTAAACTCGACCCGTATATCAACGTTGACCCGGGTACCATGAGCCCTTTTCAACACGGCGAAGTATTCGTGACCGATGACGGCGCGGAAACCGACCTCGACTTGGGTCACTACGAGCGCTTCATCAACGCCACCATGACCCGCCGTAACAGCTTCAGTACCGGCCAAGTCTATGAAAACGTGATTGCCAAAGAGCGCCGCGGCGACTATTTGGGTGGTACCGTACAAGTGATTCCGCACATTACTGATGAAATCAAACGCCGTATCCATGAAGGCGCGGCTGGTTATGATGTGGCGATTGTTGAAATCGGCGGTACAGTCGGTGATATCGAATCGTTGCCTTTCTTGGAAGCCATCCGCCAAATGCGCAGCCAGCTCGGCCGCAACAATACATTGTTTGCCCACCTGAGCTATGTGCCTTACATTGCCGCCGCCGGCGAAATCAAAACCAAACCGACCCAGCATACCGTTAAAGAAATGTTGAGCATCGGTTTGCAACCGGACATCCTGATCTGCCGTATGGACAGAGAAATGCCTGCGGACGAGCGCCGTAAGATTGCTTTGTTCTGTAACGTTGAAGAACGTGCCATCGTGGGCAGCTACGATGTGGACAGCATCTACGAATGCCCTGAAATGCTGCACAACCAAGGCATCGACAGCATTATTACCGAGCAGTTGCAGCTGAATGTCAAACAAGCCGATTTGACCGAATGGAAGAAAATCGTTCACGCGATTCGAAATCCGAAACATACCGTCAAAATCGCGATGGTCGGCAAATACGTTGATTTGACCGAGTCCTACAAATCATTGATCGAAGCCCTGAAACACGCCGGTATTCACACTGAAACCGACGTACAAATTACCTTTGTCGACAGCGAAAGCATCGAGAAGGGCAATGGCGACGTTTCCATGCTCAAAGGCATGGACGCGATTTTGGTGCCGGGCGGCTTCGGTTCACGCGGCGTAGAAGGCAAAATTGCCGCCGTACGCTATGCGCGTGAAAACAACGTACCATATTTGGGCATCTGTTTGGGTATGCAAATTGCCCTGATTGAATACGCCCGCGATGTTGCAGGCTTGAAGGGTGCGAACTCTACCGAGTTTGACTTGAAATGCGCCGCGCCTGTCGTTGCCCTGATTGACGAATGGCAAACTGCCGACGGCAGCGTAGAAACCCGTGACGAATCTGCCGATTTGGGCGGCACCATGCGTCTGGGTGCGCAAGAAGTTGACCTCAAACCGGGCAGCCTTGCTGCAAAAATCTACGGCAGCGAACATATCCGCGAACGTCATCGCCACCGCTACGAAGTTAACAACAACTACGTTCCTCAGTTGGAAAAAGCCGGTTTGGTCATTGGCGGCGTATCCGCAGGCCGCGAGCGTTTGGTTGAAACCATCGAATTGCCAAATCATCCTTGGTTCTTCGCGTGTCAGTTCCATCCGGAATTTACTTCCAATCCGCGCAAAGGCCATCCTTTGTTCAGCGCATTTGTGAAAGCTGCGTTGGGTAACAAAAAAGCCTGATTGATGTGATTGAAAAAGCACCCGTTTCCGGGTGCTTTTTTGTTTTCAGACGGCCTTAGAAGTTATTTGTCTTCATTGACTTCGCGCTCGTTCAAAGGTTGTACGGGACGGTTGTTTTCGCCACCGATAATGTCGCGTATGGCTTTAAACTGCGCCGCATCTGCCTGAACCGGAGTTTTTAAGACAACCCAAGTAATGTTTTCGCTGCAAATAGGAAAGGCCGTCTGAAATTGCTTTCAGACGGCCTGTTTTATTTGAAAATGTTGTAAAAAGTCTAAACTCTAATGAATAAAAGTGTCTATCAAGATGAAAGTAGTTGTTTGTAGCGTTGGAAAACATTAATATTGCCAAACGTGTTTTCACGAGATTTTAACTTTGTTTTGGAGAGAATAATGAAAAAATCGATTATCGCTTTGGTTATTGCCGGTTTGCCACTGGCTGCCTCTGCAGAAGTGATTCTGTATGGTCAAATCAAAAGCAGCGTGACCGTCGGTCAAGTAAAAATCAAAGGTGATGCAGGTTCTGAAACCAGCTCTACCGCAACCAGCATCAATGACAATACTTCCCGTATCGGTTTCAAAGGCAGCGAGAACTTGGGCGGCAATTTGAAAGCCATTTGGCAAGTTGAACAAAAAACAGCAATCACGGGCGGTTCCCAAGGTTTTGCCACTCGTGATTCCTTCATCGGTTTGCAAGGTAAATTCGGTAAGATTCGCGCCGGTAAACTCAGCAATATGCTGAACGAAATGGACACCATCGATCCATGGATGTACAAAACCAATGCCGCAGGCTTGGGCATCTTTACCCGTACCGGCAACCGTAACGCTGCTGTACGCTACGACAGCCCGGATTTCGGCGGATTCAAATTCAACGTGTCTTACGCACCGCGCGATAACCGCAATCCTTCAGACAAATACACGCACACCAAACCGGCCAAAGACCAATACACCGGTGGCGTGAGTTTCTCTAAAAACGGCTTTACCGCCAATGCGGCTTACGGCCACTACAACGGCGCGTACACCGACAAATCAGGCAAAGTCAAAGCGGCGCAAATTGCCAAAGTCGAAACTTATTACGATAAAGACAATCTCTTTGTCGGCGGCGGCGTACACTATGCCAAAGGCCATGAGACAGGCAACGAATATTTAGGCTATTTCACTGATGGTTTTAATGAGTACAAGGGTAGTGACATCACTGCTGATTCAGGCAAATCTGAAGCCGTGAAAGTGGTTGATGCAGCGGTAACTGTCGGCTACAAATTCGGTAATGTGACCCCACGCATTACTTACGCGCACGGCTGGCCTGCCAAGGGCGTGAACAGTGGCGAAAAATTGGTGGATAAATTCGACCAAGTCGTTGTCGGCGGGCAATACACCTTCAGCAAACGCACCGGCGTAGTTGCCCAACTGGCGTATCTGAAAGTCGGCAACAAAACCCGTCTGACTGCGGCCAACAAAGGCGGCGTTGAACAAAAAGCCGCTTCTGTGGGCCTGTATCACAAATTCTAAGCCGTCTTGAAAGACAAGGCCGTCTGAAAAATTTCAGACGGCCTTTTTGTTGATTAAAGCGGTTTATTTGTCGTGCTTGGTCAGCGTTGTGCCGTGACGGCCGCCGCGTTCTTTCAAACGTTGTACCAAGCCTTCAACCGTTGTCGGCATACCGTCGATACAGAATGCCTGATACAGGGCGGTGTGCAGGGCGTCGTTGCGGCTGAACGCATTGCCGATCAGCTTCCAATCGCCTTTGCGCGGCTCAATCCAGCGGTGATTTACTGTGTCGCCGTAAGCGAATACTTTGTAAGACGAACGTTTGTCTTTGCTGTAAGTAAAGGATGTGCGGGCGCAATAGAGGCCTTCGACGGAGAGGTTGTCGTAGCCTTTGTCGGAGCGCACATTCAAGACGTAGCGGATGCTGTTGTCAGGCGCAGGCATAATTTGCAGGCTGCTGAGCAGGATTTTAGGCTGCTTGCCGTAGGTTTCGTTGACATAGAGGTCGAACCAATCGCCCGATTGGGTATCGGGCAGGGGCGGCAACTCGGCTTTGTGTTCTTTAAACTCGCGTGCGGCAACTTCTTCAGGGCTTTCCTGATAACGCGTGTTGGTCAGCGTATCCTTTTGGCTGAAACCCAAAGCAAATGCTTGAGTCGCGGCAAGGCTGAGAGCGAGAAGGGCAAAACGGCGCATAGACAGCTCCAAAGTGAAAAACGGCTTTATTTTATGGGCTTGCAGGGTGGGGTGCAAGTAAGTGCGGTATAATTGACGTTAATTCTGATTAATATGACGAGTTTTCATCATGAATACACAAACTCTGGATGTCATCGGTTTGAAATGCCCTCTGCCGATTTTGCGTGCCAAAAAAGCTTTGGCGCAAATGCAGGAAGGCGAAGTGCTGACCGTATTGGCCACCGATGGCGGCGCGCCCGGCGATTTTGAAGCGTTTTGCCGTCAGACTGGACATGTTTTGTTGGAATCGAGCGAGGCCGACGGCGTGTTCAAGCTGGTGTTGAAGCACAAATAAAGGCCGTCTGAAATGTCTAAAGCCGTCGCGTTGTCTGCCGCTGTATTGGCCGTCTGCCTGAGTGCATGCGGTAATGAAGGCGTTTCGCCGCAGAACGCTGCCGATTATGCCCAAAATGTAACCGACTTGTTCCGCCAAAGCTGCGTGTCCGCAGACGGAGATGTCGCCCTTGTCGGCGAGTTTGCCAATGCCAACAAACTGGTTTTATTGTCGAAAAAAGATATTGCCGATTTGCCTGCCGGAATGATGGATTTGGAGGCATTAAGCATTTGGAAGAAAACGGAAAACGGCGCAGATTATTATTTGAGCCTGACTGAAGACAGTTGCAGCGTGCGCACGGCTAAAGCCGACGACCATCTGATTTTTAAACAATTTTTGGCTTTGGCAGAAAATCCGCCGCAAGGTTTGAACGCTGAGTTGCGTGCCGATAATTTGGCGGAAACCCCGTTGCCTATGCGTCAGATTTCCTACGCATGGCGCGCGTCCGGCAGTCCGAAAGAAACCTTGCTGACCGTTAAAACAACGTCGTCCGAGCATTTTCCGGTACAGGCTGTTTTTTATTTGACCCATCATTCTTACGACAATAAGGCCGCCGTTTTGCCTTAGGCCGGTTGACGATTGAAACATCAAATCGATAGAAACCGTTACCGCCGAATAAAGGCCGTCTGAAACATTATCAAACCAAACCACTCGAAAGTAAGCTATGCAAACCCTGACCATCATCCGCCCCGACGATATGCACTTACACCTGCGCGACGGCGACGCACTCAAAGCCGTTGCCCCGTACACCGCCCGACAAATGGGCCGCGCGGTTATCATGCCCAACCTGAAGCCGCCCGTTGTCAGCGTTGCCGATGCCCAAGCCTACAAAGAGCGCATTATGGCCGCCCTGCCTGAAGGCAGTACCTTCCAGCCGTTGATGACGCTTTATTTGACCGACAATGCCACTCCCGAACTCGTGCGCGAAGCCAAGGCTGCCGGTATCGTGGCTTTCAAACTCTATCCGGCAGGCGCGACCACCAATTCCGATTCCGGCGTGACCGACCTGTTCAAACTGATTCCCGTGTTGGAAGAAATGGCGAAACAGGGTATTTTGTTCTTGGTTCACGGCGAAGTCACCGATCCTGAAATTGATATTTTCGACCGCGAAGCCGCCTTTATCGAGCGCGTGATGAAGCCGGTTTTGGCGCAAGTGCCGAATCTTAAAGTCGTGTTTGAACACATCACCACTGCCGAAGCAGCCCGACTGGTATTGGAAGCAGGCGATAATGTGGCCGCGTCTGTGACGCCGCAACACTTGCTGCTCAACCGCAACGACCTCTTGGTCGGCGGCGTGCGCCCTCATCATTTCTGCCTGCCTGTACTCAAACGCGAAACCCACCGTCAGGCTTTGGTTGCCGCCGTTACCGGCGATAAGGCGCACAAATTCTTCCTCGGTACGGATTCTGCGCCACATGCCAAAACTGCCAAAGAAAATGCTTGTGGTTGCGCCGGTATGTTCAGCGCGATGACTGCCATCGAGCTTTATGCCGAAGTGTTTGAGAAAGCAGGCGCGTTGGACAAACTGGAAGCCTTTGCTTCTAAAAACGGCCCGCGTTTCTACGGTCTGCCTGAAAATTCCGATACCATCACACTGGTCAAACAAACGCAAACCGTACCTGCCAGCGTACCTTACGGCGATGGCGAGCTTGTGCCGATGAGGGCCTGCGGCGAGATTGAATGGACGGTGCAATATTAAATTTGCCGTCAATGAGGCATAAAAAGAAACAACCTGCTTGAAAGGGCAGGTTGTTTTTTTATTGTCGTTCAGACGGCCTGTCATGGGGAGGGAGGCTCACTAGGCCGTCTGAAAACCGGATTAGAGTGTGTGTTTATTCGGTCAACATGGGTTTCAACGCTTCCCAAGCCTGCGGCAGCTGGGTAAAGCCGTCTGAAGCCATCAAATGGCCGCCTTCGGGAATATGGGTAACAGGGCTTTTGAGCTTGGTTGCCATGTCCAAAGTCAGTTCGGGCGGAACATGGGTGTCGTTGTCGGAAACCAGACAGTGTTTGGGCATGTCGATTTTGCGCAGGATGTCGAAATCGGGGGATGCTGCTTTAATGTAGGCATCAAGTGTGGGCAGGGGCAGCAACGTATCGGCAAAACCGGCGGCAAGCAGCAGACCGCCGATTTTTTGCGGCTGTTGGCGGCTGAGGAAGTGAAGGAGGGTAATGCAGCCGAGGCTGTGGCCGACTAGGAAGGTATGGGCATCGGGCTTGCCGATGTGCTGGTCAAGGGTAAACTGCCACGCGGTCGTGCTTGGTTTGTCGGGATTGGGCATGGCGAGGGAGATTGCTTGTGCGCCGGTGCTTTTGACTTGGGCGCAAAGCCAGTCAAACCAGTTGCCGTGCGGATTGCCTTCAAAGCCATGTACGATATAAACGCGTCGATTCATGTTTTTCCTCCTTCAGACGGCCTGAGACTTTTGTCTAAATCTCTGCCTATAAGCGTTTATTATACCATGTTTGTTTATGTTTTATTGTTTGCCGTTTGGTAAGGATGGTTGATTAAGCTTTTGTTGTTAAATGATATTTGCAAGAATAGTAAAGCAAACAACACGGCAGGGGCGGATGGCGTTGCCGTGTTGTTCGGGTTTGAAATATATATGGGCCGTCTGAAAAACCGGTTTAGAAATAGCCTTGTTTTTTGCGCTCTTCCATTGCCGCTTCCGATACGCGGTCGTCCATGCGTGTGGCGCTGCGTTCGGAAATGGTTGCGGCGGCGGTTTCGGCAATGATGTCTTCGGGTGTGGCGGCGGTGCTGGCAACAGGGCAGGTGCAGGAAATATCGCCGACGGTGCGGAAACGGACATCACGGATTTGGGCAACTTCGCCTTCGCGCTTCGGCGTCAATGGTGTAACGGGAACGAGCAGGCCGTTTCGTTCGACCACTTCGCGTTTGTGGGTGTAATAAATCGGCGGCAGGGCGAGTTTTTCGCGTGCGATGTATTGCCAGATGTCCAATTCCGTCCAGTTGGAAATCGGGAACACACGCATGTTTTCGCCTTGGAACAGGCGCGTATTGTAGAGCGACCATAACTCAGGACGTTGGTTTTTGGGATCCCATTGGCCGAACTCGTCTCGGAAAGAGAAGATGCGTTCTTTGGCGCGCGCTTTTTCTTCATCGCGGCGTGCGCCACCCATCAGCGCATCAAAGCCTTGTTCTTCGATGGTTTCAACCAGTGTAACGGCTTGGGCGGCGTTGCGTGAATCGGTTTCGCGGCGCAAGACGACGCTGCCTTTGCGGATGGATTCTTCTACGCTGCCGACCACAAGTTGTACGCCGGTACGCGCGACCGTATCGTCGCGGAATTGAATCACTTCGGGGTAGTTGTGGCCGGTATCGACGTGCAGGAGTTTGAACGGCAGCTTCAGCGGACGGCCTTCGATTTGGAAGGCTTTGACGGCAAGCGCCAGCAATACGACGGAGTCTTTGCCGCCGGAAAACAGCAAGGCCGGGTTTTTGGCATTGGCAATCACTTCGCGGATAATGTAGATAGACTCGGCTTCGAGCCAGTCGAGGTGGTGGTTTTGGATGGACATTTTTTCTCTCTTTACAACCTTGGCGACAGTCGATACTTTAGTGAGGCCGTCTGAAAAAGGGAAAGAATGGTTTGTTTGTTGCAAAGATGTTTTTGTTATATTGCAAGGCCGTGTTTTTCAGACGGCCTTTGCGCTTTAACTTATTTTTAACCCGAATTCTCTGACGAAGCATCTATCTTGGCGTACACTTTGGTCTTTTATAAATGAGAATGGTTTATGTATCACGGCGAGAGATTTAATGCGTACAGCCATTTGGCCGGTTTCTTGTTGGCAGTGGCGGCCTTGGTGCTGATGCTGGTGAAAGCGGTGGAATCGGCGGACGGCTATCGGATTGCCGGTGCACTGACTTACGGAATCTGCCTGCTGCTCCTGTATTTGGGCTCAACCTTATACCACAGTATTCCGCAGCCGAAGGCCAAGGCAATTTTGCAAAAGGTCGATCATTGCATGATTTATCTTTTGATTGCAGGCAGCTATACGCCGTTTACGCTGATTACCCTTCACGGCGGCTGGGGCTGGTCGCTTTTCGGCGTGTCGTGGGGGCTGGCTTTGCTGGGCATTGTTCAGGAGTTGACGATTGGGCGTAAAAGCGAGAAGCGGCTGCTGTCGATGGTGATTTATGTGTTGATGGGCTGGCTGATTGTGGTGGCGGTATGGCCGCTGATACAGTCGCTTTCGGCCGGCGGATTATTTTGGCTGGTGTTGGGCGGCGTATTGTATAGCGCGGGGATTTATTGGTTTATCAACGATACGAAAATCCGCCACGGACACGGTATCTGGCACTTATTTGTCTTGGCAGGCAGTTTGACTCAATTTATCAGCATTTATTTTTATGTGTTGTAGATTCAGACGGCCTGAGACCTTTGCAAAATTCCTTTCCCCCAACAGCCGAAACCTAAACACAGGTTTTCGGCTGTTTTCATCCCAAATCACTCCTGATTCGACTCAAATACCCCCTTAATCCCCCTTGGATACCTGATTAAGCAGGCATCCGGGCCGCCTTTTAGGCAGCAACAGG
>NZ_KV833369.1:0-241 GCF_001837635.1 Neisseria sp. HMSC070H10
TGGAGCGGGAAACGAGTCTCGAACTCGCGACCTCAACCTTGGCAAGGTTGCGCTCTACCAACTGAGCTATTCCCGCATATTGAAAAAGAACAATCAACAAGTAATCAGAATGGAGCGGGAAACGAGTCTCGAACTCGCGACCTCAACCTTGGCAAGGTTGCGCTCTACCAACTGAGCTATTCCCGCATATTCGGATGCATGATTTAATGGAGCGGGAAACGAGTCTCGAACTCGCGACCTC
>NZ_KV833370.1:0-25588 GCF_001837635.1 Neisseria sp. HMSC070H10
CCCTGTTTTAACAGGGTTTTTATTTTATAAAAAAACTCCAACAACCTTTCTACACTATCCATACATACAAAAAATACAAAACAAAGGCCGTCTGAAATGCTCTTTCAGACGGCCTTTTGAGGTTTCTATATCTATATTCTTAGTCGGCGAACTGTTTTTTCATTCGTTCGCGTCGCTCTTGCGCTTCTACGGACAATGTCGCGGTCGGACGTGCCAGCAGGCGTTTGAGGCCGATGGGTTCGCCGGTATCGGCACAGAAACCGTAATCACCTTCGTCAATGCTGCGGATAGTCGCTTGCACTTTATTGAGAAGTTTACGCTCACGATCGCGGGTGCGCAGTTCTAAAGCGTATTCTTCTTCTTGAGTAGCTCGATCAGCAGGATCGGGAGCGGATTCGTGCTCTTGAAGATGGCCGGTAGTGGTGTTTGCATTTTCAATCAGCTCTTCTTGCATTTTAACCAGTAGTTCGCGGAAGAAGGCCAATTGGTCGCTGTTCATGTAGTCCTCTTCAGGACCATCCCAGTTTAAAATATCTTGTTCTGTCAGCTTTGCCATGGTGTCTGCTTTCGGTTTGTTGTTAATGATTTGGATGCTACGGGTTTGCTTTTATTGGGTTTTCTTGAATTTCCGTTTTGGAAATTGGGCGAATCATATCATGTTTTACCTATTCATTTGTTCTTTATATTTCGATTTGCACTTTTTTGCACTACCTTACACCTAAATGTATTAAAGCGCTTTTTAGGACGTTGTATTTTTGGTCGTTAATACCTGCTGCGCTTTCAGACGGCCTATTGAAGCAACCATAGGTTGGTTTGCTGGATAAGTTGGGGAAACCATCGGGCCAGCCACAACCATAATAAGAGTGCCAACAAACTGCCTGAAAAATCGTATCGCCCTACGCGCAAGAAGGAAAACGGTTTGAGCAATGGTTGTAGAATTCGTTCGATGGCATAAGTCAACGGCGAATAGCGGCCCTGTATGCTGGACACCATTCTAATAATCAGACCGATAAATAATGTATAGGCCGCGGCTTTCAGCATATGGAGTACGGCAAACCAAAAGTTTGCCAAAATCAGCTTATTGCTGATGGACAGCGCCGGCGAGATGAAAATAATGGCGGTACAGGCAAGGTAGTACACCAGAAAACCTGAAGGCAAACAGTACCAATCGGTTTTCTTACCGGATGGAAATGCTTTTTGCCAAGGTTTGGTCAGCCAGCCTGTTGCCTGTATGCTGAATTTGAGCAGGGGGTGTTCTGCTGCCAATCCTGCGTATCGGAGCAAAAAGCGCGTGATACACAGGATGGCAACAGCGTCTGCCAATAATAAGAGCAAGTCGCCGCGCATGTTCAGACGGCCTTATATTGTTGCGCCATTTCTTGCGAACGTTTGACGCAGGCTTCTACGCCCTGTTCGATGGCTTCGGCAACGTGACGGGCTTTGAAGGTTTCGATGGCTTCGTGTGTCGTGCCACCTTTGGAAGTTACGTTTTGCTGTAATTGTGCGAATGCTTCGCCGGTTTGTTCGGCCAAAGCCACTGCGCCTTTAAATGTAGCGAGGCTCAGTTCGCGTGCGTCTTGTTCATTAAAACCTTGTGCCAAAGCCGCATTTTGGAGCGCGCCCAACAAATAGAAAACATAGGCGGGGCCGCTGCCGCTGATGCCGGTAATATTGTGGAGTTGCTCTTCCTCGTTCAGCCAAACGGTTGTGCCGACAGAGCGCATGATGCCGTCTGCAGCTGTACGGTCTGCTTCTGAAACGCCTGCATCGGCAAACATACCGGATACGCCCAAGCCGATTTTGGCCGGCGTATTGGGCATGATGCGCACGATACGGCGTGTACCGCCCAGATAATGGCTGAGGGTATCGATGGACAAACCAGCTGCTACGGACAACACCAGCGCACCATTCAAACGGATGTTTTGACAGGCTGCCTGCATGTCTTGCGGTTTGACGGCGAGGATGAGGACGTCGTCCGCACTCAATTCGGGCAGGTTTTCAGAAGTGGCTACGCCCAATTCTTGCACCAGTTGCTCCCGTCTTTCGGCGCCGCGTTCGACAATGTGGACACGATAGCCGTCTTGTTTGACCAAACCGCCTGCAATGGCAGTCGCCATATTGCCGCCGCCTAAAAAGTAGATGTTCATAAATTTCCTTAATTTTTTAAATCAGATACATTTGCTGAGGTCGTCTGAAATACCGTTTCCATCATACCGACAAAATTTCAGACGACCTTTTTACCAACGGACGCTTTCAGGCAGTGATGTTCGGTATAAACCCTGTTTTTCCAAACAATCCAATCCTTCTTTTTTAAAAGTTTCCGCTAAAGGGCGTTTATCGCGGGTTTGCCAAGCTAGCCCGCAAGCTTCAAACTTTTTGATTTTCCTACTGAAATAATCATTAGCTGCGGTACGATAAGCATTATCGTCAATAGAATAATTCCCGTCCGCCAAACGCTTCCCGCGGAAACCCTCGATAGAAGGCGGCGGTTCGCCTTTAATTTCCCAAAAATCTATTGCTGCCGGCTTTTTGGGTTTGCACCAGCCCGATAAGGACTCACATTGATACCAGCCCATCAACCGACAACCCGTTAAGGTCAAACCAAGCAAAACGACCGAGATAATCTGTTTCATTGGCTGCCTTCTCCTTTTTGTTTTTGTTCCCGTCTGCCGAAAATCGCGCTGCCGATGCGGACATGGGTTGCGCCGCATTCTACCGCGATTGGCATATCTCCGGACATACCCATAGACAAAACATCTGCTTCGACGCCTGCCGCATTCAACTCAGCCAACAACCGCTGCATGGTGTGAAACTGACTGCGCAACTCATCGTCGCTGCTGTCGGCCTTGGCCACACACATCAATCCGCGTACTTTAATATTCGGCAACTTGGCCACTTCAAGGGCCAGCGCAACCGCTTCAGCGGGCGCCACGCCGTGTTTCGCCTCTTCCGCGGCAATGTTCACTTCAATACACACTTGCAACGGCGGCATTTCAGACGGCCTTTGTTCGCTCAAGCGCCGCGCCGTTTTCAGACGGCCTATCGTATGCACCCAATGTGCGCGTTCGGCCACAAATTTGGTTTTATTAGACTGCACATCGCCGATAACGTGCCAAACAATATCCGGCAAATCGACCAGCGTTTCCGTTTTTTCAAACCATTCCTGAATATAGTTCTCGCCAAAATCGCGCTGACCGGCCGCATACACTTCGCGGATATCGTCTGCCGGAAACGTCTTGCTGACCGCTACCAGCTTCACCGCATCCGCAGGCCGTCCTGCAGCCTTAGCCACCTGTTCAACCGCCCGGCATACGTCCTGATAGTTTTGTTGCAATACCGACATGGTTTTCTCCTTTAACCCGTTCATCACTCGGCATTTTGAAAATTTTACTTGGTCGAACGGATTTATCTATTTAAAATAAAGCGATTTTATTATTCTAAACCAAAACAAGGCCACATTATGCAGATTACCGACTTACTCGCGTTCGGCGTGAAAAACAAAGCCTCCGACCTCCATTTGAGTTCTGGCATTTCCCCCATGATACGCGTACACGGCGACATCCGCCGCATCAACCTGCCCGAGATGAGCTCGGAAGAAGTCGGTACCATGATTACCTCGGTCATGAACGACCACCAGCGCAAGCTCTATCAACAGGATTTTGAAGTCGATTTCTCATTTGAGCTGCCTAATGTTGCCCGTTTCCGCGTCAACGCCTTTATGACCGAACGCGGCCCGGCTGCCGTATTCCGTACCATTCCGAGCACCGTCCTGACGCTGGAAGAATTGCGTGCGCCGCGCATTTTCCAAAAAATTGCCGAAAATCCGCGCGGTTTGGTCTTGGTAACCGGCCCGACCGGTTCGGGTAAATCCACCACACTGGCGGCGATGGTCAACTACATCAACGAAACCCAACCGGCCCACATTCTGACCATCGAAGACCCGATTGAATTCGTCCACCAAAGCAAAAAGGCGCTCATCAACCAACGTGAGCTGCATCAGCACACCCACAGCTTCACCAACGCCCTGCGTTCCGCACTGCGCGAAGACCCAGACGTCATTTTGATCGGTGAGATGCGCGACCCTGAAACCATCTCCCTCGCCCTGACCGCCGCCGAAACCGGCCACTTGGTTTTCGGCACGCTGCACACGACCGGCGCCGCCAAAACCATCGACCGTATTGTCGACGTATTCCCAGCAGGCGAAAAAGAAATCGTGCGCTCCATGTTGTCCGAATCCTTGCGCGCCATCATTTCCCAAACCCTGCTGAAAACCCGCGACGGCAACGGCCGCGTCGCTGCACACGAAATCCTGATTTCCACACCGGCCGTGCGCAACCTCATCCGCGAAAACAAAATCGCCCAAATCAACGCCGCCCTCCAAACCGGTCAGGCCCACGGTATGCAAACCCTCGATCAAGCCCTGCAAACCCTTGTCCGCCAAGGCACCATCAGCCCAGAGCTGGCACGCAGCAAGGCGCAAAACATCGAAAACCTCTCTGTTTTCTAAATCATACTCAGGCCGTCTGAACCCCATCATCCCGTTTTCAGACGGCCTTTCAGCCTGACCGAATACCCGTTTTAAAGAGAATCATCATGAGCGATCTCGCCCCTCTGCACGACCTGTTAAGCGAAATGGTGCAAGCCTACTCACAAAAAAACCAAGCACCGCACATCCCCACCCCGGCCGAAATCGGCACGCATCTTCACCCCCTGCTCGACCGTATGTGTGAAGAGGCCGAAAAACGCAACGCATCCGACATCTTCATCAGCGCAGGCTTTCCCCCAGCCATCAAAGTCGGCGGCACCCTCACGCCCATGCCCCACAAAGCGCTGACCGGCGCGGACACCGCCGCCATCGCCGAATCCACCATGAACCCCGACCAGCTCGAAGCCTTCAACCGCGACTGGGAAATCAACTATTCCGTCCAATCGCGCAGCAACACGCGCTACCGCGTCAACGCCTACCACGAGCAAGGCCGCGTCGGCATGGTATTGCGCCGCGTCAGCCAAGACATTCCCGAAATGAAGACCCTCGGCTTACCCGAAAAGCTCCAAGAGCTTGCACTCGCACCACGCGGCCTGCTAATCCTCGCCGGCCCGACCGGTTCGGGTAAATCCACCACCATGGCCTCCATGCTCAACTACCGCAACCAAAAGCTGCCCGGCCATATCGTTACCATCGAAGACCCCATCGAGTTTATCTACAAACCTTGCCGCAGCATCTTCACCCAGCGCGAAATCGGCATCGATACCGACAACTGGAAAATCGCCGTTCAAAGCGCCATGCGTCAAGCGCCCGATGTCGTCTGTATCGGCGAAGTCCGCAGCGAAGAAAGCATGGAATACGCCCTCCAACTGGCTCAAACCGGCCATCTGTGCGTTTTCACCATCCATGCCAGCACGGCCTCCCAAACCATCGAGCGCATCATCAACTTCTATCCGGAAGACCGCCGCCAACAAGTTTTGATGGATTTGGCGTTAAACCTCGTCGGCATCATCGGCCAACGCCTCACCGTCAAGAAAAACCGCCAACGCACGGCCGTTACCGACCTCCTGCTCAACACGCCGGCCATGCAGGACTTGATTTTCAAAGGCGAATTGCTGGAAATCCGCGACCTGATGGCACGCTCCGGCAGCAACGGCATGCAGACGTTCGACCAAAACCTCTTCAACCTCTACGCACAGGGCCAAATCGAACTCAGCGAAGCCCTGCGCCAAGCGGTATCCGCCAACGATTTGCGCCTGCGCATTCAAATGCACGACGAGGGCAACAATACCGAACGCCTCTACGACCGCATCAGCGACCTCAACCTGATGACCTGATGACGCAGGCCAAACAAGGCCGTCTGAACAGATGTGGAAACGAAATCAAGTATTTTCCCGTATCCGTTCAGACGGCCTTATCCTATCTCAAGCATTCTGAAACCGACTGAAAATCCTGTTAAAATCCAATCATTCATCTCATAACAAATAAAACAACCCAATCATGAAAACTCCGCCGCTCAAACCTCTGATCATTGCCTCCCTACCCGTCTTCGCCAGCGTGTTCATCGCCGCCACCCTCGTTTGGCACTTCGACACGCCCAAGCTCGTCATGCCCTTCGTACTCGGCATTATTGCCGGCGGTTTAGTCGATTTGGACAACCGCCTCACAGGCCGTCTGAAAAACATCGTCATCACCGTTGCCCTGTTCACCCTCTCCTCGCTGCTTGCCCAAAGCACCATCGGCACAGGCGTTCCCTTCATCTTGGCCATGACCCTGATGACTTTCGGCTTCACCATCCTCGGCACCGTCGGCCTCAAATACCGCACCTTCGCTTTCGGTGCGCTCGCCGTCGCCACTTACACCACGCTGACCTACACACCCGAGACCTACTGGCTGACCAACCCCGTCATGATTCTGTTGGGCACTGTCCTATACAGCGTCAACACCCTGATCTTCCAAATTATCCTGCCCCACCGCCCCGTCCAAGAAACCGTCGCCAACGCCTACGACGCACTCAGCAACTACTTCGATGCCAAAGCCGACTTTTTCGATCCCGACGAAGCCGCATGGTTGGGCAACCGCCAAATCGACTTGGCCATGAGCAACACCGGCGTGATTACTGCCTTCAACCAATGCCGCGGCGCACTTTTCTACCGATTGCGCGGCCAACACCGCCATCCGCGTACCGCCAAAATGCTGCGCTACTATCTCTGCGCGCAAGACATGCACGAACGCATCAGCTCCGCCCACGTCGATTACAGTGAAATGGCCGAGCAGCTCAAAAATACCGACCTCATCTTCCGCATCCGCCGCCTACTCGAAATGCAAGGCCAGGCGTGCCGCAACGTTGCCTCCTCCCTGCGCAACAACAAACCCTACGCATACAGCAAACGCCTCGGCCGCGCCATGGAAGGCTGCCGCCAATCCCTCGGCCATTTTGCCGAGACCCATGCCGATAATGCCAACCTTCACAATATCCGCCGTCTGCTCGACAACCTCAGCAGCGTCGATTACCAACTGCGGCAATTGCAAAACGATGCGTCCCTTGCCGAAAACGACAACGCCGACACCCGCATCGCCGCCCTTGAAAACACCAAGTTCCGCAATATCGGCGAAACCGTCCTCAGCCAGCTCAATTTCGAATCCGGCGTCTTCCGCCATGCCACCCGCCTCTCCATCGTCGTGGCCGCGGCCTGCATCATTGTCGAAATCCTTCATCTCAACCTCGGCTACTGGATTCTGCTGACCGCCCTTTTCGTCTGCCAGCCCAACTACACCGCCACCAAAAGCCGCGTGTACCAACGTATCGCAGGCACGATTCTCGGCGTGATTGTCGGTTCGCTCGTTCCCTACTTCACCCCGTCTGTTGAAACCAAGCTTTGGATTGTCATCGCCAGCACCACCCTGTTTTTCATGACCCGAAGCTACAAATACAGCTTCTCCACCTTCTTCATCACCATCCAAGCCCTGACCAGCCTTTCACTTGCCGGTTTAGACGTGTACCACGCCATGCCCATCCGCATCATCGACACCATCGTCGGTTCCGTTATCGCATGGGCCGCCGCCACCTACCTCTGGCCCGATTGGCGTTACCTCACCCTCAGCCACACCGCCGCCCAGACCATCACTGCCAACGGCCGCTATCTTGACGCCATCCTCGACCAGCTGCAAAACGGCAGCCGCGACGATTTCGACTACCGCCTTACCCGCCGCCAAGCCCACGAAAGCACCGCCGCCCTCAGCAGCACCTTATCCGACATGAGCAGCAACCCGAAAAAATACCAAGACCGCCTGCAAGACGGTTTTACCCTGCTCAAAACCAGCTATGCACTGACCGGCCACATTTCCGCGCTCGGCGCATACCGCGACCAAGTCCGAATCGACGGCAACGACGGCTTTGCCCCCTATGCCAAGCTGACCCACCACATCGCCGAGTTGCTGACCCAAATGCCCCAAACCGACCCCGAGGCTTTTGAAACGGCCATGACCCAAATCCGTCAGGAATTTGCCGAGCTTGAACAAAACACACAAGCGCAGCAAGACCACATCCTCAAACACCAGCTCGACCTGATCATCCGCCAGCTTACCCCGTGCTATCAGGCATTGCACCGACAAGCCGACGTAGAGGCCGTCTGAAAAGAGCCGGACGCTTTCCAGCCTGTTTAGCAACAAGTCTGCCAATCATCAGCGTTGAATCCAGCTGAACCCTTTCTCCAATAAACACCTAAAAACAAAAGGCCGTCTGAAACCTGATTTCCAGATTTCAGACGGCCTTTATTTTTAACAATCGATATTAAAACCGATTACGCGCTGCGTTTTTCCAAGGCAGCAACGGCAGGCAACTCTTTGCCTTCCAAGAACTCAAGGAACGCGCCGCCGCCGGTAGAAATGTAGCTGATTTGATCGGTTACGCCGAATTTGGCAATCGCCGCCAAAGTGTCGCCGCCGCCGGCAATCGAGAACGCATCGCTTTGGGCAATCGCTTCGGCCAATACTTTGGTACCGCCGGCAAATTGGTCAAACTCAAATACGCCGACCGGGCCGTTCCATACGACCGTACCGGCAGCTTTGAGCAAATCGGCCAAAGCAGCGGCGGATTTCGGGCCGATGTCCAAAATCATGTCGTCTTCGGCAACATCGGCAATGTCTTTCACCACAGCTTCCACATCAGCGGCAAAGGCTTTAGCGACAACCACATCGGTCGGCAGCGGAACAGAGCCGCCTTTGGCCGCCATTTTCGCCATAATTTTTTTGGATTCTTCCACCAAATCGTGTTCGGCCAAAGATTTGCCGATGGCTTTGCCTTCTGCCAACAGGAAGGTATTGGCAATGCCGCCGCCGACGATGAGTTGGTCGACTTTATCGGCCAAAGATTCGAGGATGGTCAGTTTGGTAGACACTTTGCTGCCGGCAACGATGGCAACCATCGGATGAGCCGGTTGTTTCAGGGCTTTGCCCAAAGCGTCGAGTTCGCCCGCCATCAACACGCCGGCGCAGGCAACCGGTGCGGCTTGGGCGACGGCTTCAGTCGAAGCCTGGGCGCGGTGGGCGGTACCGAATGCGTCGTTGACGAACACGTCGCACAAAGAAGCGTAGGCTTTGCCCAGCTCCAAGTCGTTTTTCTTCTCGCCTTTGTTGATGCGCACGTTTTGCAGCATCACGACATCACCGGCGTTCAAAGTCGGTTTGTTTTCACGCCAGTCGTTCAATACTTTCACGTCTTTGCCCAACAGTTTGCCCAAATGCGCGGCAACAGGCGCTACATCGTCTTCAGGATGGAATTCGCCTTCGGTCGGACGGCCGAGGTGGGTCATCACGATCACAGACGCGCCGTTGTCCAAGCAGTATTTAATGGATGCGAGCGAAGCGCGAATACGGGTGTCGTCGCTGATGTTGCCGTCTTTGAACGGTACGTTCATATCGGCGCGGATCAGAACGGTTTTACCTTGAACATTTTGTTCGGTCAGTTTCAAAAATGCCATGATGATTCCTTTGTGATGGTTGGAAACGGGAATGTTTGGGATTATCCGCGAATGAGGCGCGACGGTAAAGATTGGCAATGGCCGCGCTTGATGTGAATCAGCAGATAAAGCTACAGGCCGTCTGAAACATTCGGCCAATCTTTCAGATTTTCCGCTATACTTTGGCGATTGATTTTCATTTTACGGATTAAACCATGTTACGCCGAATTGCTTTAATGCTTGCCTTCGTGCTGCCTGCCTCCTCATGGGCGCAGACGCTTTCTGAAACCCTGCCCAACGGTCTGAAAATCATCGTCAAAGAAGACCACCGCGCGCCTGTGGCCGTTTCGCAGATTTGGTACAAAATCGGCAGCGTGGATGAAAAACCGGGCAAAAGCGGCCTGAGCCACGCTTTGGAACACATGATGTTTAAAGGCACGAAAGACGTTCCCTCCGGCGAATTCAACCGCCGCGTATCCGAGCTGGGCGGACAAAACAATGCCTACACCAACCGAAATGAAACGGTGTATTACGAAAACGTCGCCGCCGCCAACCTGCCCGAGATTCTGAAGCTCGAAGCCGACCGCATGCACAACCTCAACTTCAGCGACAAAGAATTCCTCAACGAGATGAACGTCATCCGTGAAGAACGCCGCCAGCGCACGGAAGACACGGCCGACGGCAAAATGTGGGAACAAGCCTATCTTGCCGCCTTTACCCAACCGTCGATGCGCGCCTCCGTCATCGGCTACATGAAAGATTTGCACACCCTAAAAGCCGACGACCTGCGCGCGTGGTACAAACAATATTACGCGCCCAACAATGCCGTATTGGTCATTGTCGGCGATGTCGATGCCAAACAAACGCTTCAGACGGCCGCCAAACTCTTTGGCGATATTCCGGCCAAAGCCCAGCCGCCGCGCAACAAACTCCATACCGAACCCTATTTGCGCAAGCCTGTTACGGTCAAAGCCACTTCTCCGGTTACACACCAGCCGCTGATTGCCATCAACTTCCGTGTACCGAAACTCCAAAAACTCGATGACACGATGCCTTTCGCCCTCGACATCCTCTCCGATATTTTGGCAGGCAACGCATCCAGCCGTTTTGATAAAAACCTCGTGCGCGGCAAGCAAACCGCATTGAACGCAGGAACGCATTACGACATCATCAGCCGTGAAATGCCGCTGTTCAGCGTAATGGCCATGCCTGCCGAAGGCGTGAAAACCGATACTTTGATTGCCCAGCTGCGCCAAGAAATCAAAGACATTGCCGACCACGGCGTTTCCGAAGAAGAATTGCAGCGCGTCAAAACCCAGGCAGCAGTCAACGAAATCTACGCCAAAGACTCCATGTCTTCCCAAGCCTCCATGATGGGCCGCCTCGAAGCGCGCGGTTTCCAATATACCGACGAACAAGAAATCCACCGCCGCTTACAGGCAGTCAGCGCACAAGAAGTACAGGCTGCCGCCCGGATGTTGACCGACGAGCGCATGAGTACCGTCATCATCGAGCCGCAAAAAGCTGCCGCCGCGCCAAGCAAAAAAGCTGCCAAACGCCGATAAACATCAGGCCGTCTGAAAGCCCATACCCTTTCAGACGGCCTTAACAGAAAGCCACAACATGAAACCCACCCTGCTCGCCCTTGCCCTACTCCTGCCCTTAAGCGTCCAAGCCGCCACCGACATCCAACGCTGGCGCAACCGCGACGGCACCCAAATCCTCCTTGTCGAACGCCACGAAAACCCTATCATCGACCTTGAAGTCAGCTTCAAGGGCGCAGGCAGCGTCGCCAATCCGGACGGCAAAAGCCAAGTTGCCGAATTTACCGCCGCCCTCCTAACCGACGGCACCCAAGAGCTGGACGAAGAAGCCTTCAATGCCGAAGCCGACAACATCGGCGCACAAATCAGCAGCAACAGCAATGCCGAAAGCGCATCAGCAGGCTTCCGCAGCCTCAGCAAAGCCGACATCCGCGACAAAGCCGCCAACTTGCTCAACCACTCGCTGACCCGTCCGCGCTTTGACGAAGCCGTTTTCCGCCGCCGTCAAATCCAATCCATTACCGGCTTGCAACAACAAGAAACCACCCCCGATTACACCGCCACGCGCGAACTGACCAAGCTTATCTACCCGAACCACCCCTACGGCAGCGGCGCAAACGTAACCGTTGACAGCCTCAAACGCGTTAGTCTGGACGATATCCGCGCTTTCCACCGCACCCACTACGGCAAAGACAACGCCATCGTCGCCATCGTCGGCGACCTCAACCGCAAACAGGCAGAGCAACTGGTCGAGCGCGTCCTCAAAGACCTGCCGGCCAAAGCCACCGCAACCCACGCCATCCCGCCCGTTCCCAAACAAACCGCCCAACGCCGCGACATCCCCTTTGCCGGCACACAGGCACAAATCCTGCTCGGCACTTCCCTCTTCAAACGCCATGACCCCGACTATTACGCCCTCATTGCCGGCAACTACATCCTCGGCGGCGGCGGTTTCGACAGCCGCCTCATGAAAGTTTTGCGCGACCAACACGGTTACACCTACGGCGTATACAGCAGCCTCGCCCCGGCGACAGAAGAAGGCACGTTTACCGTTTCCTACTCCACCCAAAAGAAAAACACCAAAGCCTCACTGGCCGACACCCAAGCCGTCATCGAGCAGTTTATCGCCGAAGGCCCGACCGAAGCCGAGCTGAAACAGGCCAAAGCCAACATCGTCGGCGGCTTTCCCCTGCGCTACGACTCCAACGACAAACTGCTCAACTACCTGAGCCTGATCGGCCTCTACAACCTGCCCAACGACTACTTGGAAGTCTATCCCAAAGCCATCAACAGCCTAACCGTCGAACAAGTCCGCGACGCATGGAAACGCCGCGTCAAATTCAAAGACCTCAACACCGTCGTTGTCGGTGCAGAATAAAACGCTTTAAAACAACAGGCCGTCTGAAAGGTTTTTCAGACGGCCTGTTTTCATTCTGTCGGTTTGCTTACTTGTCATCAGAGGCCACTCTAATCAATAAAATATCGGTCACAATCAGCTGTTGTTGTACATTTATAATGAAAGCGAAGACATCATAAATAGCATTTCTATTACTGAAACCAACAAATAAAAAAGGCCGTCTGAAACCTTGAAACAGGTTTCAGACGGCCTTTTGTAACCGGTCAATTACTTATTCAACCGTTACCGATTTAGCCAAGTTGCGCGGTTTGTCCACGTCTGTACCGCGTGCGAGGGCGGCGTGGTAAGACAGGAGTTGCACGGGGATGGTGTGCACAATCGGCGAGAGTACGCCGACGTGGCGTGGGGCGCGGATAACGTGCACGCCTTCGGTAGCGTTGAAGTTGCTGTCGAGGTCGGCGAAGACAAACAGTTCGCCGCCGCGTGCGCCGACTTCCTGCATATTAGCTTTTACTTTGTCCAACAGGCTGTCGTTCGGGGCAATCACGACAACAGGCATGTTCTCATCCACCAAGGCCAACGGGCCGTGTTTCAACTCACCCGCAGGATACGCTTCGGCGTGGATATAGGTAATCTCTTTCAGCTTCAATGCGCCTTCAAGGGCGATTGGGAAGTGGATACCGCGGCCGAGGAAGAGTGCGCTGGTTTTCTTGGCAAATTTTTGCGCCCAAGCGGCGATTTGCGGCTCCAGATTGAGAGCGTGCTGAATGCTGCCCGGCAGTTGGCGCAGTTCTTCAACGTATTCACGCGCTTGTTCGTCAGAAACCAGGCCGCGCTGTTTGCCCAAGGTAACGGCCAGGCCGAACAGGACAACCAGTTGGGTCGTGAACGCTTTGGTAGAGGCAACGCCGATTTCTGCGCCGGCGCGTGTGTACAGTACCAACTCGCTTTCACGCGGCAGGGCGGATTCCATCACGTTACAAATAGACAGGCTGTGTTTGTGTCCCAAGGATTGCGCGTATTTCAGGGCTTCCATGGTATCCAAAGTTTCGCCGGATTGGGAAATGGTGATGACCAATTGTTTCGGATCGGCAATCACGTCGCGGTAGCGGTATTCGCTGGCAATTTCGACGTCGGTTGGCACTTTGGCAATGGATTCGAGCCAGTATTTGGCGGTCAGCGCGGCATAGTAGGACGTACCGCAGGCAAGGATTTTGATGCTGTGGATATCGTCGAACACGTCGCGGGTGTTGGCACCGAAATTTTCAGGTTCAAAACCGCCGTCCAAGAAGACTTCGGCAGTATCGGCGATGGCGCGGGGTTGTTCGTGGATTTCTTTTTGCATGAAGTGGCTGTATGGGCCCAACTCCAAAGAAGCCAAAGATAATTCGGACACTTTAATCGCGCGTTCGGTTTGCGCACCGGTTTTGTCGAGCAGTTTTTCGATGCCGTTTGCGTTCAGCAGGGCTATGTCGCCGTCTTCCAAGTAAGCGATGCGGCGGGTAAAGGCGATCACAGCGGATACGTCGGAAGCGATAAAGGTTTCTTGGTCGCCCAAGGCCACCAACAGCGGGCAGCCCATGCGCGCAACAACCATTTGTTCAGGGTTGTCTTGTGCGATAACGGCAATGGCGTACGCACCGTGGAAACGGGCAGTCGCAGCTTGTACGGCTTCAAACAGTTTGCCGCCGTTTTGTGTGTATTCGTGGTTGACGCTGTGGGCGATGACTTCGGTATCGGTTTGCGATTCGAAGGTGTAACCCAAGGCTTTGAGGCGTTCGCGTTCGGCTTCGAAGTTTTCGATGATGCCGTTGTGGACAACCGCGATCATGCCGCCGGAAATGTGAGGGTGGGCGTTAGGCTCGGTTACGCCGCCGTGGGTTGCCCAACGGGTATGGCCGATGCCGATATGGCCGAACACGCCATTTTCGCGTGCTGCATCTTCCATCAGCTGCACACGGCCGACACGGCGGACGCGTTTGATTTTGCCGTCCATGTTGACGGCGATACCCGACGAATCGTAGCCTCGGTATTCAAGGCGTTTGAGACCGTCGGTCAGAAAATCGACTACATTGTGATTGGCGCGAATAGCACCTACGATACCGCACATATAAGTTCCTTAGTATCAAAAGTTTGAAAAAATGACTGCTGCTCCGGCTCCCGAAAGCGGCAGTCGGAAAACGCCGTTTTATATTCATTGAAACGGCAAATCTGAGTTTCAGACGGCCTTTTTATTTCTCAATGCCGTCTGAAAACAAATAAAAGATCAACCTTACTTCTTATCGCCTTTTTCCGGACGCACCCAGCCTTCGATGACGGTTTGGCGCGAACGGGCGAGAACGAGTTTGCCGTCTTCGCAGTTGCGGGTAATCGCGCTGCCCGCGCCTGTCGTCACTTTGTTGCCGAGGGTAACGGGAGCAACCAGTACGCAGTTTGAGCCGATGCGCACTTCGTCGCCGATGACGGTTTTGTGTTTGTTCACGCCGTCGTAGTTGGCAATAATCGTGCCGGCGCCGAAGTTGGTTTTGCTGCCGATCTCGGCATCACCGATGTAGGTGAGGTGGTTGGCTTTGGTGCCGTTGCCGATGGTGGCGTTTTTGACTTCGACGAAGTTACCGATGTGTACGTCGTCGGCCAGTTTGGCTTGCAGACGCAGACGGGCGTATGGGCCGATTTGGTTGTTTTCGCCGACTTCGCAACCTTCAAAATGGGAGAATGGGGCGATTTTGGTGTTGGCACCGATTTTGGCATTTTTGATCACGCAGTTGGCACCGATTTCGACGTTGTCGCCGAGTTCGACTTCGCCTTCGATCACGACGTTGACGTCAATCACGACATCTTGTCCGTGTTTCAGACGGCCTCGTAAATCGAAACGTGCCGGATCGCGCAGGGTCACGCCTGCTTTGAGTAATTCTTGCGCCTGTTCGGTTTGGAAAATGCGCTCGAGTTCGGCCAGTTGGAGTTTGTTGTTCACGCCGGCGGCCAGATGGGAGGCGCGCACTTGGACGGGATGAACTTTGATGCCGTCGGCAACGGCTTTGGCGATGAGGTCGGTCAGATAGTATTCGCCTTGGGCATTGTTGCTGGAAAGGCTGTTCAACCAAGCTTCGAGTTTGGCGTTAGGCAGAACCAAAATGCCGGTGTTGATTTCTTTCACGGCTTTTTGGGCGGCATCGGCGTCTTTTTCTTCGACGATGGCGGTTACGCTGCCGTTGCTGTCGCGGATGATGCGGCCCAAACCTGTCGGGTCGTTGGGCACGTCGGTCAACAGGCCGACTTCGTCGCCTGCGGCTTCGAGCAGGGTTTCGAGGGTGGCTGCGTCAATCAGGGGGACGTCGCCGTACAACACCAGCGTGCGGCCTTCGGCAGACAGGTGCGGCAAGGCGGTTTTGACGGCGTGGCCGGTACCGAGCTGTTCGGTTTGTTCAACCCAAACGACATCGCGTTTGACGGTGTCCAAGACTTGCTCTTTGCCGTGGCCGATGACGACACAGATGTTTTGGGGATTCAGGGAGGCGGCGGTGTCGATAACGCGCTCAACCATGGGAAGGCCGCCGATGCGGTGCAGCACTTTGGGCATTTTGGAGTACATGCGCGTGCCTTTGCCGGCGGCGAGGATGACGATATTTAAAGCTGTCTGAGCCATGATACGGTTTCCGTTGTCGTTGTTTGAGGCCGTCTGAAAAGTGTGGCAACAAGTGTTGGTTGTTTTTCACTCCGTTTCAGACGGCCTTGGGGATATTGTTATTCGGTTGCTGGCTGTTGGTTGGCAAATTGTGGTTTTTGCCAATGTTGGCCGCGTTCGCCGTGTTCAACGTGATCCGCTTGATTGGATTGGACGGCGCGGCGCTCTGGGCGGAACTGGTTGTAATTCATGTTTTTAGAATAAGTACCGTCCTGATAAACGATGGGTGTGCCGGTAGCATATTTTTGGCGTACGGCGGTACGGCCGGATTCGTTGGTGTAGGTTTCCCAAGAGCAACCGGCCAAAACGGCGGCGGTGGTCAGAATTAAAGCGAGTTTATGCATGATGTTGTCCTTGTTTTTAAATGTCGGCAATACCATGTATTGTACTTGTTTTTGCAAAACTTCACGGCAGTTTTGTGCAAACTTCAAGCAAACCCTGCATATCTTTCGCTATGCCGTCGGCAAATGGCAGCGGATGGGCCTTTTCGCCGTACCAAACGGTCTTCATGCCCAAGGCTTTGGCTTGGTGCAGATTGTCGGCGCTGTCGTCCACCATAATGCACTGTTCGGGTTTGACACCCAACAAGCGGCAGACGTTGAGATAGGCCTGCGGATTAGGTTTGTAGAGCAGGCCGAAGTCGTCCGTGCCGAACAAGCCGTCAAAATGCGCTTCCAAGCCCAAGGCTTCAACCAATGCGCGGACATAAAACGAAGGCCCGTTGGAAAATACGGCTTTTCGCCCTTTCAGACGGCCTAAAACATCATCAGTTCCATCCATACCCTCCACCTTTACCAAAATTTGCTTAAGTGGATGACTTTCAAGCAAAAATTCATCGATATCGACTTCGGGATGGTGGATTTGCAAACCGGCAAGCGTCGCGCCGTATCGGTGCCAATAATCTTGGCGCAGATGAGAGGCGGCTTCTTCGGAAAGTTTCAGACGGCCTGCCATGTATTCGGTCATGGCGCGGTTGATGATGTAGAAAATGCCGGCTTCGGCATTGTGCAAAGTATTGTCGAGGTCAAACAGCCAAATGGGGGAATGATTCATATCGTGCCTTGATATGCAGATTTTGTTATGATATTTCGTATTTTACCCGTACAAAGGAAAGAGAATGAAACTGAAATTGTCCGCAGTGGCTCTATTACTGGCCTCAGCAAACCTGTACGCCCAAACCGAAGTACGTTTGGCCGTGCACAAATCCTTCAGCCTGCCACAATCCGTCATCGCACAATTTGAAAAAGCCAACGATGCCAAAGTGTCCGTCATCAAGGCAGGCAGTGGCAACGAAATGCTCAACAAGCTGATTTTGAGCAAGGCCAACCCGATTGCCGATGCGGTTTACGGTTTAGACAACGCCAACATCGGCAAAGCCAAAGCCGCCGGCATCCTCGCCGCCAACCAACCCAAATCCGCACCCGTAACCGCTTCCCTGCCCGATGCGCTGGCTGTCGATTACGCCTATGTCGCCATCAACTACGACAAAAAATGGTTTGAACAGAAAAAACTGCCCCTGCCGCAAACCCTGCAAGATTTGACCAAACCGGAATATAAAAACCTTCTGGTAACCCCGTCTCCCGCCACATCCTCGCCCGGCCTCTCCTTCCTCTTGGCCAACATCGGCGGCATGGGTGAAGAAGGTGCGTTCAAATGGTGGGCGCAAATGCGCCAAAACGGCGTGAAAGTTGCCAAAGGCTGGAGCGAAGCCTACTACACCGACTTCACCCAAAACGGCGGCGCCTATCCCCTCGTGGTCAGCTATGCCACCAGCCCGGCGGCCGAAGTCCACTACTCCAAAGGCAAATACAGCACCCCGCCCACCGGCAACCTCTTCCTCAAAGGCGGCACATTCCGCCAAGTTGAAGGCGCGGCCGTTTTGAAAGGCGCAAAACAACCCGAGCTGGCGGCCAAACTGGTGAACTGGCTGCAAAGCGGCGAAGTGCAACAAGCCCTTCCTGCCGAAATGTGGGTCTATCCGGCTGCCAAAAACACGCCGCTGCCCAAAGTATTCGAGTTTGCCCAAACCCCGAAACACAGCGATTCCCCCAACCGCGCCGACATCAACACCAAACAAAAACAATGGGTGAGCCGTTGGAGCAAAACTGTTTTACGTTAAACCGAAAAACTTAAAAACACATCAAGGCCGTCTGAAAAAACAAATCATTAGTTTTTCAGACGGCCTTGTTTTACAATAACCTTTTAAACAATTTCACACGCACACACAATTATGAATTTCGATCTTCAAGTCCTCTCTTCGTTCTCCGGCTGGGAACAACTCGCCCAAACCGGCATGTCTTTCGGTACCAACCTGCTGGCCGCCTTAGCCATCTTCTTTATCGGCCGCTGGATCGCCATACGCTTGGTAACACTGATGAAAGCTGCGCTGACACGCGCCAAAGTCGATAAAACGCTGGTCAGCTTCCTCGGCAATGTCGCCAACATCGGCCTGCTGATCCTCATCATTATCGCCGCACTGGGCAAACTCGGCATTCCGACCACTTCCGTTACCGCCCTGATCGGTGGCGCAGGCTTGGCCGTGGCTTTGTCTTTGAAAGACCAACTGTCCAACTTCGCCGCCGGCGCACTGATTATCCTGTTCCGTCCGTTTAAAGTCGGCGACTTTATCCGCGTCAACGGTTTTGAAGGCATCGTCCGTGAAATCAAAATGGTGCAGACCTCTTTGAGTACGCCGGACAACGAAGAAGTCGTCCTGCCCAACAGCGTGGTCATGACCAACAGCATCACCAACCGCTCCTCCCTGCCCCTGTGCCGCGCCCAAGTCGTTGTCGGCGTCGATTACGCCTGTGACTTGAAAGCCGCCAAAGCCGCCGTATTGAGAGCGGCAACCGAGCATCCATTGTGTGTTCAAACCGAAGAACGACCTGCCGTCGTATACATTACCAACCTTGGCGACAGCGCCATCGAAATCACACTTTGGGCATGGACGCAAGAAGAAAATCTCGGCCCGTTCCGATTCGCCCTGAACGAGCAAGTGGTTGAAAACCTGCGCGAAGCCAACATCAACATCCCATTCCCACAATGTGATGTCCACCTCATTCAGCCGAAAGACTGATTTCAGCTTTCAGGCCGTCTGAAACCCGGCGGGTCAAACGCCCGCCCCATTCCACCATTTCCATAAGGAGCCGCCATGTCCCATCTGCAAACCATCGCCGAACACCTGACCAGCCGCCGTCAAACCGTTACCTGCGCCGAGTCCTGCACCGGCGGACTGCTTGCCGGTGCGCTGACCTCACTCTCCGGCAGCTCGCAATGGTTTCATCAAAGCTTCGTCACATACAGCAACCAAGCCAAGCAGGAGCGTCTTGGCGTCATGCCCGATACTTTACTGAAACACGGCGCAGTCAGCCGCGAGACCGTCTATGAAATGGCACGCGGCGCAAAAGCCGTGGCGCAGGCAGATTACGCCTTAAGTATTTCCGGCATCGCCGGCCCTAGCGGCGGCAGCGCGGCCAAACCGGTCGGCACAGTCTGGTTTGGCCTGGCCACGCCCAAAGGTTCGTTTGAGCAAACCGCTTTATTCACAGGCGACCGCGAAGCAGTAAGGGCGCAAGCCGTCGAATACGCATTGGCTTTCTTGGCGGAACATTTGGTTTGATAGAAAAAACACAGGCCGTCTGAAATCTGGAAATCAGGTTTCAGACGGCCTTTTTATTTATTCAAACCATCGGCGGATTTATACGCCCAAAAGCTCTTTGCCGAGGAAACTGCCTTTTTCGACACCCGGCAGGACGAAGAAATAGCCGCCACCAAACGGGCTGATGTATTCCTCCAGCGGCTCGCCGTTGAGCAGGTTTTGCACGAAGATGAAACCGTCGGCAAGGTTGGCCTGATAGCAGATGAACACCAAGCCGACATCGAGCTGGCCGTTGGCGGCGAGGCCGCGCGAGTAGTTGAAGGCGCGGCGGTAGAGCAGGTGTTTTTTCATGAACTCCGGATCGCGCGGGTTGGCAAGGCGCATATGGCTGTCTTTGGGCGTGATTTTGCCGTCGAGGTCTTTGGCGAAATCGGCGGTGTCGCCCTCTTTTTTACCGTCCATGGGCGCGCCGCTGTATTTGCGCCGGCCGAAAATATCGGTTTGTTCCTGCATCGGGGTGCGGTCCCAAAACTCGACAAAGTGGCGGATGAGGCGGACGGCCTGATAGCTGCCGTTTTTCGCCCATGCCGGTTCGTCCAAGCTGTTGGCGGCAACGCCCGTCCACAGGACTTGATCGGCGACTTTGGGATCTTCGACTTTGGGATTGCCGGAGCCGTCGCGGAAACCTAAAAGGTTGCGCGCGGCAATGGCGCCGGGTTCGGCTTTAGGAAGCCAACCGTCTATGCTCCAACGGATAACGGCGAACTGGGCGGTATTTTTGATGATGTCGCGCAGGGCGGCTTGGCAGGTTTCGGGGGAAAATGCGCAAATTTGCAGGCTGAGGTCGCCGTCACACCAAGATTTTTGGAGTTTGTCGTTGGGGAAGTCGCGCATTTCCTGCAAGTGTTTCGGCTTTTTATCTTTGAGGCCGAAGCGGTCGTCAAAGAGGCTGCTGCCGACACCGACGGTAACTGTCAGTCCGTCGGGGCGGAATTGTTTGCCGAGGATGCCGCTGCCTGCTGGCGGGAGCTTGTCGTCTCCGTCTTGGTATTCGCCGCCTTGGGTAAGAAATTCGATGCGGGCGGTCAGTGTGCGGAACAGGTTTTCAAGTTGTTTGGCGTCTTTAGCGGTAACGTCAAAGGCACACATGATGCCGAAGAGCTGGTGTGGCGTGACGATGCCTGCCTGATGCTCGCCGTAACACGGATAGGCCAGCTCGGAATGTTGGTTGTTTTGGGTTTCGGCGGCGGCTTCGCCTTGTTTTTTACCGGCAAAATAACCGGCAACGCCGATGGCACCGGCGGCAAGGGCAGTTTTGAAAAGGGTTCGTTTTTCGGGTTGTGCCGGTTGTTTGTTTTGGCTCATGGTCTGCTCCTTGGCAGGGAACGGAAAGATTGCAATCGTGTGAAGTAAGGTTGGTTTTCAAGCATATTTTGTATGGGCGACAATAAGATTCAGACGGCCTTTCAATATCCAAAGGCCGTCTGAAAACGCGTTATCTTATTTCAAACCCAAAATGCCGCGCAGTTTGGCCAAGTCTTCTGCCAAGGCATTAATCGGCGCCTGCAGGGCTTTGCGGTCTTCTTCGCTCAATTTGTCGTACAGCTCGAAACCGTTCGGGGTTTTGTATTTCGCCAAAATGTCTTCAACCTGTTTGAAGTTGGCATCGGTTTTTTCCAACAACGCTTTGTCTTTGGCTTCGATCAGCGGACGGAACAAATCAACGATTTTTTTGGAGCCTTCCACATTGGCTTGGAAGTCGCTCAAGTCGGTATGGCTGTAACGGTCTTCTTCGCCGCTGATTTTGCTGCCGGCCACTTCTTCAATCAGTTCGGACGCGCCGCCGACCACCTTACCCGGAGGAAACGCCAATGCGTCGATTTCTTTTTGCAGTGCTTCGACATCGGTCATCAGTTTGGCTGCAATTTCCTTCACGCCGGATACGTCTTTTTCTACCCAAAGGGCGTGTTCGATACGGTGGAAGCCGGTAAATCCGGCATCTTTCGCACCGTCTTTGAAGTCGTCTTCACGCGCGTCGATGACGGGGTCGAGTTCGCTGAAAAGCTCGGCAATCGGTTCGATACGTTCGTAATGGACGCGGGTGGCGGCAAACAGGGATTTGGCCTTTTCAATGTCGCCGGCTTTGACAGCATCGGTAAAGGCTTTGGTTTTGGCAACCAACTCTTTGGCTTCCGCCTGAACATAAGCTTTATAGTCGGCCAGAGGTTGCGCCAGTTTTTCCAAATCGGCTTCGTTGGCAGTGTCTTTGAAGCCGCTGTCGGTAACAATCAGCTTACCGCGCGGATTGGTCAACAGGCCGCAAGTCATTTCATATTCGCCCGGCAGCAGGGTAACGGTCATTTTGTCGGATAAACCCGGGGCGATGTTTTCACGCTCGTCCACCACCATCACGCCTTTCAGGATTTCCCATTCCAGCTTGCGGCCACTGTCGTTTTTAATGTTGAACACGACTTGGCCGCTGGGGACGGTCAATTCCATTGGTTCACAAGCAGTATCGTTCACGCCGATATTGACCGAACCGTCGGCATTGGCGGCAGCGGATGCGCCTGAAGCGGCAGGCGCGGCTTTTTCGGCTTCAGGCGGCTGACACGCGGTCAAACCCAGAGCCAACATTACGGACAAAGCAGTCAGATTGAATTTTTTCATTTTCATTCCTTTTTATTTAGTTAACGTTTTTGCCGGCGCGCTGCCGCGCAAAAACCAAATCATGACGGGAACCAGATACAGCAGCCAAATCAGGACTTCGCCTTCGGTTGGGTGGTCGGTATAGCCGAAGAAACCGCCGAGCAGCACGCCTAAAGGGCTGTCTTCATGCAAATATTTCGATGTGTCGAAAGCGATGTCCTGCATCACATTCCATACGCCGGCCTCATGCAGCGCACGAAACGAACCGGCCAACAGACCGGCCGCCACCACAATCAGAAACGCGCCCGTCCAACGGAAAAACTTCGCCAAGTTCAGGCGCATACCGCCCTGATAAATCAGCGTACCGATGACAACCGCCACCAATAGCCCCAACACCGCGCCTATCGGCATAGACCACGTCGGGCTTTGCTGGAACACGGCCAGCAGGAAAAACACGCTCTCCAAACCTTCGCGCGCTACAGCCAAAAACGCCATGCCGACCAAGGCCCAACCCTGGCCGCTGCCGCGGTTCAAGGCCGACTGAACAGAATCCTGAAGATGCTGTTTCATCGAACGTGCGGCCTTTTTCATCCACAAAATCATGTACGTCAGCATGGCCACAGCCACCAGGCCGATGACGCCGACCACCAATTCCTGTTCCTTCTGCGGAATCTCGCCCGTTGCCGAATGGATGCCGTATCCGATGCCCAAACACATGGCCGCAGCCAAAAACACGCCCAGCCAAACCTTCGGCATCAGCTCGCTGTGTCCCGACTGTTTCAAAAAACTGGCAACGATGCCGACGATCAGGGCGGCTTCGATGCCCTCGCGCAGCATAATCAATAAAGCAATCAGCATAAAAAACTCTAAAGTGAAACGTTTATTTGTTAACGCATTTATAACGCTTTATGTTTAATAACGCAAATTATTTTCATTTTTTAATAACCCCATATTTATTAAGATTTTTTAAAAGAAAATAACGGACGTAATCAATAAAAACCAAAAGGCCGTCTGAATTTTATTTTTTCAGACGGCCTTAAAAACAGTAACTAATTGTAAATAAATAATAAAAAAGTTCCATAGTATAAAATTCTCTATCAGTGATATTTTCAAAATTTATCAAATTTAAAAGGTTGATTTACAACAAAAATTAAAACCGCCTTATCTTTTATAGTTGGCATATTGCTGGTGCAATCAGCAATCCATGACATAACAAACGCATAGCAAAGGAACCCTCCTATGCCACGTTTAAAACTCCACCAAATCGCTTTGGCTTTGGCCGTTTCTGCCGCGCTGACCGCCTGCGGTGAGAAAACTGCACAAACTACTGAAACCCCTCAAGCAGCTTCTGCCGCGAGCGCTGCCGATACTGCCGCAAGCACCGCCGCCGTTTCGGCCCCTCAAAATTCTGCCAATGTTTCTGACGAAGACAAAGCCCTGTTGGAACGCGCGCAAGCTACGTTCAAACCTTTGCCTGACTTAGCCGAAATGCAACAAGTCCGTCCGTTTACCGAAGAACAGGTCAAACTCGGCCAACAACTTTGGTACGAAACCCGCCTGTCCAAAGGCAATACCGTCAGCTGTAACTCCTGCCACAACTTGGCAACGGCCGGCGTGGACAACATGCCGACCAGCGCGGGTCATAAAAGCCAATTCGGCGGCCGTAACTCCCCAACTGCTCTGAATGCCGCCTTGTTGGGCAGCCAATTCTGGGACGGCCGTGCAGCCGATGTGGAAGAACAAGCCGGCGGCCCATTGCTCAACCCTGTTGAAATGGCCAACGCAACCGAAGCCGATGCCGCCGCCAAAATCGCCGGTATTCCTGAATACCAAGAGAAATTCAAAGCCGCATTCCCTGAAGACGGCGCGGTTTCCTTCAAAAACATCACCACCGCATTGGGCGCGTTTGAACGTACCCTGCTGACCCCGACCCGTTGGGACGACTACCTGAAAGGCAACGTATCCGCCTTGAGCGAACAAGAACGCAAAGGCGTACGCGCATTTATGGACAACGGCTGTATCGCTTGTCACAGCGGCGTCAACTTGGGCGGTACCATGTTCCAAAAATTCGGTTTGGTGGATGGTCCTTACTGGAAACACATCGACGATCCTAAACACGACAAAGGCCGTGCGGACGTAACCAAAAAAGCCGAAGACGAATTCTTCTTCCGTGTTCCCGGCTTGAGAAACGTCGAACGCACCTACCCATACTTCCACAACGGCAGCGTTTGGGAATTGGATAAAGCCGTCAACATCATGGCGAAAGCTCAATTGGGTAAAACTCTGGCTCCGGAAGAAACTGAAAACATCGTTGCCTTCTTGAAAGCCCTCTCCGGCAATGTTCCTGAATCTGCCCGAACCATGCCTGAGCTGCCTGTATCCACCGATGTCAAATCCCGACCTGACAACAAATAAGGTTTAGCACAAAACAAAGGCCGTCTGAAAATCCGTTTCAGACGGCCTTTTTTGTTGCCGACCATATGGGCGGCTTTGTTTCACGATTCCACACAATATGGTAATCTTGAGCCGATTTTCACCATACATCCGAAAGGAACATCATGAGCCTGATTATTGAAGACTTGCAAGAAGGCCACGGCAAAGAAGCCGTCAAAGGCAAAGAAATCACCGTACATTACACCGGCTGGTTGGAAGACGGTACCAAATTCGACTCCAGCCTCGACCGCCGTCAACCGCTGACCATCACTCTGGGCGTCGGCCAAGTGATTAAAGGTTGGGACGAAGGCTTCGGCGGCATGAAAGAAGGCGGCAAACGCAAGCTGACCATTCCTTCCGAAATGGGCTACGGCGCACACGGTGCCGGCGGCGTGATTCCTCCGCACGCGACCTTGATTTTTGAAGTCGAGCTGCTGAAAGTGTACGAATAAGCATTTGACGCTTCAAAAGACCGAGGCCGTCTGAAACCCGAAGTTTGGTTTTTTAGACGGCCTGTTTTTATCAAGATTCGGTATAATGCCCTCTTTTACAAGCAAACCATTTCCCAAGGAACCCCCATGCTTTTACCCGAACAAGTCAAAACCCTAATTGAAGGCGTTACCCCTTGCGAACACGTCGAAGTCGAAGGCGACGGCCATCACTTCTTCGCCGTAATCGTTTCCTCCTCATTTGAAGGCAAAGCCCGCCTCGCCCGCCACCGCCTGATTAAAGACGGCCTCAAGCCGCAACTCGAAAGCAACGAATTGCACGCGCTGTCTATTTCCGTTGCCGCCACTCCGGCCGAATGGGCGGCCAAACAGGCTTAATTTGGAATCAAATAAACGGCCGTCTGAAAACTTTTCAGACGGCCTTTTTCA
>NZ_KV833370.1:25688-97883 GCF_001837635.1 Neisseria sp. HMSC070H10
GCCGTCTGAAAACTTTTCAGACGGCCTTTTTCATACATATTAAACAGCGTAGGCAATCGATACAAACGCCAAACCGCATTCGACAACACACAATCGCAATGTAAACCCTACCGGAAACGGCAACCAAACTAGCCCTGCCGTTTCGGGAAAAACTGCACCACATTCTCCCCTTGCGGCAACACCAATTTCTTCACGGCATGGCCGTACACGGTTTCAAGCGTGATGTTCAGACGGCCTTCGTTGGCAAAAATCTTATCCACACATTCCTTTGCCGCTTGCGGATTGCTGAACTTCAACGCATTCCACAATCCCAAGGTTTCCATGTCCTGCCAAAACGTCCCGGCTTTTTTATAGCTCAACTCAAGCTTAGCCGTGTCGGTCACCGGATCGTAAAAGCCGTTGTCGGCGAGCATATCGCCCAAGTCGTGCATATCAATCAGCGTGGGCGCTTCGCATTCGATGCCTTCATGGTTCAGACGGCCTGTCAGCTCGCTCAGGCTGTCGCGGCCAAAGTGGGTAAAAAACAATAATCCGTCGGTTTTCAAGGCAGCGGCCCAGTTTTTCAATACCGGCAAAATATCGTCGGCGCGGCTGAGGCTGAGGTTGGCCCACAACATATCGGCGGATGCTTCGGGCAGCGGCACAGTCAGGGCTTGGCAATGCTGCGGAATGGTTTTGCCGGTCAGCTTCTGCCAGAAACCGCCTTTGCGCGCGGCGGCGGCGGTTTTCAAAAAATCGGCATTCGGATCGTATTCTTCAAACACAGCGTCGGGATAACGCGCGGCCAGCAGGCTGCGGCTGATGTCGGCATCGGCACCAATCAGCATGATGCGTTTGGGTGCATTGCGGACCAGCTGCAGGCGCTCGTCGGTGTCTTGGGCGAGATGGCGGTGAATCTGCCAGCGTTTGTCTTGTTCGGTCATGGTGGGTCGTGTCAGCGGGCTTTGCCCGGCAATGTTTTTATGGTTTAAGTCTGTTTCAGACGGCCTTTTCGACAAAATTGCGGTAAATTTCGGCAAATTCGTCGGCATGGCTTAAAAAGGGCGCGTGTGCGGCTTTGTCGATAAGGACCAGCTCGCTGTCGCTCAAATGGCGGTGTAAATATTCGCCCATGCGCGGCGGCGTGATGGCATCTTTCTGTCCAAACACCAGCAGTGACGGCGTTTGAATAAGCGGCAACAGCGGACGCGCGTCGGCATGGTTGACCGCTTCAAGCGCGGCCTGTAAGGCGGAAGGCGTGCCGCAGCGCGCCAAATCAGGTAACACCCGGTTTAAGATTTCGCCCGAATGCGGCGTGTGCAGCAGTTGCAGTTGTAGAAACTGTTTAATATGTTTGGCATAATCCAGCTGAAATGCGCCGACCATCTTGCCCAAGGCAGGTTGTGCCAAGCCTTCTGGATAATCCGTGTCGGCAGTCAATCGGGCAAAACTTGCCGTCAGGCATAGCGATTGGATTTTGTCGGGATAAAGCGCGGTCAAATACAGGGCAACCAATCCACCCAGCGACCAGCCAAGAATGTGTGCCGGCGTGTCGATTTGTCCGGCAAAGGTTTCGGCAACGGCGGCAATATCAAACGGTTCGGTAAAAGGCGCATCGCCGTGTCCGGGCAAATCAAGCGCGCGGACGTCCCAACCGGCAGGCAGGCGCGGTATCAAATCGTCGAATACATGGCGGTTCGCCGCCCAACCGTGTATCAGATAAACTTTTTTGGCGGAGTGTGGCATGAATGTTCTTTCTTGGTGGCGCAGTTTGAAACAGCTCAATGCGCGACGTTGCGTATTATGCCACGATTCCGTTTCAGACGGCCTTTGCCGAGGCTGCGCAAACGATTTGACGGAATATTTTATCGACGCGGCACAAAGCTGCCCTTTGTGTTTCCGCCATGTCGCAGGCGGGGCAGTGTGCGGCAGTTGTCAGAAAAAGCCGCCCGCATTTGATAGAATGTGGGCCTCGCTGTATTACGAACCACCCGTCAGCAGCATGATACGCGAGCTGAAACACTTGGCCGATTTGGGCATGAGCCGGCCGTTGGCGGATTTGATGGGCCAAAACGCACCGGACTGGCTAACGACGGAACACTTCGATTTCGTCCTGCCCATGCCTTTGAGCAAAGAGCGGCGGCTCAAGCGCGGATTCAACCAAAGCGAGGTGTTGACGGATATTTTGGCAAAACGCTACGGCTGGACGCTGCTGCCGCGCCACGCGGTTTTCAGACGGCACGGCGAGCCGCAAAGTACGCTGAAAAGCGACGAACGTCGGCGAAATATCAAGAATGCATTTAAAATCAAAACTGAATTGCCGAAGGCGTGTAATATTCTGTTAATTGATGATGTCTTTACCACCGGTTCGACTTTAAACGAATTGGCGAAAACGCTGAAAAAATCAGGCGCAGGTAAGATTTTTTGCTGGAGTTTGGCGCGTCCGCCAATGAAAAAATAGCTTAAAGTTTTTGACACCCATGGAACATTTCGGCATTATGCCACTCTATAAGTGATTGATTTATATGTTTACCATAGTTTTGTACCAACCCGAAATCCCGCCCAATACGGGCAATATCATCCGCCTGTGCGCCAATACCGGTGCCGATTTGCACTTGGTCAAGCCGCTTGGGTTTCCGCTGGATTCGTCCAAAATGAAACGCGCGGGCTTGGATTATCACGAGTTTGCCAAACTGACGGTACATGAAAATTTCGATGATTGCCTCAAGGCCCTTGAAGGCCGTCGCATTTTCGCGCTGACCACCAAAGGTTCTACCCGACCCGACGAAGTTTCCTTCCGCGAAGGCGACGTGTTGCTGTTTGGTCCCGAAACGCGCGGCCTGCCTGCCGAAGTTCTCGACAGCCTGCCTGCCGGACAAAAAATCCGCCTGCCGATGATGCCCGACAGCAGGAGCATGAATCTTTCCAATACCGTCGCCGTTATTCTGTTTGAAGCATGGCGACAAAACGGTTTCGCAGGCGGCGTATAACAGGCCGTCTGAAACCGCTGCGTTATCAACTCAAGAACGGAACCCGTTTTGACTTTTACCAAAAAAACCCTCCTTTCCTTAGCCGCCGCCACCATCGGCGTCCTTTCCATCAATGCCGCCGTCGCCGACAGCGTGGTCCGAGTCGAAAAACTGCATCCTTCTGCCAACCGCAGTTACAAAGTTGCCGGCAAACGCTACACGCCGCTGACCAAAGTTTCCTCTTTCAGCCAAACCGGCAAAGCCTCATGGTACGGTAGCCAATTCCACGGCCGTAAAACTTCCAGCGGCGAGCGTTACAATATGAACGCCCTCTCCGCCGCCCACAAAACCCTCCCTATTCCCAGCTACGCACGTGTGACCAATATGCAAACCGGCAAAAGTGTCATCGTCCGTGTCAACGACCGCGGCCCTTTCCACGGCAACCGCGTCATCGATGTTTCCAAAGCCGCCGCCCAACAATTGGGTTTCATCAACCAAGGCACAGCCAACGTCAAAGTTGAACAAATCATCCCCGGCCAAACCGCCGCTCAAACCATTGTTTCCCCAAACAACAAAGAATTTTTTGTTGATTTGAAATCCTTCGGTACCCAACGCGAAGCACAGGCTTATCTGAACCAAGCCGCACAAAGCCTGCCGTCAGACAGCAAAGTCATGCTGGAAAAACGCAACTACGAATACGTTGTCAAAATGGGTCCGTTCAGCAGCCAAGAACGTGCCGCCGAAGCAGGCGAACGCGCCCGTCATCTGAACCTAGCATCCGCCATCTGATTTCGTCCGCGTTACCGCTGAAGTTTGATACAATACAAGGCCGTCTGAAACCCGATTGCAAGGTTTCAGACGGCCTTTTTTAATCACAGGGGAATACCATGATCAGCAGGCTCACAGGCAAATTGATTGAGAAAAATCCGCCGCAGGTCGTTATCGACGTCAACGGCGTGGGTTATGAAGCCGACGTTTCCATGCAGACTTTCTACAACCTGCCCCCCGTTGGCGAAACCGTCCATCTTTACACCCAGCTTGTTGTCCGCGAAGACGCACATTTGCTGTTTGGATTCGCCTCAACCGAGGAACGCGCCACCTTCCGCCAACTGGTCAAAGTCAGCGGCATTGGTGCCAAAACCGCATTGGGCATTTTGTCGGCCATGAATGCCGACGAGCTGGCGCAAGCCGTCGCCGAAGAAGACGTCAAACGTCTCTCTTCCGCCCCCGGCATCGGCAAAAAAACCGCCGAACGCATGGTGTTGGAACTGCGCGGCAAACTCGTATCCCATACCGTTTCAGACGGCCTGTTTGCCCCTGATACCGTTGCCGACGAAAGCCAAGACATCATCAACACCCTGCTTGCCCTCGGCTACAACGAACGCGAAGCCAAAGCTGCCACCAAAGGCATTCCCAAGGGCACGGAAGTCGGCGAAGGCGTGCGCCTGGCCTTAAAAAACCTGCTCAAATAAGGCCGTCTGAAACATGAAAACCGCCGTCCTGAGTGCCGCCTTGCTTCTAAGCGCATGCGTCTATACCGAGACTCCGTACGGGCGCACCGCCGTCTTAGACCTGCCCGTCCACTCGCAAACCACCGTCAACAAAACCGTGACCATCAACGCCCCGCCCGGGACGACCGTCATCTATCAAGACAGCGAACCCGTCCGCAATTACCCGGCCTATCCCGTTTATCCCCGCCGGGTTTATCGTTATCGATAAACAATGCTGACCGTTTGAAACCATAGGTTCAGACGGCCTGTTGAGAGACCAACCATGAAATACATCCTTCCCCTGCTTTTACTCCTGAGCGCCTGCACGCCGGACACCAAGACCACGGATGCCGCATCCGCCCCCAAAACACACGGCTTCGCACACCGCCTGACCGAAGGCGAAAAACTACTGACCCAAGCCCTCATCAAACAAGACCTCGCCGCCTACTTCAAACACGAAACCGGCGGCGCATTTGCCGAACAAGCCCCCTTATTCTCAGCCCAGCAACTTGCCGAACAGAAAAACATCCCTAAAAACGATGCCATCGGCGTTTACGGCAAAATCATCAAAACCCAAGGCCGCACCGCCTGGCTGCAAACCGACAAGCAAACCCTCAAACTCGATTTGGCCGAACCGCTGCAAGAAGCTCAAGGCGAAGTTACCCTTGTCTGCCAACATGAAAACACTGCATTCCAAGACTGCCAAACAGAAGCAAACTTCGCCCGACGCTTTACCGAACAAATCTTCTCGGCGGTCGAGTCCGGACGCGTATCCGCCCAAACAGACGCACCGGCCGAAGAAATCATGGCCGGCCGCCTCATCCCGTTTTTGAGTGCCGCCAGCGACTTTACCGGCAACTTCAAAGCCTGCGCCACCACCATGACTGAATACTGCACCAGCCGCCTGGCACGCGAAATGCCCGAATCCGCAGTCCGCAAAAAAGCACAGGAATTGGGTTTGACCGAAATAGCATTTAAAAAGAAAAAATAAATATTTAGGCCGTCTGAACCCTATGGCGGCTGTGTTATAATCCGCACCTCATACAGGTCGGACAGACAGTCGCCGCGTATCGCGTAAGGCATACGGGGAGGAAAGTCCGGGCTCCACAGAGCAGAATGCCGGCTAACGGCCGGGCGCGGCAACGCGACGGAAAGTGGAACAGAAAGCAATACCGCCGATGATTGCCTTCGGGCAAAACAGGTAAGGGTGAAAAGGTGCGGTAAGAGCGCACCGTGCATTTGGTAACAAAGCGCAGCAGGCTAAACCCCATTCGGAGCAAGACCAAACAGAACGCGATGACGCTGCTCGCCGAGCGCTCGGGTAGGTTGCTTGAGCACACCAGCAATGATGTGCCTAGAGGAATGACTGTCCGCGACAGAACCCGGCTTACCGTCCGAGCTGTATGTCCCCATACCGCGGCAGGTTTTTAAAACCTGCCGCATTTTTATAGAAATAAAAAGGCCGTCTGAAACCTGAATCTTGGTTTCAGACGGCCTTTTTTAAACCGCTGTTTATGGACGGTATTCCGGTTTCATGCCGTTGGGCAGGAGCTGCCATACATAGCCGGTGGTTTTCATTTTACCGGCCACTTCGCCTGCTTCGTCGCCATAGCCCCAGAAATAATCCACACGGACTGCGCCTTTAATCGCGCTGCCGGTATCTTGCGCCATAATTAAGCGGTTGAGGGCTTTTTTGGTGATCGGATGGGCAGTGGCGACAAATAATGGTGCGCCAAGCGTGATGTAGTGACGGTCGATGGCACCGGCGTATTCGCCCATCAACGGCGTACCCAATGCGCCCACCGGGCCTGAATCACTGCTGCCGGTCAGCTCGCGGAAGAAGACGTAGCTTGGGTTTTGTCCCAAAACTTCGGCAAGACGGCCGGGGTTTTGCTTCATATAGGCCTTGATGCCCTGCATGCTGGTCTGACCCAGCGGCAGATAGCCTTTGTCCGCCATATAGCGGCCGATGGAAACATACGGATGTTCGTTTTTATCGGCAAATCCGACGCGGATGTATTTGCCGGACGGTGTTTTCAGACGGCCTGAACCTTGAATGTGCATAAAGAAAAGTTCGACCGGATCATCTGCATAACCCAAAATCGGCGCTTTGCCGTTAAGCGCGCCGCCGTTGATTTGGCTGCGGGTGTGGTAAGGAACAAAACGGCTGCCTTCAAAACGGCCTTTCAGCGCAGTGCTGCGTGCTGTAATCGGGAATCTGGACAAGTCGGCCGTGTATGTGCCGCTGTTGTCGATGACGCCGCTGTTTGGGCCGGTTTGGCGGATGCGGACGGTGGCTTTGCTGCCCCTCAAGTTTGCAGCCAGCGGAACGGAAACAAAATCGTTCGGAATGCCGTAAATCGGGAAACGGGATTGGCTTGTGGCTTTGTCGTCGCCGTGCAGGACCGGTTCGTAATAGCCGGTAATGGTGCCGGCAGGATTGCCGCCGTTATCGACGCGCCATGCGGTGAAATAGCGTTCAAAGAAGTGTTTGGCTTGGAAATGGTGCACCGGTGTTTGCATGGCTTGGATACAAACGTCCTGCCAGCCTTGGCGGTTTTTAAGTTTTTCACAGCCTAAACGGAAAGACTGCAGGCTTTTGGTAAAGTGTTGGAGATCCCAGTGCGGCAATTCGTTGTAGGAAACTACGGTATAGTTTGCTCCTCCCCCACTCACTGTCGTACCGATGGGATCGGGCGTACCGGTGGGGCGGTCAGGGCCTTTGATAACGCTGGTGTCGGTTTCGGGGAGGTTTTTAATGCTTTTGCTCGGACAGGCGGCAAGAATGGCTGCGGCAATACTGACGAGCGTGATGCGGTACAGATGTTTTTTCATGGAATCAATAGCGTGTCGAAAGGCCGTCTGAAAGCTATTTTTCAGACGGCCTATATTGGAAAGTGCTGATTTTAACACAAAAAAGCCATTTATCGGCGCGGCGGCAATTTGACGACAACCGTATCGGCCAGCATATCGTAGAGCGTGCGGCGGTCGCGTTTGACGGAGAAGAGCATGATGAAGTTAATGAAGGCTATAAGCAGAGAAATCAGGTTTCCACCCGTGTCACTTATTGCCAACGATACAATAGTTACCACAACACCAACAGCAAGCGCCCAGACAACTTCGCGGATTAAAACCGTTCCTTCAAAGCCCGGATTGCTTCCGTCATTTTTTAACACCCGGATGCCCATAATTTTTTTACCTAAAGACTGACCGTCCCGGCTCATGTAATACAGTTGGACAATACCAAAAACCAAATAAACAGCCAAAGAAATAAAAAATGTTATGGCAAAATATTCAGGGGTATTAAAAAGAGAAGATTCCGAAACTAATTTTTTGCTTTCATCTAAAGTGAAAACTACCATCACAATGAATGGTACCCATATCAAAAAAGTAAACAGATTATTCAACAAATATGCCGCAACCCTCGCCCCCGGCGAAGCAATATGGACATCTACTATTTCTGTTTTAGGCAAATCCGACAAATTGATTTCGCTCATTTAATCTTCCTCTGTGCTATTTAATGAGATGCAATTTCATTGCCATCTTAACCTATTTTTCCATCATTCTAAAAAATTTCGATAAAAACCTTTACATTTTCCGCAGACGGCGTTAAAACGTTTGTTTTCCCCTTTTTTATAGTGGGTTAACAAAAGTCTGAACAAAACGGCAGGCGATGCCGTTCCGATTTTTGTTAATGCACTATAAACTTATCCGGATTTTCTTTGTAAGGAGTAACACATGAAAGTAGGTTTTGTCGGCTGGCGCGGTATGGTCGGCTCTGTTTTGATGCAGCGTATGAAAGAAGAAAACGACTTCGCCCACATTCCCGAAGCATTTTTCTTTACCACTTCCAACGTCGGCGGCGATGCCCCTGATTTCGGTCAGGCAGCCAAAACATTGTTGGATGCCAACGATGTTGCCGAATTGGCAAAAATGGACATCATCGTTACTTGTCAGGGTGGCGATTACACCAAATCCGTCTTCCAACCCCTGCGCGACAGCGGCTGGAACGGCTACTGGGTTGACGCGGCTTCTTCCCTGCGCATGAAAGACGACGCGATTATCGTCCTCGACCCTGTCAACCGCAACGTCATCGACAACGGCCTCAAAAACGGCGTGAAAAACTACATCGGCGGCAACTGTACCGTTTCCCTGATGTTGATGGCTTTGGGCGGTTTGTTCCAAAACGATTTGGTCGAATGGGCAACCAGCATGACCTATCAAGCCGCTTCCGGCGCGGGTGCGAAAAACATGCGCGAACTCATCAACGGCATGGGCGCGATTCACGCCAAAGTGGCAGACGAGCTTGCCGATCCTTCCAGCGCGATTCTCGACATCGACCGCAAAGTGTCCGATTTCCTGCGCAGCGAAGACTATCCGAAAGCCAACTTCGGCGTACCGCTCGCCGGCAGCCTGATTCCGTGGATTGACGTGGACTTGGGCAACGGCCAGTCCAAAGAAGAATGGAAGGGCGGCGTAGAAACCAACAAAATCCTCGGCCGCAGCGACAATCCGACCGTAATCGACGGCTTGTGCGTACGCATCGGCTCTATGCGCTGCCACAGCCAAGCCCTCACCCTGAAGCTGAAAAAAGACCTGCCTGTTTCTGAAATCGAAGCCATTTTGGCAGGCGCAAACGACTGGGTGAAAGTTATCCCCAACGAAAAAGAAGCCAGCATTCACGAGCTGACTCCTGCCAAAGTTACCGGCACGCTGTCTGTTCCTGTCGGCCGTATCCGCAAACTGGAGATGGGCGGCGAATACATCAGCGCGTTCACTGTCGGCGACCAACTCTTGTGGGGCGCTGCCGAACCGTTGCGCCGCGTATTGCGCATTATCTTGGGCAGCCTGTAATTTAGGTTGGCATGAAAAAAGCAACGGTTTGAGCCGTTGCTTTTTTTGTCACAATAAGGCCGTCTGAAATGTTCAGACGGCCTTATTTCCTATTCTTTCTTACCGGCCAAACCGATTTCTTTGGTAGAGTCGCCAACTTTGATTTGCGCCTTACCGGCAATTTCTTCAGCCTGCGGGCCGAAGAGTTTCAAATCATAACGGCCGTTTTCGACACCACTCAAACTGGTTTTACCGCTGATGGCGGCTTTGCCATTGTTATTGGCAATACCTGCGGCAAGCAGATCGACATTATTGTGGGAAGCCATGCTGCTGATTTTGCCGTAACCTTGTTTTTTATCGAAATCAACGGTGTATTTCAGACGGCCGCTGCGGTCATCGCCGTTAAACGCAATGCCCGAATACTGATAGCTGCCTTGTTTGGGCAAATTGCGGTAAGCGGTTTCATCGCCTTGGACTTCGCCGACGGTGAATGTGTATATATCGAGGTTTTGCAGCTTGCCTGCGTCATCGGCTTTTTGTTTGGCGTAACGCGCGGCAACAGTGGAATAATTTTGTTTATACACTTGGAAGTCGCCGGTTTCCAAAGTGATGACTTGGCCGTTTACCTTGATTTTTTGGGCGTAGTCGTAAGAGGATACTTTATCGGTTTTCAAAAAGCCGGTATCGAGTTTGTCGCCTTTTTGCAGGGTTTGCGGTTTACCGTTGGCCGTCAGCTCCAACGTACCGTTTTCAGGGACGGATTCGTTCAATTCAACGGACAACACGCCTTTCGGATGCGGATTGAGCGGCTCGGTAACGGCATTCGACAAGCCACTTGTTGCGCCGCCGCAGGCAGCCAACATCAAAGACAGGGAAGCAGTCAAAGCAGAAATGCGGAGGGTTCTCATCATTTTTTCCTTTCCTTTTTTATTTGATATGATATTTATCATATACCTAAAAAAATGAACAATAAATGATTTTTGTCAAAATTAAGTATTTTGAATATTGATTTTATAAATATTGAAACATTTTTAGAATATCGGGCATTCAGTCCTTCCCTCCTCCCTTCCGCTATAATCATTTTATTTTGCAAACGGATTTCATCATGCCGAAAATCACCCTTATCGCCGCCTACGCCGCCCGCCGCTGTATCGGCATCAACAACACCATGCCTTGGCATTTGCCCGAGGATTTTGCCTTTTTCAAATCCTACACCACCGGCAAACCCGTCATTATGGGCCGCAAAACATGGGAATCGCTGCCACGCAAGCCACTTCCCGGCCGTCAAAATATCGTCATCTCCCGCCAAGATTATCAGGCTGAGGGCGCGCAAACGGCGGCTTCTTTGGAAGATGCGCTGGCTTTGTGTCAGGGGGTTGAAGAAGTCATCATCATGGGCGGCGCGCAAATTTATGCACAAGTCCTGCCGATTGCCACGGATTTGCGTTTGACCGAAGTCGGTTTGGATGTGGACGGCGATGCGTTTTTTCCTGAGTTTTCCACAGAAACATGGCAAGAAGTCTCTCGGGAAAACCATGTTTCCGCCAAAGGCATCGAATACGCGTTTGTGCATTATGTGAAGGCATAATCCGACAATGCAAAGGCCGTCTGAAACCCTGTTTTTCAGGTTTCAGACGGCCTTTTATTTCGTTTGTTTACGGCATTCCGTTTAAGCCGTTTTGTTTTTCAAAGGCAGCTTGATATGCGGTTTGGCCGGTTTGGGCGCTTCTTTCAGTCCAAGTTCGATTTGCTGCTCTTCGCTCAACAAATTGCTCCAGTCGCCTTTTTTATACCAGTCGCGGCCGTCCAACTCGATGGGGTGTTGGATTCGTTCGCAACCGTTGCCGCATTGCAAATCGTCTTCTTTGCAGTATTTGTCGCAACCCCAGCAGATACGCTCGGGATTTTTCGGGAAAATGGGAAATTTCTTGGCCATGATGTTCTTCTTTTGTTTGTGTGCGGTACGGGCAGAATTATAAGTGATTTGAATGGGGCTGGCGGCGGGTTTATCGTGTTTTACGCTGATTTTTTAAGATGTGTTAACCTTTCAGACGGCCTATACTGTAAAAATAATCCCTATGCCGTACAACAAGAGGACCAAATATGAACATATGCCGTCTGAAGCCTGAGTTTGTCGAGCCTTTAGCCCTCGCGCTGTTTGAGGAATGGCACGATTTTGCGCCGTGGTCGTCTCTGGACAAAATCCGTGCGTATTACGCGCAGTGCATCAATGGGGATAACTTGCCGCTGGCGTTTGCGGCTGTGGATAACGAAGGGCAGCTGATAGGTTCGGCGGCATTGAAGCGGTTTGATATGGCGTGTTTTCCCGAACACGAATATTGGCTGGGCGATGTGTTCGTTTTGCCGCAGTTTCGCGGTTTGGGCGTGGGCAGGCAGCTGGTTTCGTTTTGCCTGGATAAAGCACGCGAACTGGGTTTGCCGCATCTGTTTCTCTATACGCCGGATGTGCAGGCCGTGTATGAAAAGTTCGGCTGGAAAGAAATCACCCAGACTTGGCACAACGGGGAAACCGTATCCGTCATGAAATTGGATTTATAGCTTGAAAAGAATAAAGGGCCGTCTGAACATTTGGTTTCAGACGGCCTTTGCCTTTGAATTATCCACAACTACCCTATCCGCTTAAACGGCGGCAGACAGGCCAATAATTGCTGGCCGTAGCGTTGCGTTTTGACGCGGTTGTCGAGGATGGTCACGCGGCCGTAATCCTGTTCGGTACGGATAAGGCGGCCGACAGCCTGGATCAATTTGATGCTGGCTTCAGGCACCGTGATTTCGATAAAGGGATTGCCGCCGCGTTGTTCAATCCAGCGGTTTTGGGTTTTCTCGATGGGGTTGTCCGGCATCGCAAACGGCAGCTTGGCAATGATGACTTGCACGCAGGCCGTACCGGGCAGGTCGAGGCCTTCGGCAAAACTGTCGAGGCCGAAAATAATGCTGGCTTTACCTTCGGCAATAGCTTGATGGTGCCTTTGTAAAAGAACAGCCTTGGGCAACTCGCCCTGCACAAGCAGAAGCGGTAAGTATTCGTCAGGCAGTCGTAAGGCGACATCCTGCATTTGCTTGCGCGAGGAAAACAACACCAGCGTACCGATGGCTTCAACCGGCGAAACCAGCTTCGGCAACCACTCGACAATGGCAGCCGTGTGCGCATCAGGGTCTTTGGGGCTGGCTTGAACCGGCGGAATATACAGCTCGCCTTGCGTATCGAAATTAAACGGGCTTTCCAAAGCAAGCGTGGTGGTTTCGGGCAGCCACAGCAGACCAGTTTGGCGCAAAATCAGGTTGAAGCTGCCGAGCGATTGCAGGGTGGCCGAAGTCAACACCGCACCTGCCGCGCGCCGCCACAGGCTGTTGGCAAGGTGGGATGCGCTGCTGATGGGGCTGGCGTTGAAAATGTAGTCGTTTTTGTCGTCGGCACGGCGGGTTATCCATTTCGCCAACGGCTCTTCGCCTTCAATGGGAACGGTGGAAAGCAAATCCCAAACCGCGCTGATTTGTTCGATACGGGCGATAAAAAGGCCGAACTCGCTGGTCAGGCGGTCGATGAGCGCGCCGTCCTGCTCTTTTTCGCGGCGTGCGGCGGAAAGCGCATCGTTCAGGCCGACAACGTGTTTGAGCAGGCTGCGTGCAGCAATGGCCGTATTGGAAACTGTGGTTTCCAAGCCTTCGGGGATTTTGCCGTCTTCCCACAGCCAAGTCGGTTCGTTGTGTTTCCGCCTGTCGTTTTCAGACGACCCCAGTCTTAAAGACGGCTCTTCCGCCAAGTGAAACTGCCATTCATGCAGGCTGTCGAGCAAGGATGTGGCAGCTTCGTCGGCGAGGTTGGCAAGTTCGGCTTTATCGGTCAGTGCGGCAATTTTGCCGGTAAGCTGCGGCAGTTTTTCCAGCGTCCAAACGGCAATATTCCATGAATGTTCGGCGGCAAAACGGCTGAGGGCTTTTTTGGGCAGGTGGTGCGCTTCGTCTATGCAATAGAAACTGTTTTCGGGCGCAGGCAGAATCACGCCGCCGCCCATACTGATGTCGGCAAGCAGAAGATCGTGGTTGGCAACGACGACATCGACGGTTTCCAAAACATCGCGCGCCAGATAAAACGGGCATTCCGGACGATTAGGACAGGCGGATTTCAGGCAGCCGTGGCGGTCGTTGGTGACTTTGAGCCAAATCGCGTCATCGATTTTTTCCGGCCAAGTGTCGCGGTCGCCATTAAAGCGGCGGGCGGAAAATTCATCGGCAATATCACGCAGCAGATTTAATTCTTCCGGCTTGGGTTTACTGTCCCACAACACTTCCGGTGCTTCAAAACCAAGCAGGTTTTGCTGAGCGTTGTTTTGCGTCAGTTGATAGAGTTTGTAGGGGCAAAGATAACGGCCGCGTCCTTTGGCAAGCGCAAAGGTCAGCTCCAAACCGCTTTTTTCGACCAGAAACGGCAAATCTCGGTCAACCAACTGCTCCTGCAAGGCCACCGTCGCACTGCTGACAATCAGCCGTTTGCCGCGCGTTTGCGCCATGATGCCGCCGGCCAAAAGGTAGGCCAACGATTTACCCACACCGGTCGGCCCTTCGATCACGGCAATGCTCTCGCCCTCGCGTTTGGGCGCTTCTTCGCCTTCTTCACGCGTCAACGTCCGCGAAAAAGCGTTGGCAATTGCCGCAATCATTTCCCGCTGCGAAGCGCGCGGACGGAAACCGGGCAGGTTTTTGCCGATGTTTTGGTAATGGTCGCGGATGGCGTTTTTTTCTAAATCGGTGAGCATTGAGGCCGTCTGAATGGGTTTGCAAGAATAGCGTATTTTAGCATTTTTACCTTCATGAAGCCTTCGTAAAGTCTTACTCTATTTTAGGGTTTGGCATTTTGATGGCGATGGACGAACCGCAAAGGCATAATCAGTTTTAATCAAGCAAAAGGCCGTCTGAAACTTTAGCCGCACTGATGCAGAGGCACCCACAATTTTTGCTTGTCGGATTTGTTTTTCTCGTAGCGGTTCCACGCTTTTTCGTGAAAATAAAAGACGACGGTATTAACGATGGGTTCGACCAAAGCCACCGCGCTGGAAACGCCGATACTGCCGGTCAAAATATAGGCGACACTAAATGCGACGCTGAAATGCAAAATAGCAAATGTAATGGTTTTAATCATGCTGTTTTCCTGATACATTGATGTTTTAATCACTACATAATAATTATTATCAACTAACGCGTATATTTTAAATCCCTTATCCTGATTTAGATTTTATAAATCGATATTTTATTTTTGATAGGAATTTTATGAACCAGCTCCATATTGTCGTCCTCGACCGCGATACCCTCGTCAACCGCCCGTTTGATTTTGATTTTCCACATACATTGAGCAGCTACGGCACAACCGAAGCGCACGAAACGCTGGAGCGCATCCGTGGTGCGGACATTGTGATTACCAACAAAGTCGTGATTTCCGCCCAAGCATTTGCCGAAAATCCACAACTCAAGCTGGTTGCCGTTACCGCAACAGGCGTCAATAATGTGGACGTTGAGGCTGCCAAACAAAACGGCACGGCAGTGTGCAATATCCGCGCTTACGGCAATGAATCCGTGGCGGAACACGCGTTTATGATGATGATTACCCTGATGCGCAACCTGCCTGCCTATCAGCGCGATGTTGCGGCAGGCTTATGGGAAAACTCGCCGTTTTTCTGCCACCTCGGCGCACCGATGCGCGATTTGAACGGTAAAACGCTGGCTATTTTCGGTCGCGGCAATATCGGTAAAACACTGGCAACTTATGCTCAGGCTTTCAAAATGAATGTCGTGTTCGCCGAACATAAAAATGCCCAAAGCGTCCGCGACGGCTATGTTTCCTTTGATGAAGCCATCCGTTCTGCCGATGTCGTATCGCTTAATTGCCCACTCACGCCGCAAACGGCCAACATGATAGGCGAAGCCGAATTGCAGCAAATGAAACCCGGCGCCATTCTCATCAACTGCGGACGCGGCGGCTTGGTTGATGAAGCCGCTTTGGTTGCAGCCTTGAAATACGGCCAAATCGGCGGTGCAGGTTTTGACGTGTTGACACAAGAGCCACCGCGCGACGGCAATCCTCTGCTGAAAGCCCGACTGCCCAACCTTATCGTCACGCCACACATTGCATGGGCAAGCCAAGAGGCCGCCAACCGCCTGTTTGACATCCTTTTGGACAACATCAACCGCTTTGTGGCCGGTAATCCGCAAAATCTGGTTTAATCTATGGAAAACCTGTTGATAAGGTTGTGAACAATTTTAAAGGCCGTCTGAAATATTCAGACGGCCTTTATTAATCTTTATTTATTTCATAAAGTTATCTATCAAATAGGTTAAATCGTTTCATTCTTTATTGTGGATAACCCTATAAAAAGGCCGTCTGAAATACTCAGACGGCCTTGTGTTTGCTCAGGCAAATTAAATATCGTATGTGGTTGAAGCGGTATCGCCGCCCTTGCCTGTCCAGTTGGTATGGAAGAACTCGCCGCGCGGTTTGTCGGTACGCTCGTAAGTGTGCGCGCCGAAGTAGTCGCGTTGCGCTTGCAGCAGGTTGGCTGGCAGACGCTCGGAAGTGTAGCCGTCAAGGAAGGTAATGGCAGAAGCCATGCAAGGCATCGGAATACCGCACTCAATCGCTTTGGCCACCACTTTACGCCATGCCGGCAGACAGGTTTCCAATACGCCTTTGAAATAAGGATCGGAACCCAAGAAGACCAAATCAGGATTGGCTTCGTATGCGTCGCGGATGTTGCCCAAGAACGCGCTGCGGATGATGCAGCCTTCGCGCCACAAGAGGGCAGTATTGCCGTAATTCAATGCCCAATCGTTGTTTTCGCTGGCTTCACGGATCAGCATAAAGCCTTGTGCATAAGAAATAATTTTGGATGCCAACAGGGCTTGGCGCAACGCATCCACCCATGCGGCTTTATCGCCTTCAATCGGGGTAATGGTTTTGCCAAACAGGCTGTTTGCTTGGACGCGTTGGTCTTTGAACGCAGAAACGCAACGTGCAAACACGGCTTCGGAGATCAGGGTCAACGGGATACCCAAATCGAGGGCATTGATGCCGGTCCACTTGCCTGTACCTTTTTGACCTGCGGTATCGAGGATTTTTTCGACCAAAGGTTCGCCGTTTTCATCTCTGTAACCCAAAATCGCGGCGGTAATTTCAACCAGATAAGAATCCAGTTCGGTTTTGTTCCACTCGTTGAAGATTTGGTGCATTTCGTCATAAGACATACCCAAACCGTCTTTCATGAATTGGTACGCTTCGCAAATCAACTGCATGTCGCCGTATTCGATGCCGTTGTGCACCATTTTGACGAAGTGGCCCGCGCCGTCACGACCGACCCAGTCGCAGCAAGGCTCGCCTTGAGGCGTTTTGGCGGAGATGGCTTGGAAAATCGGCTTAACGGCAGGCCATGCGGCTTCGTCGCCGCCAGGCATGATAGATGGGCCGTGACGCGCGCCTTCTTCGCCACCGGAAACGCCCGCACCGATAAAGCGGATGCCTTTTGCGGCCAGCTCATGTGTACGGCGGGTAGAATCAGGATAGTTGGCATTGCCGCCGTCAATAATGATGTCTCCTTCGTCCAAAAGCGGAACGAGTTGCTCGATAAAATCGTCAACAACAGAACCAGCGCGAACCATCATCATGATTTTTCGTGGTTTTTCTAATTTATCAACCAGATCTTGCAGTGAATATGCGCCGATAATATTGGTATTTTTGGCTGCGCCGTTTAAAAAATCATCTACTTTGCTGGTCGTACGGTTGAATGCAACAACTTTAAAACCATTGTCGTTCATGTTGAGAATCAGGTTTTGCCCCATCACGGCAAGGCCGATAACGCCAATGTCGCCTTTCATTTGGTGAAACTCCATTATTGATTAAATTTATCAAGCGTAACTCTAGCTGATTTACAACTTTTTAACAATCCTTAACTTTTTAATTTTTTGAAAAGATACCTTTACGTTTCAGACGGCCTTTGCCTTTGGGAAAACAAACTATAAATTAGATTTTAAATAATAAATAGAAGATGATATTGAGTGCTGCCACAGCTTGTTGATAACTTTGATTACAAAATTTTTTCAAATACTTAGCTGATATTTTTTGATGAGGATAAAGTATGGTCGACCTTGTTTGCAGATGTGGATAAAAATTTCCTGCTGCTTCATTCTGTGGGTAACTTTTTGCCTGTGCACAATCTTAGCTTGTTTTATACTTCTCTAATCGGAACTGATTGACTAGAGAAATAGTCAAATGGTTTTTTATTTCAAGCTATTTTCATATTTCCTTTTATTTAAGCTGGGAAAAGGCCGTCTGAAAATATTTCAATAAGGGTGTGCATATGAAGTTTTCCTTTAGTATTAATTTGTTATCCGTTTTGATTTTGGCCGCTTGTGCGCAACAGCCGGTTCAAAAGCCTCAAGTTGCCCTGTCCTCTGTATCTGTGGACAACCATGCGCCGGAACAAGGGACGGGGCTGACCGAACAGAAATTGATCCGTGCCAAGCATTATATGGCGGCGTCTGCCAATCCGTTGGCAACCGAGGCGGGATATGAGGTTTTGAAACGCGGCGGCAGCGCGATAGATGCGATGATTGCCATGCAAACGACCTTAGGTCTGACCGAACCGCAGTCTTCCGGTTTGGGCGGTGGCGCGTTTCTGGTGTATTGGGACAATAAGGCGAAAAAGCTGACGACGTTTGATGCCCGCGAAACGGCGCCGAAAGCGGCAACGCCGGCGCTTTTCTTGGATGAAAACGGCAAACCGATGGGCTTTATGAATGCGGTGGTCGGTGGCCGTTCGGTCGGCGTGCCGGGGATTCCGAAGCTGCTGGAAGATGTCCACAAGCGTTACGGCAAATTGCCGTGGGCAAGCCTGTTTGACAAACCGATTGCTTTGGCAGAACAAGGCTTTACCGTTTCACCGCGCATGGCGAAATCCATCGAGCAAAATCTGGAGCCTTTGAAACGTTATCCGCAAACCGCCGCGTATTTCCTGCCCGACGGCAAGCCTTTGACAGCGGGAACGGTGTTGAAAAACCCTGAATTTGCCCGCTCCGTGCGCCTGTTGGCGGAAAAAGGCAGCGCGCCGTTTTATCAGGGAATGCAGGCGCAGAATATTGTCCGTGCCGTTACCGGCGCTGTGGATAACCCCGGCAAAATCAGCATGGCGGATTTGAAAAACTACCGCGTTATCGAGCGCGAACCGGTTTGCGCGCCGTATCGTGAATACGAAGTCTGCGGCATGGGCGCGCCAAGTTCAGGCGCGATTGCTTTGGGCGAGATTTTGGGCGTCCTGCAAAATCAAGATATGAAGACGTTGGGTGCGGAAAATATCCACAGTTGGCGCTGGATAGGCGATGCGTCGCGGATTGCGTTTGCCGACCGCGATTATTACGTCGGCGATCCCAAGTTCGTGAACGTCCCAACCCGCGCCCTGATTTCTCAGGCTTATTTGAAACCGCGCGCCGAAGAAATCCGCAAAGCTGAAAAGGCATTGGAAAATATTCAGGCAGGCCAGTTCGGCAAGGCATACGCACAGGGTATGGCGGTAGAGCTGCCGTCCACCAGTCATTTGGTGGTTGTGGATAAAGACGGCAACGTCGTGTCGATGACAACTTCGATTGAAAACGCGTTTGGATCGGGGCTGATGGCAAACGGCTATCTGCTTAACAATGAATTGACCGATTTCGCTTTCAATCCTGTCGGCGCGGACGGTAAAACGGTGGCCAACAGCGTGGCTGGCGGCAAGCGGCCGCGTTCTTCAATGGCGCCAACCATTGTAATGAAAGACGGCAAACCTTATTTGGCGGTCGGTTCGCCCGGCGGCAGTCGCATCATCGGTTTCGTCGCCAAAACGCTGGTGGCGCATATCGATTGGGGCATGGACATTCAGGCGGCAATCTCTCTGCCAAATATGCTCAACCGCGGCAGCCAGTATGAAATCGAGGATAAAACTACAGCTGCGGATAAAGCGCCAGCATTGGAAAAACTGGGCTACAAAGTCCAAATCCGCGATTTGAATTCCGGCGTACAAGGCATTGTGATCGGCAAAGACGGTTTGCTCGGTGGTGCCGACCCGCGCCGTGAAGGCAAGGTCATGGGCGATTGATATTGTCGGTTTGACATGAAAAAGGCCGTCTGAACAGTTTCGTTTCAGACGGCCTTTTAGTTTGGGAAAATATATGGATAAGATGTGTATAAGAATAACGTTAAATTTTAATATTTTTATTTTTCAATAAGATAAAAGGAATGAATATGTGGATAATTACTTGTGGAAAAGGACATGATTGAGGCCGTCTGAAAGGTTCAGACGGCCTTTTCATTGGACTGTTTTATCTATTTTCTATCAGGCTGCCGGCAACTCGTGAAAAGCGCTGGGCAAGTCTTCGTCATCGGCAAACTCAACCCATTCGTAAGCGCTTTCATCTGCCAAAACGGCACGTAACAGTGCATTATTGATGGCATGGCCTGATTTGTAACCTTCAAATGCGCCGATAATCGGATGGCCGACAATGTACAAATCACCAATCGCATCCAGGATTTTGTGGCGGACAAATTCATCGGGATAGCGCAAACCTTCCGGATTCAAAACATCCATGTCGTCAATCACGATGGCGTTGTTCAAATTGCCGCCCAGTCCGAGATTATGGGCACGCATCATTTCCACTTCGTGCATAAAGCCGAAGGTACGGGCGCGGGCAATCTCATCGATATAGGATTTTCCTGCAAAATCAATCTCGAAAGTAGGTGCACTGCGGTTGAATACGGGATGGTCAAATTCGATGGTTAAAGTAACTTTAAAGCCGTCATAAGGCGTAAAGCGTACCCATTTTCCGGTTTCTTTGATTTCAATGGGTTTGAGGATTCTCAAAAAACGTTTTTGGGCTTTTTGATCCACCACGCCTGCATCTTGTAAAAGGTAAATAAACGGCAGGCTGGAGCCGTCCATAATCGGAATTTCAGGCGCGTTCAATTCAATCAAGGCATTGTCGATGCCGTAGGCAGACAGAGCCGACATAATGTGTTCAATCGTGCCGATGCGCACGCCTTTATCGGTAACGATGGTTGAAGAGAGGCGGGTATCATTGATCAAATAAGGATTCAATTTGATTACTTCGCCCATTTCTCCACTTAAATCAGTACGGCGGAACGAAATACCGCTGTTTTCTTCAGCAGGATGCAAAGTCAGAGCGACCCTTTCGCCCGAATGCAGGCCAACGCCGGTAACGCTTACTGATTTGGCTAAAGTCCGTTGCAGCATAATTGCTTCCTTTTAAAAAGTCTGATGGGCAAATGATACGTTAAAAAGGAAAAAACAAGCCATCATTTTTAATAGTATTTGCCAATATAGATGTTTTGTGGGGGTGAAATTCAATGTTTAAATTATCCACAAAAATATGTGAAATTGAAGTGGGTAATTTGGGTTTTATCCATAGATAAATAGGGAAACTAAGATTCTATCCTTTTTTATTCCGGCATTCAGTTGAGGTTGGCCTCAAAGATAAAAAGGAATTATCAAATTGGTTTTAAAGAAAGTTATTCCGTTATCCACAGATAGTTTGGTTCTTCATCAAACTCATCATTTTAAAAATTAAAATATTATGATTTGAAGAAAACACTGAATTATCAACACAAAAATGGCAAAATACGGAAGAAATAGAACTAAGTTTATGATTTCCATAAACTTATGAAACTTTTAAGATTGGAAAATAGTTTTTATGAAATAAAATATCAAAAGCTAAGTCTGATTCGATTTTCCTGATATTTTTCTACAAACAAGAATTTCATGTTTTCTTTATTTAAATCAAACAACTTAAAAGTAATCATCTGTAATCCTAGAAAGTAATTTTATTTCAGGATACAATGGTCTTACTGAAAAATTTTTCCCATTCCATCTAATAGGAGTAGCAAAATGAGTATTAAAGTAGCGATTAATGGTTTTGGCCGCATCGGTCGTCTGGCATTGCGTCAAATTGAAAAAGCCCAAGGTATCGAAGTCGTTGCTGTTAACGACTTGACTCCTGCCGATATGCTGCTGCACCTCTTTAAATACGACAGTACTCAAGGCCGCTTTGAAGGCTCTGCCGAATTGAAAGATGATGCGATTGTTGTGAACGACAAAGAAATCAAAGTATTTGCCAATCCTAATCCTGAAGAATTGCCTTGGGGTGAGCTGGGTGTGGACGTCGTCCTCGAATGTACCGGTTTCTTTACCAGCAAAACCAAAGCAGAAGCCCATATCCGTGCCGGTGCGCGCAAAGTTGTAATTTCGGCTCCTGGCGGCAATGATGTGAAAACCGTTGTATACGGCGTAAACCAAGATATTTTGGATGGTAGCGAAACTGTCATCTCTGCCGCTTCTTGTACGACTAACTGTCTGGCTCCTATGGCTGCGGTATTGCAAAAAGAATTCGGTATCGTCGAAGGCTTGATGACCACCATCCACGCCTATACCGGTGACCAAAACACTCTTGATGCACCTCACCGTAAAGGCGACTTCCGCCGCGCCCGTGCCGCTGCCTTGAATATCGTACCGAACAGCACCGGTGCCGCTAAAGCCATCGGCTTGGTTATCCCTGAATTGAACGGCAAGCTTGATGGTTCTGCCCAACGCGTTCCTGTTGCTACCGGCTCTTTGACCGAACTGGTTTCTATTCTCGAACGCCCTGTTACCAAAGAAGAAATCAATGCAGCCATGAAAGCCGCCGCTAGCGAGTCTTATGGCTACACTGAAGATCAAATCGTTTCTTCCGACGTTATCGGTATTGAATACGGCTCACTCTTCGATGCGACTCAAACCCGCGTGATGACAGTTGGCGACAAACAATTGGTAAAAACCGTTGCTTGGTACGACAATGAAATGTCTTACACTTGCCAATTGGTTCGTACCTTGGAATTCTTTGCTGGTAAAATCTAAAGGATAACAGGCTAAATCAATCAGTCTGTGGATAATTAAAAGGTCGTCTGAACATTTCAGACGGCCTTTTGTTTGTAGATAAATTCAATTTGCAATCAGATTGTGGATAGTTTAATCACTGTGGCACATTTGTTTTCTATCCTAAACTGTACTTCATAATCCGCAATATTCATCACATAAATACGTTCGGGAATATCTTGATAGGCAGGGCGAGGATCTTGGGCGATGCTTTGTTCAATGAGATGTTTTTCTTCTGTGGATAAATGTTCCGCAAGCGTACTTTCTGCCCAAACAACGTTCAATTCTTCAGGTTTGCCGCTGACAAAGCCTGATGATGCGTCAGGTTTGGATTCGACAAACGGGATGTAGGGTTTGATATCCACTACCGGGGTACCGTCCAATAGGTCTGCACCACTGCAATAGATGCGGATAGGTTTGCCTGTTTCGATACGTTCGAGTTTCAGCAGGGATAAACCGAGATGATTAGGGCGGTGCGGGCTGCGCGTGGCAAATACGCCCATTTTTTGTTTGCCTCCAAGCCGTGGCGGACGCACCATTTGCGCCCAACCTTCATCCAATACGCCGTGGAAAATAAAACTTATCCACACATAGTCGAAATCTTCCAAGCCCCGAACGCTGTCTGCGGCAAATTCAGGAGTGAGTTCAATGCAAATTTCTGCCGCAGGAACCAAACCGGGTTGGCGGGCAATGCCGAATTTTTGTTTGTAGGGGGAATGAACGGTTGCAATAGGCGTAATCGAATAGGACATAATTTGTGGATAAATATTCTGTGCAAACTGTCATCATATCACAGATGTTTTCCCACATTTTGCGGTAGTAATTTGTTATAATACAAAGCATTTATTCCAAATGTCCGTACATTGGCAATAAATGAATGATTTAAATTATTTAAAATAAAATCAATAGGTTATATTAATACATGATTATTTCCATCGATGTAGATGCACAAAAAACGTTTACGCCTTTGTGTCCGAAAGAATTGCCTGTTGCCGAAGGTCATCTGATTGCGGATGAACTCAATGCCCAAGCTGCATTGGCGGATTTACGTGTTATGACGAAAGATGCGCATCATACCGCGGCAAAATGGCTTGTGGATAATCCTATTGATATGTTGAAACCGACGGGTTTACCCGATGCGGATTTGACTTGGGTGTCGCATGCGATGGTTGGAACATATGGCTATGAATTGTTGGATGGCCTGCCTTCAGCCAAAGAATACGATTATTGCGTTTGGAAAGGCGTTGATCCTGAGTTGCATCCTTACGGCGCATGTTTTCACGATATTGAGGAAAAGCTCAGTACAGGTTTGATCGAATGGTTGCGCTGTCAAAATGCAGATACAGTTATTGTCGGCGGTTTGGCAACGGATTATTGTGTGAAGACAACGGTTTTACAATTGCTTAAAGGCGGGGCTTGGAAAGTCATCGTCAATCAGGCGGCTTGTCGCGGCATTGCTCCAGAAACGGTTGAATCTGCATGGTGTGAAATGCATTCTGCCGGGGCAGTTATTTTAGAAAACGCTGAAAAAATAAAAGAATACATTAATAATCAATAAATTATATTTGAAATTCTGTTGTTTCACGTGAAACATTTTCCAAAATATGAAGATTTTACTTGTCCGCTTGTCCAGTATGGGCGATTTAATTCATACGTTGCCCGCAGTTGAAGATTTGGCGCGACAATGTCCTGAGGTAGAGCTCCATTGGCTGTGTGAGTCAGGGTTTGCAGATATTGCGCGCTTGCATCCTTTTGTCAAAAAGGTTCATGTAATGAAATGGCGGCAGTGGCGCAAACACCTTTTTCAGGCTGAAACATGGCGTGAAATAGGCCGTCTGAAAACGGATTTACAGGCTGAATCTTTTGATTTTGTTTTAGATAGTCAAGGACTGATTAAAAGCGCATGCTTTGCCAAAATGGCGAAATCCCCTATTTACGGTTTGGATAAACACAGCGCGCGTGAAAGTTTGGCTGCCCTTGCGTACAGTAAAACGTTTGCCGTACCGAAAGGTAAAAATGCGGTTTGGCGAAACCGTGAATTATTCGCCCAAGTATTTGGTTATACAATGCCTGAAACGCAGGTATTTGGTTTGTCGGTTCCTGAATCAGGCCGTCTGAAAAATGTGCAATCCCCTTATTATGTTGCTTTGCATGCAACCAGTCGCGACAGTAAATTATGGCCGGTAGAAAACTGGCGTGCATTATTGAAAAAGTTGAATGAAGAGCAACAATGCAATGTATATCTGCCGTGGGGAAATAAAACCGAAAAAATGCGAGCCGAACAGATTGCAAGCGGTTTACCGTTTGCTTTCGTCTGCGACAAGATGAATTTATTACAGGCCGCATTTTTATTAAAAAACGCAGAGGGTATTGTTGGCGTAGATACCGGGTTGCTGCATCTTGCCAATGCGTTGGAAAAGCCTGTTATAGGAATTTATACAGATACAGATCCGGCCAAGACCGGCGTTCAAGTTTCGGCTTATGCAAAGAATTTAGGCGGTATTGCTCAAATTCCCAATGTTGACGAGGTTTACCAAACCTTAATGGATTGTGTTGCAGCATACGGTAAATAATTGCTGGAGAGTTAGATTTATTTTCTGAGTAAATGCTTTAGAAATGATATAATTCCGCTCTATTTGCCAAGATTTATACAAATTTGGTTTTGTCATGTTGGTGAAAACCGAATTGGATTTTATATAAAGAATGTATCAAAATCAGCATGTTTGATTTGATGGACATTCTTTTTAGGAGAATTGAATGAAAGCACTGGTCGCAGTAAAGCGCGTAGTGGACTACAACGTCAAAGTTCGTGTGAAAGCCGATGGTTCCGATGTGGATATCGGTAATGTCAAAATGTCGATGAACCCGTTTGATGAAATCGCGGTAGAAGAAGCTGTCCGTTTGAAAGAAGCCGGAAAAGTAAGCGAGATTGTTGCTGTTTCTCTTGGCGAGAAAAAATGCGAAGAGACGTTGCGTACTGCTTTGGCGATGGGTGCCGACCGTGCGGTTCATGTTGAGACTGATGCGAAGTTGGAGCCTTTGGCTGTCGCAAAATTACTGAAAGCTGTTGCGGATAAAGAAAATCCGCAAATTTTACTGCTGGGCAAACAGGCAATTGACGATGACGCCAACCAAGTTGCCCAAATGCTGGCTGCGTTGTTGAATGCGGCTCAAGGTACTTTTGCATCAAAAGTGCAAATTGAAGGCGAAGAAGCATTGGTAACCCGTGAAATTGACGGCGGCGAAGAAACTGTTGCGTTGAAGTTGCCTGCGGTGATCAGTGCGGATTTGCGTTTGAACGAACCACGCTTTGTCAAACTTCCTAATATCATGGCGGCAAAGAAAAAGCCTTTGGAAAAATTAAGTCCTGCCGATTTGGCTGTGGATATTTCTCTGCGTTTAAATACCGTGAAATTTGCTGAACCTAAAGCACGTCAAGCCGGTGTGAAAGTGGCTGATGTTGCCGAGTTGGTTGAAAAGCTGAAAAACGAAGCCAAAGTGATCTAAGGAGTATGAAATGAGCGTATTGATTATTGCGGAACATAATAACCAACATTTGAATCCTGCCACTTTGCATGCGGTAACGGCTGCCGCCAAATTAGGGAATGTAGATTTATTGGTCGCCGGCAGTAATGCTGCTGCGGTGGTTGAAGAGGCAAAACAGGTAGCAGGCGTGGCGAAAGTTTTGGTAGCCGATGCGCCCTATTACGCTGAAGGTTTGGCAGAAGAATTGGCGCCTTTGGTTGTTAAACTGGCTGCGGATTACCGCTATGTGGCTGCGACTGCAACTGCGTTTGGTAAAAATCTTCTGCCCCGGGTCGCTGCCTTGTTGGATGTACCACAAGTTTCGGATTTAACCGAAGTTGTGGATAACTCGACATTTGTCCGTCCGATTTATGCCGGTAATGCGTTTGAAACTGTTCAATCCGATTCTGAAAAACTGGTGCTGACTTTCCGTGCGACAGCATTTGATGCTGCCGGACAAGGCGGTAATGCAGAAGTGGTCAATGTTGAAGCAACGCCTGCTCAAAACCTGAGCCGTTTCGTAAACCGTCAACTTTCCCAATCTGACCGTCCTGAATTGACTCAGGCGAAAGTGATTGTTTCCGGTGGCCGTGCATTGGGTAGTGCTGAAAAATTCAATGAAGTATTGACTCCTTTGGCAGATGTTTTGGGTGCGGCGATTGGTGCGTCCCGTGCGGCAGTGGATGCTGGGTATGCGCCAAACGATGCCCAAGTGGGTCAAACCGGTAAAGTGGTTGCGCCGCAACTGTACTTCGCTATCGGTATTTCCGGTGCTATCCAACACGTTGCCGGTATGCAAGACAGTAAAGTAATTGTTGCCATCAACAAAGATGCTGATGCGCCTATTTTCAATGTAGCAGACTACGGCTTGGTTGGTGATTTGTTTGAAGTTGTGCCTCAACTGACTGAAGCACTGAAAAACTAATGTTTCACGTGAAACGTTCAGACGGCCTTTTATAACAAAGGCCGTCTGAAAATATTTTGGCATGATTACGACCTATAAAACCATTACCACACCGACACAGGCTGAATTTAAAGATAAAGGCAGCCGCTTCATCGCATATGCCTATCCGATCCGCACGTTAGCTGATGTGAAGAAATATCTCGACCCATTAAAGGAAGAGCACCACAAAGCACGACATTGGTGTTACGCCTACCGATTGGGTGTGGATGGAATGCAGTTTCGCGCAAATGATGATGGAGAACCGTCTGGAAGCGCTGGCCGCCCTATTTTAGGGCAGATTGATTCTGTCGGCGTAACGGATGTATTGGTTGTGGTTGTGCGTTATTTTGGCGGTACGCTATTGGGTGTTCCCGGTTTGATTCATGCCTATAAGGAATCAACGGCTCAGGCACTGGCGATAGCTGAAGTTGTTGAAAAGAATGTTGAAAAAACGGTTTGGTTGAAATGTGAATATCCAGTTTTGAATGAGGTGATACGGATTGCCAAACAATATCAGGCCGATATTGTGGAACAGGATTTGCAGCTGGATTGTAAGTTGACAGTAAAAATAGCGCTGGCAGATTATGAAGCCTGTATTGCCACCTGGAAAAATACGCGCCAAATTGAAGTAAATACTGAGAAGCCGTTTGAATAAAAGGTCGTCTGAACATATTTGAGAAATCAAAAGTTTCAGACGGCCTTTGATGTTTTAGACTTGGTATTTGTCTAAAGCATTTACGCTTGAGCGCAGGTGTTCCCAAGCCAGTTGATGAAATTCCCCCAGTGCGTTCCATAGGGCATCTTCGCTCATAATGCTGTATTCGCCCTGTGTATGCAAATCAACATCTGCCCCTTCTTCAATGGCTTGATGGCATGCTTGGTATTCGTTGGTATAGAATTCATCCATGTCCTGCATAAGGCTTGCAGCATGTTTCCAGCGGGCAATATCTGCTTCCAGTTGCGGCAGTAATTCGCACCATTCGCGGTATTTGCTTTGAATTTCGTCAATACGTTTTTGCATGATTTTCCTTTCGTTGTTTGAAATTAGAGTATGGTTGTCTTGGTGCAATATTATTCTTAATTTGAAACAGCTATACAAGATGGAACAATAATTCCATCGATTGAATTTTATTTACAACATCTATTCTTCAAGGAGATGGTATGAAATTGCTCGTTATTGGTAATGGTGGGCGTGAACACGCACTGGCTTGGAAATTGGCGCAGTCGTCTAAAGTAGAAACTGTCTTTGTTGCACCTGGTAATGCCGGAACGGCAATTGAGCCTAAACTGCAGAATATCGCATTAACGGCGCATCAAGATTTGATTGATTTTTGCCGGAATGAAAATATTGCTTTTACAGTAGTCGGCCCTGAAGCGCCTTTGGCTGCGGGTGTGGTGAATGACTTCCGTGCTGCCGGATTGAAGATTTTTGGCCCGACTCAATACGCGGCCCAGCTGGAGAGCTCAAAGGATTTTGCTAAAGCATTTATGGCAAAATATAAGATTCCAACCGCGCAATACCAAACTTTTGAAAATGCCGATGCGGCACATGATTACTGCAACCAAAAAGGTGCGCCGATTGTTATTAAGGCGGATGGTTTGGCTGCCGGTAAAGGCGTGATTGTCGCTATGACTTTGGATGAAGCCCATGCCGCTATCGACGATATGTTGTTGGGCAATAAAATGGGCAATGCAGGCGCGCGCGTCGTGATTGAAGATTTCCTGCAAGGCGAGGAAGCGAGCTTTATCGTTATGGTGGACGGCAATCATGTTTTACCGATGGCAACCAGCCAAGACCATAAACGCCTGCTGGATGACGACAAAGGCCCTAATACCGGCGGTATGGGCGCATACAGCCCTGCTCCGGTGGTAACGCCTGATGTGTACGAGCGCGCGATGAATGAAATTATTTTGCCGACTGTGGCCGGTATGAAAGTAGAAGGTTATGAATTTACCGGCTTTTTATATGCGGGCTTGATGATTGATAAAACCGGTGCGCCTTATACCATCGAATTCAACTGCCGTTTCGGCGATCCTGAAACCCAGCCGATTATGAGCCGTTTGGATAGTGATTTGGTGGACTTGGTTGAAGCGGCAATCGATGGCAAACTGGATAGTGTCACTGCCGAATGGAATCCGCAGACTGCAGTAGGCGTGGTGTTGGCTGCACAAAATTATCCTGACTCTCCGAAAAAAGGCGATGTGATTTCCGGCTTGGATAAGGCCAATCAAATCGGTAAAGTTTTCCATGCCGGTACTGCAACGAATGAAAAAGGTGAAGTGGTAACCAACGGCGGCCGTGTGTTGTGTGTAGTCGGTTTGGGCGATGATGTTGCACAAGCTAAAAGCAAGGCTTATGAGGCATTGGAAACCATCCGTTTTTACGGTATGCAATACCGTAAAGACATTGCCGATAAAGCCATCAACCGTTAATAATGAATAGAAATAGGCCGTCTGAACACAGATTGTCCGACAATCGCAGTTTCAGACGGCCTTGGTATATGATGATGTTCCCCAGAATTTTATCGGCTGCAGCCCAACACAAGCTGCAGGCGCATCTTAAAAAAGGCGGTTTGGTCGCCTATCCTACCGAGTCTTGCTATGGCTTGGGCTGTATCCCTACTTTGCCCAAAGCGCTCAATCAACTGATTCATCTGAAAAAACGACCGCAACACAAAGGCATGATTGTTATAGGCCATAGCTTGGAACAGTTGCAACCTTTGCTGCAAAGGCCGTCTGAAAATATCCAAACCATGCTGCATGAAGCATGGCCTGCTCCGAAAACTTTTTTATTGCCGGTTGGAAAAAAAGTATTGCCCTCATTGCGTGGGAAAGGACGCAGTAAATTGGCTGTCAGGGTTCCTGCGCATGCAGGTGCAAGGCGCTTGTGTCAGGTTTTGGAAATGTCTTTAGTCTCTACTTCATGCAATCGTGCAGGCAAACGGGCATGCAAAACGGAAAGGGAAGTCAGAAGACAGTTTGGCAGGAAAGTATGGGTTGTAGGCGGATTGATAGGTAAGCAGAAAACGCCTAGCCAGATTATTGACGGAGAAACAGGGGCAAGGCTACGTTAAAGAAGGGTTGTATCATCAAAGGAAAGGTATTTATTTGAAGAAGCAAATTTTTTCCAAAAGATTGGAATACCTGTGTGAAAAGCATTTAGTGCAGATCCAGTTTGATACATAGCAGTCTGTAAATACAGATCGATTAAGCAGATGGTAAGTCAGTAAATAGAGTAGAAAGCAGTATTTTGTGAAATGCTCTGGCAAAGAGTGAAGCAAATTTTGAGCGTGAATGAATCGCTGTAATAAATTATTTTTGAATAAACAAATTTTGTGGATAAATTTGAAGATAAATTTCCATCAAAACATAAAAAGGCCGTCTGAAACTTGATATTCAAAGCATTCAGACGGCCTTTTAAATATTTAAACTGTGGATAACTTTGTGAATAAGTGTGGATTAAAGCTTATGTCCGCACACGGTTTCGTATTGTTTTTCAGTAATCGTGCCGCTCATGACGCTCATTGGGCGGATGCTGGTCGGCGTATAGCTTTGGTTGGAAATTACCCGGCCGTGTTCGTCCATCAGTTGCAGCGCTGCCAGGCGATAGGTTTTGTTTGAGCAATGAATTTCCCAGCTGCCGATGGCCGTTTTATAGGCCGGGGTGTTAACGAAACGTTCCTCTTTCAGTTTGGAAACGGTTTTTTTATCGCGGAAAGTAACCAGTGCGCCATTTCTTTTAATGCTGCTTCTATCAATGGCCACTTTGATATTGCCTTCAGAGATGGTGCCGATATTGGTCCAGCTGCCGCCACCGCTCGATGTGGTGGTTGTTTCACAGGCACTCAACATCAAAGCCGCAAATACGGTTGCAGCTAGGGAAAAACGTTTGATATTCATAAAACCTCATTATTTACAGAAAGTCAGCCGATATTATCCGTGAAGATGGCATATATCGTAAATCGATTTTGCAAAGTTGAACCTCTGAAAAGAAATTTATGAAAAATACGCTGAAAAGGCCGTCTGAAACCTGTCTTTCAGACGGCCTTGGAGTGTAAAATCATGTATAATTGCAAACAATTTGGTTTTCATCCCATAGGAAGATCCGACATGATTAACCCTATCGCTGCACTTTCCCCATTAGATGGCCGCTACGCCAAATCCGTTGAAGCATTGCGTCCGATTTTCTCCGAATACGGCCTGATGCGTGCGCGTGTCAAAGTTGAATTAAACTGGCTCAAAGCCCTTGCTGCCGAGCCTAAGATTGTAGAAGTTCCTGCTTTCAGCGATTTTACGCTTGCCGAAATCGACAAAGTGATCGAAACCTTCTCGCTTGAAGATGCCGCCGCCGTCAAAGCCATTGAGGCGACCACCAATCACGACGTCAAAGCCATCGAGTATTGGCTTAAAGAACGCTTCTCCGGCGTGCCTGAAGTGGCTGCTGCCAGCGAGTTCATCCACTTTGCCTGCACCAGCGAAGACATCAACAACCTGTCCCACGCTTTAATGCTGCAAGAAGCGCGTGAGACTGTTTTGCTGCCGAAACTAGCCGAAATCATCGAAAAACTGACCGGCATGGCGCATGAGTTGGCTGCCGTCCCTATGATGAGCCGCACGCATGGCCAGCCTGCTACACCAAGCACACTGGGTAAAGAAATCGCCAATGTTGTGTACCGCCTGCAACGTCAGTTTAAAAACCTGCAAGCGCAAGAGTTCCTCGGCAAAATCAATGGCGCAGTCGGCAACTACAATGCCCATATGGTCGCTTATCCCGATGTAGATTGGGAAACCCATTGCCGCAACTTCGTTGAAATCAGCCTCGGCCTGACCTTCAACCCCTACACCATTCAAATCGAGCCGCACGACTATATGGCGGAATTCTTCCAAGCCATCAGCCGTGTCAATACGATTCTGGTCGACTTCAACCGCGATGTTTGGGGCTACATTTCTTTGGGTTACTTCAAACAAAAAGTCAAAGCAGGCGAAGTCGGTTCTTCCACCATGCCGCACAAAGTCAATCCGATCGACTTTGAAAACTCCGAAGGCAACCTTGGTATGGCTAATGCCGTATTGGGCTTTTTGTCTGAAAAACTGCCGATTTCCCGTTGGCAGCGCGACCTGACCGACAGCACCGTATTGCGCAACATGGGCGTAGGCGTGGGCTATACCGTATTGGGCTTTGCCGCCCATCTGCGCGGTCTGAACAAGCTTGAGCCGAATCCTGCCGCCCTTGCTGCCGATTTGGACGCTACTTGGGAGCTGCTGGCCGAGCCGATCCAAACCGTAATGCGTCGTTACGGCGTGGCCAATCCTTACGAGAAGCTGAAAGACCTGACGCGCGGTAAAGACGGCATTACGCCTGAAGTGTTGAAACTCTTTATCGAATCGTTGGAAATTCCGGCAGAAGCCAAAGCCAAATTGCTTGAGCTGACCCCTGCGTTGTATGTGGGTAAGGCCGAAGAGTTGGCAAAACGAATTTGATTTATAAAAAAGCCATTTGAAGATTCAAATGGCTTTTTTTGAATTAAATATATAGTATAAAAATAATGAAGAAAGTTTTAAATGTCTAAATATTTTCTAAGTAAGGAAAATTTGATTGTATGGTTACCAATCGGCTTGTTAGTCAGTATATTACATTTTCATGGAAAAATTCCTTTTAAAGAGATATTTGATACTTTCATGGGTTTGACTCTAATATATGTATTATTGGCATATCTTCATTTTCTTAGGTTTCTACAATTATGTAATTTTCCGTATCTTGTTTCTATTCAAATAGAGGCAAGAATTATTGATGTTTTAAATAGTATTGTCTCTTTTCTAATTGGATTCTCGATATGTACAAGTTTTTTTATACCCTTTTGGAAAGAAAGTTCTGAAGGATATCTCTTTCTTTTCTTTTTTGATATTGCGGTTCTAGTGTTTACGATGCTTCCTATATGCTTGAATTTGTGGGAAGAAATTAGAGATAAAAAAATTAAATATATTTTGATATCAGTAATGTATTTAATACTTTCTATTGCATCATTTTATGACATGACTAAATAAATTATAAATTTAAGGCCGTCTGAAATCTTTTCAGACGGCCTTTTTCGATTCAAACCGTTATTTTACTTTGTCTTTCAATGCGCCGTAGCCGGCAGCGTCCATTTCTTCCAAAGGAATGAATTTCAAACTTGCGCCGTTGATGCAATAGCGCAGTCCGCCTTTGTCTTTCGGCCCGTCGGGGAAAACGTGTCCCAAGTGTGAATCGGCGGCATGGCTGCGCACTTCGGTGCGGCGCATGTTGTAGCTGAAATCGTCGTGTTCGGTAACGGCGGAGGCATTAATTGGATGGGTAAAGCTCGGCCAGCCGCAGCCAGAATCGAATTTGTCGACAGAGCTGAACAGGGGTTCGCCGCTGACGATGTCCACATAAATGCCAGGTTTGAACAAGTGGTCGTATTCGTGGCTGAAGGCGTATTCGGTCGCGCTGTTTTGGGTAACTTGGTATTGCTCTTCGGTCAGGAGGCGTTTGAGTTCGGCATCGCTGGGCTTTTTATACGTTGCCGCGTCAAAGCCTTTGCCTTGCGGGGCGGCTTTGGTTTTGCCCGGCAGCGGTTCGTCGGCTTTGCGGATGTCGATGTGGCAGTAGCCGTTGGGGTTTTTAATCAGGTAGTCCTGATGGTATTCCTCGGCGTCGTAGAAGTTTTTCAGCGGCTCGTTTTCGACGACGAGGGGAAGTTTGTATTTTTGCTGCTCGCGTTTGAGTGCGGCGGCGATGACGGCTTTTTCGGCGGGGTCGGTGTAGTACACGCCACTGCGGTATTGCGTGCCGGTGTCGTTGCCTTGTTTGTTGAGGCTGGTCGGGTCAACGACGCGGAAATAGTATTGCAGGATGTCGTCTAGGCTGAGTTTGTCGGCATCGTAGGTGACTTTGACGGTCTCGGCATGGCCCGTATCGCGGTAGGACACGTCTTCGTAGCTTGGGTTTTCCGTTTTGCCGTTGGCGTAGCCGGATACGGCATCAAGCACGCCGTCTATGCGTTGGAAATAGGCTTCCAAGCCCCAAAAGCAGCCACCGGCGAGGTAGATGGTGCGCGTATTCATGATTGCTGAATCCTTTTTCTGTGTGTCGGGTTTGTAAAATGTGTTTTTCAGACGGCCTAAATCGGCATCGGGATCGCGGATTAACGCCAATGCCTGCGCTTCGTTGATGCTGCCTTTGACGATGCGCTGCACGTCGCCGTCTTTGCCGATTAATGCCCACGAAGGGTAAACACTGATATTCAGGCTTTGGGCGATGGTGCCGCCGTTGTCGGTAACGACGGGCAGCTTAGGATAATTCAAACCGGCATACCATTTTTGAAAGTCGCCGTCTTTTTTCTCGTGTAGAAAACCGGGCGAGGCAATGGTAATCAGGTTGGCAGAACCGAATTTTGCATCTTGCGCCCATTTTTCGGTCTGCCCCAGTTCGGACAAACACAAAGGACACCAACTTGCCCAAAATTTAATCAGGGTAGGTTTGTCTTTTTTCAGGAAAACACTGGCAGGGCGGTTTTCAGGGGTTTTTAATGAGGACAATGCCTGCGGTACGGTTGCGGCTTCGGTATCCATCATTTTGGATGAGCAGGCGCCAAGCGCAAGCAGGCAGCCGAACTTGGTGCAAAGTGAAAATAATGTGCGGGGATTCATCTCTATGTTTCCTTTATGGATGGTTTGTTTTGTTAGACGCTGGAAATGCCAAAACCTTACAACCTTGATTTTCAGACGACCTTGCCACGTAAAATACGCTACAATACTCCCTATTTCAAGTTTCTAAAATTAAAAGGAAAATTTAATGTTCAGCTTCTTCCGTCGCAAGAAAAAACAGGAAACTCCGGCTCCTGAGGAGGCCCAAGCTCAGGAAACCGCAGCAAAAGTAGAATCTGAAGTTGCTCAAGTAGTTGAAAATATTAAAGAAGATGCCGAATCTTTAGCAGAAAACGTCAAAGGGCATGTTGAATCAGTTGTCGAATCGGCTGTTGAAACTGTCAGCGAAACCGTCGAGCAGGTTCGAGAAGCTTTGACCGAAACGCCGTCTGAAACAGTCGAAAAAGTAGAAGAACACGTTGAAGTGGCAAAAGAAGCGGCTGTTGAAACCGTCAGTGAGGCTGTTGATCAGGTAAAGGAAACCGTTGCCGAGATGCCGTCTGAAGTGGCCGAGGCTGCTGAGGAAGTAGCAGAACAGGCCGAAGCAGTCAAAGAAGAAGCTGTTGAGGCAGTTAGCGAAGCTGTCGAGCAAGTTCAAGAAGCCGTTGCGGAAACACCGGCTGAAGCCCCTGCTCCGGCAGAAGAACATAAGCTCAGTTGGGCTGCGCGTTTGAAACAAGGCTTGACCAAATCACGCGACAAAATGGCAAAATCGTTGGCCGGTGTGTTCGGCGGCGGACAAATCGACGAGGATTTGTACGAAGAGCTGGAAACCGTGCTGATTACCAGCGATATGGGCATGGAAGCTACCGAATACTTGATGAAAGACGTGCGCGACCGTGTCAGCCTTAAAGGCCTCAAAGACGGCAACGAATTGCGCGGCGCGCTGAAAGATGCGCTGTACGATTTGATTAAGCCTCTGGAGAAGCCTTTGGTCTTGCCGGAAACCAAGGAGCCTTTCGTGATTATGCTTGCCGGTATCAACGGCGCAGGCAAAACCACATCTATCGGCAAATTGGCCAAATACTTCCAAGCGCAGGGTAAATCTGTGTTGCTGGCGGCAGGCGATACTTTCCGTGCCGCTGCGCGTGAGCAGCTTCAAGCTTGGGGCGAACGCAACAATGTAACCGTGATTTCGCAAACCACAGGCGATTCCGCAGCCGTTTGCTTCGATGCCGTCCAAGCCGCGAAAGCGCGCGGGATCGATATCGTGCTGGCTGATACTGCCGGCCGTCTGCCGACGCAGCTTCATTTGATGGAAGAAATCAAAAAAGTGAAGCGCGTGTTGCAAAAAGCCATGCCTGATGCGCCACATGAAATCATCGTCGTGCTTGATGCCAACATCGGTCAAAACGCCGTCAACCAAGTAAAAGCCTTTGACGAAGCGCTGGGTCTGACCGGCCTTATCGTCACCAAGCTAGACGGTACGGCCAAAGGCGGCATCCTTGCTGCCCTTGCCTCCGACCGCCCTGTTCCTGTCCGCTACATCGGCGTAGGCGAAGGTATCGATGATTTGCGTCCGTTTAATGCCAAAGCGTTCGTAGATGCCCTATTGGATTAACAAGGCAGGCTAAGGATTTGTGAACGCTGTTTGCAGGGTGTTTCATGCACTTTGAAGGCTCTGTATTCGGTATGGGATACCTAAGCCAAACAAGCTGTTAAAAAGGCCGTCTGAAACCTAAAATCAGGTTTCAGACGGCCTTTATTTTATTTGCAGGTTTAGTTTTTCCTTGCGGTAACAAACTCTGCCAGTTGGTGTAGGCGCAGGGCTTTGTCGCCGAATGGCTCGATCAGGGCAACGGCTTCTGCAATCAGCGTTTCTGCGTAAGTGCGCGCGGCGTGCAGGCCCATCAGTTTGACGTAGGTCGGTTTGTCGTTGTCCGAGTCTTTGCCGGCGGTTTTGCCCAAAGTGGCAGTATCGGCTTCGCAGTCCAATACATCGTCGATCACTTGGAAAGCCAGGCCCAATTTGGCGGCGTAGTGGTCTAAGGTTTGGATTTGCGCCGGTGTTAAGTCTGGGCAGGAAAGTGCGCCTAAGGCCACGGCCGCGCGGATGAGTGCGCCGGTTTTGAGGCTGTGCATCTGTTCCAATTCGGCCTGATTCATGGCTTTGCCGACATTGGCAAGGTCGATGGCTTGTCCGCCCGCCATGCCGAGGCTGCCCGATGCCTGAGCCAGCGTGGACAACATGGCAAGCTGGCGCTCGGCAGACAGGCCTGTCGGACGGCTCAGTACATCAAAGGCTTGGGTTTGCAGCGCATCGCCGACCAAAAGGGCTGTTGCTTCATCGTATTGCACATGGCAGGTCGGTTTGCCGCGACGCAGGCTGTCGTTGTCCATTGCCGGCATATCGTCGTGAACCAACGAATAGACGTGTACCATTTCGATGGCCGCCATCGCCTGCTCGACGGCATTTTGGTTTGCTTCGCCCAATTCGGACGCGGCAAGCACCAAGAGCGGACGCAGCCGTTTGCCGCCGCCGAGGGTAACGTAACGCATGGCTTCGTGCAGCGTGTGCGGCACTTGGCTTTCAGACGGTAAGAAATGCGCCAGCAGCAATTCGGTTTGCGCTTGGGCTTTTTGCTGCCATGTTTTGAGTTCATTCGCCGGGTTCAAGGTTCAACTCCTTCAGTTCGCCGGCATCCAAGACTTGCAGTTTCTGCTCGACTTCCGCTAATTTGGTTTGGCAGTATCTAACCAATTCGTTGCCTTCCTGATAGGCGGCCAGGGCGTCTTCCAGCGGCATTTCGCTGCTTTGCATGGCCTGGGTCAGGGTTTCGAGGCGGGATAAGGCTTCTTCAAAGGATTGGGGGGCGTTTTTTTTCATGGTTTGAAATGATGGGCAGAAAAGGGGAATTGTAGCATTTTTAGATGATGAAGGCCGTCTGAACAGGGGTGAAAACGAAATCAAAGATTTCTGTTTCTGCGTTCAGACGGCCTTTTTTTAAACGGAATAATGTTATCAGCCCGGTAAAACGGCTTTTTGATAGTTGAGCGCGATAAACTGCTTCTCGGCATCCAATTCGGTGATTTTGAACAATGCCTGCGATTTGGGCAGCGCGTCAAACGGAATACCGGTCGCGCGCGTTACCAGCGGCAGGCCTTCAATGCGGACGAGGTCTTCTTTGAGGATGGTGGCCGTCAGCTCGCTCGTGCCTTGCTGTTGCAGATAGACGAGGCTCCAGTAGGCTTCCATTTGGCGTTGGAAGTCGGCGTAGGCTGTATAGGCGGCATCAAAGTCGCGCAGCGCGGCGAAAAGCTCGGCATCGCTGTTTTGATACAGCGGCTCGGCCGTGTCGTCGATCAGGCTGATCAGCTGCTTTTGGTTGATGTAGTCAGCGGCGCGGCGCAGAGGCGAGGTAAACCAGCCGTAATGCTGCACACCCATGCCGATGTGCGGCTCGGATTTGGTGCTCATGCGCACTTTGCCTGCCGGTTGGACGCGGAAAAGGCCGGGCAGCTCGTTTTCGTCCAGCATTTGCGCCCAAGTGCTGTTGGCAAGAATCATCATCTCGCTGACCAGCGTATCGATGGGCGAACCGCGTTCGCGGCGGACGACGGATACGTTGCCTTCCTCATCCAATTCGATGCTGTAATCGTATTGCGGCGCACGGTCGGGTTCATATTTGCCGCGTGCTTTTTGCAGGGCGATGGCGAATTGATAGAACCAAATCAGGTCTTGATGGTGGGCAAACATCATTTCGCCGGCTTCGTCCAAGCCGGTTTCGGCGTTGAAATGCGGCTCGATGGCTTGAATGCGCAGGTTTTCGGCGATGTTGACCGCTTCGATTTTGCAGGTTGGCGCGCCGACGTTGAACTCGCTGTCCACATCAAAATAAATGCTGACGGCAGGTTGGTACGCGCCCGCATCAAGGCTGAACGCGGCAATCCAGTTTTCGGGCAGCATGGTGATTTTGCCGCCGGGGAAATAAACCGTGCTCAAGCGTTCCATGATGTTTTTTTCCATTTTGTCGCCTTGTTTAATGGCAAGCGACGGCGCGGCGATGTGGATGCCAACGCGTTTCATGCCATTGCCCAAGTCAGTCAGGCTCAAGGCATCATCGACTTCGGTGGTCGATTCGTCGTCAATGGAAAAGGCGGTAACGTCGGCTTTGGGCAAGTTGGGCATTTCAGGAAGCGGAAGGTCGGGGAAGCCTGTTCCTTTGGGGAAATATTTGATTTCAAACCCGTCTTGCAGGTATTGGGGAATGGACGTAATGCCGCCTGTTTTTTTCGCCAGTTCGTAGGCGGAGGTTTTCAGCGCATCGGCGGCTTTGGTAAAGGCTTTGTAGGTCAGCGACTGCTTGTCGGGCGCGTGCAGGATGGTTTTCAGATCCGCTGCGATTTCAGACGGCATCTCGCCGCGTTTCAAGGCTTCCGCCCAAGCGTCGATTTGCGCGTCTTGTTGTTTTTTGCGTTCGATGGCGGCAAGCGCTTGTTTTAAGGTTTCTTCGGGCGCGGCTTTGAACACGCCTTTGGCTTTTTTGTAGAAATACATCGGCGCGGCGTAAAGCGCAATCAAAGTCGCCGCCAGCTCGGTTTTGGTCGGCGCATGGCCGTAATATTCTTCGGCGATGGCTTCGGCGGTAAATTCCTCTTCGCCGCATACTTCCCACAATAAATCGGTGTCGATATCCGCCGCCTGTGCCTGCGCGTTTTCCAAAAATGCCGCCATATCGCCGTCAAACTCGGCAAAGACATTGTTTGCCTTCACTTTGGTGCGTTTGCCGTGTTGGGTATCGACTTGGTAGGTGGCGTCGTTTTTTTGGACGATGGAGGCAACTTTGAATTGGCCGGACTCTTCGTAAAAGATATTCATTTTTTTCGGATTTTATGATTTGTAGGAAACGCGTGATTTTAGCAGATTTGCACAAGAAAGGCCGTCTGAAAAACATACTTTCAGACGGCCTGTTCAAACGGCGGATGATTAATACTGATATGCCGCCAGTTTGCGTTTGATTTCAGGCAGGGCTGCGCGTGCGGCCTGTTCACCCAGTTGGATGGCGCGTTGTTTTTGGTCGAAGCCGCCAACCGAACCCAGCTCCAAAACCTGCGGTTTGATGACCACATTGGCTTGTCCCAATTCTTGATGCAACGCAGTTTGACTCATCACGTTGAAGGTTTGGTCAAGATAGGAGAACATGCCTTGGCTGACATTTTTGGCCGGACGGGCGGAAATATCGACGGCAATGATGAAGTTTGCGCCCATTTTTTTCGCCGCGCTGACCGGTACGGGTTGCGACAGGCCGCCGTCTACATATTTGCGGTTGCCGATGACGACAGGCTGGAATACGTTTGGAATCGACGCAGAAGCGCGGACGGCCTGTCCGGCATTGCCTACGTTGAACACCACCGGTTTGCCGCTTTCAAAATCAGTCGCAACGGCGGCAAACTTGATGGGGAACTGCTGCATCGGGCGGTTGCCGACTTTGCGGTTGATGTAGTTTTGCAGTTTTTCGCCTTTGATGAAGCCGCTGGTGGACAAGGTCAAATCCACCAAATCGGTTTTACCCAAAATTTCCGCTTCCAATTCGAGGCGGTCGGGCGACATTCCCGAAGCGTACATACTGCCGACAATCGAGCCTGCGGATGTGCCGGTAACAATTTTGACCGGAATATTGTTTTCTTTCAAAACCTTAATAATCCCAATATGGGCAAAGCCTTTGGACGCGCCGCCGCCCAAAGCCAGCGCAACTGTGGCTTTCGGTTTGGGTGCAGGATGCGAAACCGTATTTTGACCCTGCGTAGAAGGTTTGGATTGCGGTGCGTTGCCGCTCGGACAGGCAGCCAATACCAAGACGGACGAAGCGGCTAAAAACGTTTTGAATGTGGAAAAAAGTTTATTCATGTTCAGACAGCCTTTAATATGTCGAAAGGGTTATTTTACTCTGAAATTAAGTCGAAAGGCCGTCTGAAATCAAGTTTCAGACGGCCTTTTAAATCAAGCTTAAGCCAATTCGAGCTGTTTTTCCAAGCTTTCGACCAGTTGGTCGTCCAAATTCAAAGCTTGGGACAAACGGCTCAGGAACACAATTTCCTTGCGCGACAAGTCCGCGCAGACCAATCGGGCCGCTAGATAAGTTTCGGCTGCCAAAGCCTCGTCGCTGCCGACCGAAGCGGCAATTTGCTCGATAGAGGCCGGTTGCGCATATTCCGCCTGCAGCCATGCCGCCGTTTCCGCATCGCTGCCGCTTTCACGCTCAATCGCCGCGCGTTCTGCATCGTCAATCAGGCCGTCTGAAGCCGCCGCCGCAATCATCGTTTGCAAAATCACACGGCTGTGGTTTTCACCAATCAGACCGGCAGGTTGGAACGCACTTTGCGGCAATTCGTCCTGCTGGCGGTTTTGTTTCCAGTTTTGATAGCCTTTATAAGCCAGGAAACCCAAAGCAGCGACCGAGCCGGCCTTGACCAGCTTTTTCGTATTTTTCTTTTTCAACAGCATCGATGCCAAAGCACCCGTCAGCGCACCGCCGCCGAAAGAATTGAGCGGGCTGTCCGCCACCGCTTTGCCGCCTTTTTGAGCCGCACCCAAAACCTGATTGAGCAACTGACTGAAATCCATAAAAAATCTCCTGAAAACAAATACATTGCAAATATAGGGCAGAAACACCAAAAAACCAAGCCAAAGAAAGTTAAAAGGTGCAAACAAGTTTTCAGACGGCCATAGCCGACTTTCGGTACAATCACACCATTCCAAACAATAAACCCCATCATGACCGATACCGCCCAAATCATTACCAGCTATGGCCGCCGCTATATTGTCCGCACTCCCGACGGTCAAATATATGACGCCACCACCCGCAAAAAACGCGTCGATTTCGCCTGCGGCGACCAAGTCCGCATCAGCCCCATCAACGGCGAACAAGTCGTGATTGAAGACTACCTCCCGCGCGAAAGCCTGCTCTACCGCCAAGACGCATGGAAAACCAAACTGATTGCCGCCAACGTTACCCAACTGCTCATCGTAACCGCCGCCAGCCCCTCACCCAGCGAAGCCCTGTTGCAACGCGCCCTCCTCGCAGCCGAAGCGGCCGGCATCAACGCCGTTATCGTCCTCAACAAAGCCGACCTCCCCGAAACCGCCCAATGGCGCGAGAAACTCAAATTCTACGAAACCCTCGGCTACTCTGTGGTCGAAACCAATGCATTGGAAAACGCCGACATCCTGCGTCCCATTTTAGAAGGGCAAACCAACATCCTGCTCGGACAAAGCGGCATGGGCAAGTCCACCCTGACCAACGCCCTACTCGGCAACCAAGCCGCCCGAACCGGCGACATTTCCACCGCACTCGACTCCGGCAAACACACCACCACCCACGCCCAACTATACGATTTAAACGCAGAAACCCGACTCATCGATTCCCCCGGCCTGCAAGAATTCGGCCTGCACCATCTCCAAGCCGCCGATTTACTGCAATACTTCCCCGACCTGCGCCACCTCATCGGCCAGTGCCGTTTCCATAACTGCACCCACCGCGCCGAACCCGGCTGCGCCGTCAAAGCCGCTGCCGAATCAGGCGAAGCCAAACCCGAGCGCATCGAATTTCTGCAACGCGTTACCGATGAATTGTTAAGATAAAGATTGAACGGAAACTAAGCGTTTGGATAAATAAAAAGGCCGTCTGAAACTTTCAGACGGCCTTTTTTTGAAGCATAACCAAATTTACCTTTCAACCGGTATCGCTACCTTAGCGGGAAAGAGACGGTGCTTTTCGCGGCGGATTGATCATGAGAAGCACGGCTTCTTCAATTTGTTTGTCCTCCCGATCATGGAGTTCTACCGGAAACTTCAGACGCAACACTGTAACAATAGCGCCAACCGATAAGCCTGCATCATGAAGCAACTCAATTTCTTTAAGTACCGGTGCGGAAAGGTTTAACATGGTTTCTCCTTAAGATTTGATACTTAGCCCACTTTATCCCCGGGCTGTGCGCCTGCGTCAACGTCGAGGAGCTTCAGTTTGCCCTCTGCCGTGGCGGCGGAGAGGATCATGCCTTCGGATACGCCGAATTTTGCCATTTTGCGCGGGGCGAAGTTGGCGACGGCGATGACCATGCGGCCGTTCAATTCGACAGGATTTGGGTAAGACGCGGCGATGCCGGAGAAAATGATGCGTTTTTCAAAACCGAAATCGAGGTCGAATTTCAGGAGTTTGGTGCTGCCTTCGACGGCTTCGCAGTTCAATACTTTGGCGACACGCATATCGATTTTCATAAAGTCGTCGAAGCTGGCCTGTTCGGCGACTTTTTCGTATTTGCCCTCTTCGGCGGCAGGCGCGGCTGCTGCGGCGATGCTTTGTTTGTTGGCTTCGATTAAATCGTCCACTTGTTTTTGCTCCACTCGTTGCATTAAATGTTCGTATTTGTTGATGGCGTGTTCGCCCAAGGTTTCGCGTGTATTTGCCCAAGTGATGGCTTCCAAATTCAGGAATTTGGCGGCGTTTTCGGCCACTTTCGGCAAGACGGGGGCGAGGTAGGCGGTCAACATGGTAAAGGCGTTGATGAGTTCGCTGCATACTTCGTGCAGGCGTGCGTCTTGGCCTTCTTGTTTCGCCAGTTCCCAAGGTTTGTTGGCATCAACGTATTCGTTAACAATGTCTGCCAATGCCATGATGTCGCGCAGGGCTTTGGCGTATTCGCGGCTTTCGTAGCATTCGGCAATGGCTTCGCTTTGCGCAGTCAGTTTTGCCAGCAATTCGCTGTCGGCAACGTCTTTCAGACGGCCTTCAAAGCGTTTGGCGATGAAACCTGAGGCGCGGGCGGCGATGTTGACGTATTTGCCGACAAGGTCGCTGTTTACGCGGCTGATAAAGTCTTGCAGGTTCAAATCGATGTCTTCGATTTTGCTGTTGAGTTTGGCGGCGATGTAGTAGCGCATCCACTCGGGGTTCAGGCCTTGTTCCAGATAGGATTTGGCGGTGATGAAGGTGCCGCGCGATTTGGACATTTTTTGTCCGTCGACGGTCAAAAAGCCGTGTGCGTACACTCCGGTCGGGGCGCGGTGGCCGGAGAAGTGCAGCATGGCAGGCCAGAACAGGGCGTGGAAATAGAGGATGTCTTTGCCGATGAAGTGGTACATCTCGGTTTGGCTGTCGGCTTTGAAATATTCGTCGAAATCGACACCGATGCGGTCGCACAGGTTTTTAAACGAAGCCATGTAGCCGACGGGCGCGTCCAGCCAGACGTAGAAGTATTTGCCCGGCGCGTCGGGGATTTCAAAACCGAAATACGGCGCGTCGCGGGAAATGTCCCAGTCAGACAGGGTGGTTTCTTCGCCTTCGCCCAGCCATTCTTTCATTTTGTTGAGGGCTTCGGCTTGCAGATGGGGCTTGCCGTCGTGCGGATTGTTGCCGGAAGTCCATGCTTTGAGGAAGTCGGCGCATTCGCCCAGTTTGAAGAAGAAGTGTTCGGATTCGCGCAATTCGGGTTTGGCACCGGAAACGGCGGAATACGGGTTGATCAGTTCGGTCGGGGAATAGGTCGTGCCGCAGACTTCGCAGTTGTCGCCGTATTGGTCGTGGGCGTGGCATTTCGGGCATTCGCCTTTGACGAAGCGGTCGGGCAGGAACATTTGTTTTTCAGGGTCGAAAAGCTGCTCGATGACGCGGCTCTCAATCTTGCCGTTGGCTTTCAGCGCGCGGTAAATGTCTTGGGAAAACTGTTTGTTTTCAGGGGAATGGGTGCTGTAATAATTGTCGTAGCCGATGTTGAAACCGGTAAAGTCGGCGAGGTGCTCTTCGCGGACTTTGGCAATCATGTCTTCAGGCGCAATGCCTTGTTTTTGCGCGGCAAGCATCACGGGCGTGCCGTGGGTGTCGTCGGCGCAGCAGTAGTAGCATTCGTGGCCGCGCAGTTTTTGGAAGCGTACCCAAACGTCGGTTTGGATGTGTTCGACCATATGGCCGAGGTGGATGCTGCCGTTGGCATACGGCAGCGCGGAAGTGACAAGGATTTTGCGTGTCATGGTTTGTGCTTTTAAAAACAATGGATAAAGATGTCGGGAATTATACCGCAAAACAATACGTAAAGGCCGTCTGAAACCCGATTGCCGGTGTTTCAGACGGCCTTTTATTTATCGGCTGCGTATGGGATTAACCGCGTACGCGTTCGATTTTTGCGCCTACGCCGCCGAGTTTTTTCTCGATGTATTCATAGCCGCGGTCTAGGTGGTAGATGCGTTCGACGATGGTTTCGCCATCTGCGACCAAACCGGCCATGACGAGGCTGGCGGAGGCGCGCAGGTCGGTTGCCATCACGACGGCGCCGGAGAGTTTTTCCACGCCTTTGATGTAGGCGGTGTTGCCTTCGGTGGTGATGTCTGCGCCCATGCGGTTGAGTTCGGGAACGTGCATGAAGCGGTTTTCAAAAATGGTTTCCACCACGCGGCTGCTGCCTTCGGCAATGGCGTTCATGGCCATAAACTGCGCCTGCATGTCGGTTGGGAAGCCTGGGTGGACGACGGTGCGGATGTCCACGGCTTTTGGGCGTTGTTGCATGTCGATGGAAATCCAGTTGTCGCCTGCTTCGATGATGGCTCCGGCTTCGCTCAGTTTGTCCAATACGACTTTCATGGTTTTCGGTGCGGCATTGCGCAGGACGACTTTGCCGCCGGTCATGGCGACGGCGCAGAGGAAGGTACCGGCTTCGATACGGTCGGGAACGACGCTGTGTTCGCAGCCGTGCAGCTCTTTTACGCCTTCGATGGTCATGGTTGCTGTACCGATGCCGCTGATTTTTGCGCCCATTTTAACGAGGCATTCGGCCAAATCGACGACTTCGGGTTCGATGGCGCAGTTTTCGAGGATGGTGGTGCCTTCGGCAAGCGTGGCTGCCATCAGCAGGTTTTCAGTGCCGCCTACGGTTACGACATCCATGGTAACGCGCGTGCCTTTCAGACGGCCTTTGGCTTTGACGTAACCGTGTTCGATGGTGATTTCCGCACCCATGGTTTCGAGGCCTTTGAGGTGCTGGTCAACGGGGCGCGAACCGATGGCGCAACCGCCGGGCAGGCTGACTTGGGCTTCGCCGAAGCGGGCGAGGGTCGGGCCTAAAACCAAGATGGATGCGCGCATGGTTTTTACCAGCTCATAAGGTGCGCAGGTGTTGTTGACGGTGCCGCCGTTGATTTCAAATTCGGAGATGTTGTCGGTCAAAACGCGTGCGCCCATGCCTTGCAGCAGTTTTTGGGTGGTTTTGACGTCGGCGAGCATGGGTACGTTTTTCAAGCGTAAAGTGCCGGAAGTCAGCAGACCGGCACACATCAGCGGCAGGGCAGCATTTTTTGCGCCGGATACGATGATTTCGCCGTTGAGGGGGCCGTTGGCAGAGATTTTGAGTTTGTCCACAGGATGTCTTTCGTTATTTGTCTGCACGGTTTATGCCGCACAAATGAAATGAGATGATAATAAACCATCAATTATAAGGGATTATGACCTTGCTGTTAGATTTGGCAGTATTAAATTTTCACAAGGTTTGTTTAAGTTGCGAAAGGATAAGATTTCAGGCCGTCTGAATGGTTCAGACGGCCTGTTTGCCAAGGCTTATTTTTTGGCTTTGAAGCCCAAAAGGTGTTGCGTAGTGGCCAACCATGCGCCGAATACGCCCAGCGCGATGACGAAGCCGAATACCAGCGACACTTCGCTAAATGTGAAGAAACGCCAGCCGATGTTCAGGCCGTAGGGTTTGAAAATCGCGTCCACCAGCGGCCGTACTTCGGCCAGCAGCCAGGCCGACAAGCCCAAGCTGACGGCGGCGGAGAAAATACTCTGCCACATTGCCTGATAAAGGAAAGGACGGCGGATGAAGGAAGCGGGTGCACCCAACAGCTTGGTGATTTCCAACTCTTCCTTACGGCTGAGGATTTGCAGGCGGATGGTGTTGTGTGCCACCAAGACAAAGGCCATACCCAAAGTCAGCGAGAGGAACCACAAAATCTTGCGGATAAATTCGTTAATACGATAAAGGGTCTGTACCCATTCGGTATCCATGGTTGCCGATTCGACGCGCGGCAATTTGGTAATGTCTTTATAGATGGCCTGCATCTGATCCGGAGAAGTGGCAGGGTCGGGCGTAACGATAAAGACGTCGGGCAACGGGTTGCCATCGAGCATGGAAACGAGGTTTTGGTCGAGATTGGTCTGCAATTCTTCCAAACCTTCCTGCTTGCTGATAAAGCGGACTTTATCGATACGGCTGTCGCGTTGGAGCAGGTTTTTCACCGTATCGGCATCAGAACTTGCCGCATCGGTGTCCATATAAACCGTAATCTGCGGCGACTCGTTGAGTTTGCCCAACACGCTTTGTCCGCTTTGGATGCCCAAATACATAAACAGCGGCAAGGTCATAGCAACGGCAAGCATGAGCAGGGTCAGCAGCGTGCCGATGGGTTGACGCAGAAGCTCTTTGAGCGCGGCGCGCGCCGATTCGACGTGTAACGAGACGTAATGAATCATGCTCATGCGAGGCGTCCTTTCTGCAGGCGCAAGACGCGGTGGCCGTAATCCGCCATCAGCGTTTCATCGTGCGCCGCAACAATCACGGTCGTGCCTGCCTCATGGAAGGTTTTGAACAATTCCATAATATCCAGTGCATAGGCGCGGTCGAGGCTGGCGGACGGCTCATCGGCAATCAGCAGGCTGGGTTGGTGAACTACTGCGCGCGCGATGCACAAACGTTGTTGTTCGCCGCCGGACAAAGTGATGGGCATATCGTTTTCGCGGCCTTTCAAGCCGACTTTCTCAATCGCAATACGCGCGCGCTCTTCCGCTTTGCGCGGCTGGTAGCCGCTAATCCGCAAAGGCAGGATAACGTTTTGCAAGACATTGCGGTCGTAGAGGATTTTGTGGTCTTGGAAGACAATGCCGATGTGTTGGCGCATAAAGCCGATCTGATTGTCGCTCAAGGTGCCGAGGTCTTGATTGTTGAACCAAACCTTGCCTTTGGTAGGCTTGGTAATGCCTGAAATCAGCTTCAAAATGGTGGATTTGCCCGAACCCGAATGGCCGGCGATAAAAATCATCTCACCTTTGTTAATCTGGAAACTGACATTTTTCAGGGCTTCGAAACCGCCGGGATAGGTTTTGGAAACTTGTTCGAAACGGATCATGGGTTTTCCTGAAAATAGGGATTCAGACGGCCGGCGTCATCGATAGGTAACATGCCGTCTGAAAAAATGGGGTTATTCACAGATTATAAATATTTCGGCTGCTTTTTGATAGTGAAACCCCGGTTCAGCCTGTGGATACACTGCCGGTTTGCAACACAAAGCAATATGGTTTGAAATAAAGGCCGTCTGAACGGTTTGGTTTCAGACGGCCTCGGTATCAGCGTAGGTTAAGCACCCTATCCGCTGTTTTATTTACATTTGGTTTTAGCCAAATTTACAGCAGCAGTCAGGCTTTTTTCGTTGACTTCGCCGGTGATGGTTTGTTTGTAGCCGCATTTCGGCGCTTCGACGACAGTGAAGGGCAATACGCCGACGTTGTTGCCGTGGGCTTTCATGAAGTTGCGGCTGTTGGCGCCGGTGTAACGCCAAATCGGGTAGCTAACCGGCGTTTGTTTCAGGAACTTGCCGATGTTGTCGGTCGTATCCAGCGCGATGCCGACCATATCGACGCTGCCTTTTTTCTGCGCTTTGTACCATGCGGACATGGCGGGCATTTCTTTACGGCAGGGGCCGCACCAGGTTGCCCAAAGGTTGACCACGCGCACGGGGGCTTTGAGCGATTCCAGGCTTTGCGGTTTGTTGTCCTGCCAACCTGCCGTTTCGTCGGCGGCAAAGGCCGGCGCAGCTGTAAAAACGGTGGCGGATAAGAGAAGGGCGGTTAAGGCTTTCATGGTTGTATCCTTGAGGTTGCCAATCGAAATTGTGTTTATTGTAAAACGGTTTGGTGGGTATGCCTACCGATTCGTATCAAGATATCAGGTAAAAAGTTTGAGTAAAAATCAGTTGCAGACGATAATAACTGCCATCATTGAATGATTTTGCAATAATACGGAGACTTTCATGCCGTCTGAATTCACACTTTATCACAACCCGCGTTGCAGCAAATCGCGTGCCGCGCTGGCTTTGCTCGAAGAAAAAGGCGTTGCCGCCGACGTGGTCAAATATCTGGATACCGCGCCCGATTTGGCGACTTTGCAGGATATGTTTGCCAAACTCGGCATCGAATCGGTGCGCGGCATGATGCGAACGAAAGACGATTTGTACAAAGAATTGGGTTTGGACAATCCCGATTTGGACAATGCCGCCCTGCTTCAGGCAATCGCCGAACACCCTGCCCTGCTTGAGCGTCCCGTTTTGGTAACGCCTACGCGCGCAGCCATCGGCCGTCCGTTGGAAAACATTGCCGCCCTACTCGGCTGACGGGGTTGGATAAGGCCGTCTGAAGATGATTTCCCTGCTTAAAAGCCGCAATGGCTTGCGATACTACCTATTTCGCGGCCTTGCTTTGAGCGTTTTGTTGGTGTGCGGTATTTTTTTGAGTGGCACATGGCAGATTTACCGGACAGGTTTGCAAACCTTGCCGAAGGACGCTCATGCCGATGCGGCGGTGGTGTTGGGTGCGGCGGCGTGGGACAAACGCCCGTCGCCGGTATTCCGTGAGCGCATCAACCATGCCATCACGCTCTACCAAAGCCATCGGGTCGGCAAAATCATTTTCACCGGCGGTACGCCCAAAAAAGGATTTATGACCGAAGCCGAAGTGGGGCGCCGATACGCGCTCAAGCAGGGCATACCGGCGCACAATATCCTGTTTGAAAACACGTCGCGCAACACTTACGAAAACCTGCGCAATGTCGTCCCCATCATGCACGCCAACGGAGTCGGCAGCATTATCGTTGTCAGCGACCCGTATCATTTGGCTCGCGCCGAAGAAATGGCCGCCGATTTGGGCTTGTCAGACGCGCAGTTCTCTGCCACACCGACCACGCGCTTTGATGAGCGCAGCAAGAAAGCCAAGTTCCTGATGCAGGAGAGCTATTCTTTGTTTCTCTACCGTATCGGCAAATGGAGCGATGCGGTTTGGAATTGGATAAGCAGTTGAGCCTTGGGCAAGCCATACAAAAGGCCGTCTGAAGCCTTTTAGGTTTCAGACGGCCTAAATGTATTCTTACTTATTGATATTGATTTGCAGCTACACTGCCAAAAAAGACTACAGCCAGTACCAGATAAATTACCATTACGATGGCAAACAGAATCAAGGTAGCCTTGAAATAATTGGCTTTATTTGGATTGGTGTTTGAGCCGAATGCCCATACAAGCATCATAACTATATTGACCAGCGGAATCATCATAATCAAGTTTGTTATCAACCATTCTTTGATGCTTACAATCGGAGCCTGCTGATGGCCGATTTGGTTTTGTTCAATCATATCTTGTCCAATTATATTAAATAAAAAGAATAATAATTATACATAATAAAGCCTTATTAGTATAGCATACATATTCAGACGGCCTGAGCCTATGATTTTTGCAGCCGCTATTTCAATCGGATGTAAAACGTACCGTCCGGCACGACGGGCAGGTATTTGCGGTAGAAGTCCAGATAGGTCTTGTTTGGGTCTATGTCGGCAAACTGCTGTGGGTACAGGGTTTTGGCGATAAATTGCGCGCTGGCCAAATCGGTGAGCGAGCGGGAGGCGGTGTGGTAGATGCCGTAAACGCGTTTGTTTTTGACGGCAGGAATGTCTGCCCAGCCTTTGCGTTTGACAAATCCGGCCAGGCGGCGTTGCGCATCGGCCTGGCTGATGCCTATGCCCATCGCCATAATGCCAGGCTTGTCTTTATGGCCGTTTTCCGTCCCCGAAATGACGATGACGTCGGGTTTGGCCGTCAGGAATTTTTCAGGGTTTATCGGTCCCCAGTTTTTAACGTAAGGCGCGGCGATATTGTTGCCGCCTGCTGTGTCGGCAATCGCGCCCCACATATCTTTGCCGAAGGTGTAGCTGTATTCGGACGGGCCTTTGTCGCCGAACTCGATATAGATTTTCGGTTTGGACTGCTTGGCGCGCGCGACGCGTTTTTGGATGTCGGCAATGCCTCGGGCGTATTCGGCGGCAATTTTTTGGGCGCGCGCCTGCGTACCGTTGAGTTCGCCGAAAATTTCCGCACTGCGCGTGTGCCGCGCGACGGTTTCGGCGTTGAAATCGACCACGACGACGGGTATGCCTGCCGCTTTAATGCGCGGCAGATGGGTGGCGATGGCCTTATACTGCCAGTCGGCCAGAATCAATACGTCCGGCTTGAGCGCGAGCGTTTTCTCCAGTGAAAACGTGCCGGTGCTGATGTTGCCGATGTCCGCAATGTTTTGCAGCGTAGGCAGCTTCTGTTTGAACATCGCCCAGCTGCCGGGATTGAATTTCTCCCAAAACTCACGCGAAATACCGATGACGTTTTTAAATTTGTCCGCACCCGTTACCGCGATATAGTCGGGATAGTAAAACGCCAAAACCGCGCGTTTGACAGGGACATCGACTTTGACTTCGCGTCCCAATACGTCTTTGATAGTTTTGATTTCGGCTTGGGCAAAAAGGGGCAGGAGGGCGAGGGCGGCAAATAAAGCGCGTTTGTTCATGAGCGGATCCTTTAAAAAAAAATAATTATCATTATATTTGATTTGTTTTCAGGAGAAAAGTTCCCAGACGGTCCTTCTGCGCCGACATTATTTTCAGACAGCCTTACATTGTTTAAACCACGCCGAAAAAGTAAAATAACTGTTTTCAAAGATTTTGGAGCCATCATGACCGTCAAAACCCGTTTCGCCCCCAGCCCCACCGGCTACCTGCACATCGGCGGCGTACGCACCGCCTTGTTTTCATGGGCGTTTGCCCGCCATCATAAAGGCGAGTTCCTATTGCGTATCGAAGACACCGACTTGGCGCGCTCTACTGCCGAATCCGTCAACATCATCCTCGACGGCATGAAATGGGTCGGTCTCGATTACGACAACGCCGACAACGTCGTGTACCAAACCCGCCGTTTCGACCGCTATAAAGAAGTCATCGCCGAACTCTTGGAAAAAGGCGCCGCCTACTACTGCTATTGCAGCAAAGAAGAGCTGGAAGCCATGCGCGAGAAAGCCGAAAAAGAAGGCACGGCAACTTACGACCGCCGCTGGCGTCCCGAAGCAGGCAAAACCCTGCCCGAAATCCCTGCCGACGTGCAACCCGTCGTCCGCTTCAAAACGCCTCTGGACGGCGTGACCAAATGGACGGACTTGGTCAAAGGCGAAATCTCCATTCCCAACGAAGCACTCGACGACCTGATTATCGCCCGCGCCGACGGCACACCGACCTACAACTTCTGCGTCGTGGTGGACGACTACGACATGGGCATTACCCACGTTATCCGCGGCGACGACCATGTGAACAACACCCCGAAACAAATCAACATCTTAAAAGCCATTGGTGCCACCCTACCCGAATACGGCCACCTGCCCATGATTCTCAACGAACAAGGCAAAAAAATCTCCAAACGCAGCGGCGATACCGTCGCCATCACCGATTTCGGCGTGATGGGTATCCTGCCCGAAGCCATGCTCAACTATCTGGCACGCTTAGGCTGGGCGCACGGCGACGATGAATTCTTCACGATGGAACAATTCATCGAATGGTTTGATTTGAAAGACGTTTCCCCGTCTCCAAGCCGTATGGACTTGAAGAAACTCTACTGGATTAACGGCGAACACATCAAAATCACCGCCAACGAAAAACTGGCCGAAATGGTGAAACCGCGCCTCGCCCTGCGCGATATCCACGAAACAAGCAAGCCTGCTTTGGAAGACGTGTTGGCATTGGTCAAAGACCGCGCCCAAGACCTGAACACACTTGCCGACGAGTGCCTCTACTTCTACGTCAAACAAACCCCTGCCGAAGCAGACGTGCAGAAACACTGGGACGACGAAGCCGCCGCCCGTATGCTGCGCTTTGCCGAACGCCTCGAAGGGCTGGAAGACTGGAACGCCGAAGCCATCCACGATCTCTTCAAACCTTTCTGCGACGAAGAAGGCATTAAAATGGGCAAACTCGGTATGCCCCTGCGCCTCGCTGTCTGCGGTACGGCAAAAACCCCAAGCGTTGATGCCGTATTGGCATTAATCGGCAAAGAAGAAGTGTTGAAACGGATCCGTTCGTAAGGCATGAATGATAAAAGGCCGTCTGAAAACTAGGGATGCCAAGTTTTCAGACGGCCTTTTCTAACTAAAACCAGAAAATAATGGAATAAGGCAGAGAATATGAGAAAATAATAGCCGTCTGCCTGTTACAACAGTTGATTGAATTAACTTTTATCGGCAGCCTGAATGTCCGGATTGGATAAAATAAACCATCAAGAACAAAGACCAACAAGCATATTATGTAAACTTGGCGGCTGAAAAATCGGCTCTGCGCTTTACTTTACAAATCAAACAACTTTAAAGGAAAACCCATGAAAAAAACCTTACTTGCCCTGATGATGTTATCTGCCGCCGCCGCGTATGCCAGTGAGGCGGAAGACCGTTTGCTGTCCGTCCAATCGGTTTACCGTGCCGCTTTGAATGAGCAAAACAGCAACGACAGCAAAATCATTTCCCTGCAAAGTGATTTGGAAAGCGCGCAGCGCCGTTTGCAGGCGGCTCAATCCGATATTGACCGTTTGAAAGGCGAAATTCAGACGGCTTTGGCTCAGAAAGAGCAGCAAAATGCCAAGCTGCAACAAGCCGGCCAAATGTTGGACGCGGCTTGGAATGCCGTTTACGGCGTAGGCGGCAGCAAGGCGAAGCAATAATTTAGACATTGTATTATTTGCGTTTTACGCTTCTTTTATCATCTTTATAAGGAAACCTCATGTCCCTACCTCCCTGCCCGAAATGCCACTCCGAATACACTTACGAAGACGGCGCTCAATACGTTTGCCCTGAGTGCGCCCATGAGTGGAACGAGGCCGATGCTGCCGCTACCGGCGATGATGCCTTGGAAGTCAAAGATGCTAACGGCGCAGTCTTGCAAGATGGCGATACGGTTGTCTTGATTAAAGATTTGAAAGTCAAAGGCAGCTCTATGGTCATCAAGCAAGGCACCAAAGTCAAAGGCATCCGCCTGCAAGAGGGCGACCACAATATCGGTTGTAAAATCGATGGCAGCGCGATGAACTTGAAATCTGAGTTCGTCAAAAAAGCCTAAAGATTTTATTTTTGAAAGGCCGTCTGAAACCCTAATATCAGGTTTCAGACGGCCTTTATATATTTCATTCAAAATAAAACAAATCTTTATTTAAAATTAAATAAATTCAATAGAGTTGAATTTCAGGCCGTCTGAAAAAGCGGCGGAAAAATGTTCCGCACATACGCGGGTGCAAAAACGTTAAAATAACGCTTTCCCCTATTCTACGGAACCATTATGCCTCAGCCGACCGCCAAACAGATTTTGCACGAAGTATTCGGTTATCCCGAATTTCGTGGCAAGCAGGAGGCTATCGTCAATGCTCTGGCCGGCGGCGAGAGTTTGATGGTGCTGATGCCGACGGGCGGGGGCAAGTCTTTGTGTTACCAGATTCCGGCGCTGATGCGCGAAGGCGTGGCGGTTGTCGTATCGCCGCTGATTGCGTTGATGAACGACCAAGTGGCCAGCCTGCATGTAGCCGGGATTGAAGCGGCGGCAGTCAACAGCAGCACATCGGCAGATGAGGCGCGCGATATTGCCGACAAGCTTGCCCAAGGCCGTCTGAAACTGCTTTATGTCGCTCCGGAGCGCTTGGTTACCGACCGCTTTCTGCGTTTTCTCGACCAACAAACTGTCAGCCTGTTTGCCATTGATGAGGCGCATTGCGTCAGCCAATGGGGACACGATTTCCGCCCTGAATATCAACAGCTCGGCATGCTTGCCGAACGCTATCCGAACATCCCGCGCATCGCCCTGACCGCTACCGCTGATGCGGCCACGCGCGCCGACATCAAGCATTATCTGCACTTGGACAATGCGCCCGAATTTATCTCCAGCTTTGACCGCCCGAATATTTATTATCAGGTTATCGAAAAAAATAATGGCAAAAAACAATTGCTGGATTTCATCCGCAAGCAGATGCATGGGCAAAGCGGCATTGTGTATTGCCTAAGCCGCAAAAAAGTCGAGGATGTGGCTCAGTTTTTGTGTGAAAACGGCTTGGAGGCGATTCCGTATCATGCCGGTTTGATCATGGATGTGCGCGAGGAAAACCAACGCCGCTTTACGCATGAAGACAATATTATTGTGGTGGCGACCGTGGCGTTTGGTATGGGCATAGACAAACCCGACGTGCGCTTTGTCGCCCATCTCGATATGCCCCAGAGTGTCGAACATTTCTATCAGGAATCGGGGCGCGCCGGCCGGGACGGGCTACCTGCCGTGAGCTGGCTGTGTTACGGCTTGAACGATTGGGTGTTGCTGCGTGAACGGATTGCCGAAGGCAACAGCGACGAGGTGCAAAAGCAAATCGAAATGCAAAAACTCGACGCCATGCTTTCCGTCTGCGAAACCGCCTCCTGCCGCCGCGTACTGCTGCTCAAACATTTCGGCGAAGAATCCGAACCCTGCGGCCATTGCGACAACTGCCTGCATCCGCCCGTACGGTTTGACGGCACGGTGTTGGTGCAAAAATTACTCAGCTGCGTGTACCGCGCCGGACAACGTTTTGCCGCCGGTTACATCACCAACCTTTTACGCGGCAAAAGTGACGATTGGATACAGCGCAACGGCCATGACAAGTTATCCACATTCGGCATCGGCAGCGAACAGACCGACAAGGAATGGCGCAGCGTCATCCGCCAGTGCATCAGCTTGGGCTATCTCACCGTCAATGTCGTGCAACATCAAGCCCTGCAGCTGACCGAAGCGGCAAAAAAAGTCCTCAAGGGCGAAACCGAAGTCATGCTGCGCCCCCTGCGCCGAGAAAAAACGGCCACCCAAAAACCGAAAGACGATTGGTTGCGTACCGAGCGCGAAGAGCGTTTGTGGCAGGCATTGCGCCAGTGGCGGCAACAACGCGCCCGGGCAGAGGAAGTGCCGGCCTATGTGGTTTGCGGCGACAAAACCCTGCGCGATATTGTCGAAAAAATGCCCCGAAGTTTGGAAGATTTACATCAAATCTACGGCTTGGGTGAGGCAAAAATCAATAAATTCGGTTTGGAGATACTCGACGTTTGCGAAACGGCTGAAGCCGGTACAGTTTCCACAGACAGTACACAAGTTATCCACAACTTAGACGAGCGCGAACAGGCCTTAAAACAGGCTTTGGAAACTTGGCGCGAGCAGCAGGCAAGTGCCGATCAAGTAACGCTGGGTACGGTGTTCTCCAACGAGAGCATGGACGATTTGCTGACCAATACGCCTGCCGAACCCATCGACCTTTTAGGTGTGTATAAACTCGGCGAAAAACGTATCGAACAATACGGCGAGGGCATTTTAAACATCTGCCGCCCGTTTTCAGACGGCCTGAGTGAAGAGGACAAACGCAAACGCCGATTGATGCGTCGTCTGCTTCAGTGGAACATCGATACTGCCCGCCATGAAGGCCTCGAAGCTTATCAGATATGCAGCAAAGTTACCCTGCGCGCGATTGCCGCCCGACGGCCGCAAGATTTGGCGGAGTTGGCGGAAATCCACGGCATGAATGAGGAGAAAACCGACAAATACGGCGCGGAAATTGTCGAATTGTGTAAACAAGCGGATTAATTGACCGCGATTATCATCAAAGGTCGTCTGAAACCCAATCAAGCGTGGTGTTTCAGACGGCCTTTTTGAATTTTTAATCTTTATAAAACAATGAATAAGAAGATATCTTCATTTGTTTTGTCAGTTTTTTAAAGCTGCCGCGTCTAAACAGGCATGAAAGATGGGATGGTACCGATGGATTTTTTGTCCCATCCCATTCGACACACACATCGATTAGGAAAATAAATGAACACCTCATCCAACCCCTCTTGGCAGGCCGCTTTCGGTTTGTTGACGCTCAGGCTTTTTGCCGCGTATGAATTTCTTGAATCCGGCTTGGAAAAATGGAACGGGGAAAACTGGTTTGCAGAAATAAACAGTCAATTTCCCTTTCCGTTCAATTTGTTGTCGGATACGGTCAACTGGAATTTGGCCATGTGGGCGGAACTGGTTTTACCTGCGCTGCTCATTGTCGGCTTGGCAACGCGGCTGTCCGCGTTGGGATTGATGGTCGTGACGGCTGTCGCATGGTCTGCGGTACATGCCGGCTTAGGGTACAATGTGTGCGACAACGGTTATAAAATGGCACTGATTTATTTGGTGGTTTTATTTCCTGTCCTATTGCAGGGCGCAGGCCGTTTGTCTTTGGATGCCCTGCTGAAGAAACGCTGTTGCCGTATCAAGCATTTTCTTTAAGGATTCACGGTCGCGGGCCGACTTTAAATGCCCGATATTATCCCTTGATTTGTTTTAAAACCCATATTTTAAAAAGGAAGTTGAAATGAAAAAAAATGTAGCTGCTGCTCTGGCCGGTGCACTGTCCCTGTCTTTGGCTGCCGGTGTTGTTGCCGCTGATAAAGCTGCCAGCGACGTGGCCGTTGAGAAAACTGTTAAAGCTGCCGAAGGTACTTGCGGCGCGGCTGCCAAAGCCGGTGAAGGTTCTTGCGGCGCAGCCATGAAAAAAGCACACGCCAAAAAAGGCAAAGCATCTAAAGCCAAAGCTGCCAAAGTAGTAGAAGGCAAATGCGGCGAAGGTAAATGCGGTTCTAAATAATCCTGAACATACCTTTAACAAAGTCGCATTTTACAAACGAAAATGCGACTTTGTCGTTCATACGGCACCATAACAGGACATCACCATGATTCAACATGCAGGCTTGGGCTACCGCCGCGACTTGGCGGAAGACTTCCTCTCGCTTTCAGACGACAGCCCGATACGCTTTATCGAAGCCGCCCCCGAAAACTGGCTGAAAATGGGCGGCAGGGCGCGCGAACAGTTTGACCGCGTGGCAGAGCGGCTGCCGCTGGCGTTGCATGGGTTATCCATGTCGCTGGGCGGACAAGCCCCACTGGATACCGACTTGATAGACGGCATCAAAGAAATGATGCGCCGTTATGACTGCACGTTTTTCTCCGACCATTTGAGCTACTGCCACGACGGCGGTCATCTTTACGATTTGTTGCCGCTGCCTTTCACTGATGAGATGGTGAAACATACCTCGCGGCGTATCCGCGAAGTGCAAGACCGGTTGGGTTGCCGTATTGCCGTGGAAAACACCTCCTACTACCTGCATTCTCCGCTTGCCGAGATGAACGAGGTTGAGTTCCTCAACGCTGTTGCCCGTGAAGCCGATTGCGGCATTCATTTGGATGTGAACAATATTTACGTCAACGCCGTCAATCACGGCCTGTTGTCGCCTGAAGCCTTTTTAGAAAATGTGGACGCAGAGCGCGTGTGCTATATCCATATTGCCGGACATGACGTGGAAACGCCCGAATTGTTGATTGATACCCACGGCGCGGCGGTTTTACCGACTGTTTGGGATTTGCTCGAACTGGCCTATGCCAAACTGCCGACGATTCCGCCCACCCTGTTGGAACGCGATTTCAATTTTCCGCCTTTTGCCGAACTCGAAGCCGAAGTCGCCAAAATCGCCGACTATCAAATGCGTGCCGGAAAGGAATACCGCCGTGCAGCCTGAAACTTCCGCCCAATACCAACACCGCTTTGCTCAAGCCATACGCGAAGGCGAAGCCGCCGACGGCTTGCCGCAAGAGCGCCTGAATATCTATATCCGACTGATACGCAACAATATTCACAGCTTTATCGACCGCTGTTATACCGAAACGCTGCAATACTTTGACAGCGAAGAATGGGGCCGTCTGAAAGAAGGTTTCGTCCGCGACGCGCGTGCCCAAACGCCCTATTTTCAAGAAATCCCCGGCGAGTTCCTCCGATATTGCCAAAGCCTGCCGCTTTCAGACGACCTCTTGGCATTGATGGACTTTGAACACACCCAGCTGCTCGCCGAAACCGCTCAAACCGACAGCCAAACAACTCATGCCGATTCAGACGATTTGGCCTACACCCTTTCTCCCGCTGCCTTTGTGCGCCGTTATCAGTATGACGTGACTGACGAATTGCAGGAGGCGGAAACTGCCGTTTTGGTGTGGCGCGATAAGGAAGACGACGTGATGTATCAAACGCTCAACGATTTCGACGCCTTATTGCTGGAAACGCTGGCAGAGACGCCCACTTCCCTAAATGGCCTGCAAACCATGCTGGCAGAGTTCATGCCGTCTGAAAACGCTTGGCAGGACGCATTAAGGCAAAAATGGACGGAATGGTTGGAACAGGGCATTTTGGTTGCAGCATAAATCAAGGCCGTCTGAAACGGGCGCAGTCGATTTCGGTAAAACAAAAATACTACTGAAATCGTTTATAGATTCAATCGCATGCTCTTGCCGTATCAGCGTAAAATCAGAAGCATATTGATCATTCATTTCATACTGATACATTATGGCCCTACCCGAACTGACCAATGCCGAGCTTGCCGAATCCCGCAAACTGCTGCTGCGCTTTGCCCATATCCAGCTGCCCGACCGCCCCGATTTAGCGGAAGACCTCGTACAGGAAACCATGCTTTCCGCCTACCGCGCGGCCGAGGGTTTTAAAGGCGGCGCCCAAGTGAGCAGCTGGCTGTTTGCAATCTTAAAAAACAAAATTACCGACTGCCTGCGCCAAATCGGACGGCAACGCCAAGTTTTCGTCACGCGCGACGAGGAAGTCTTGGATGAAGCCTTTGAAGGACATTTTGCCGCCGACGGACATTGGACGGATGAAGGACAACCTCAGGGTTGGGACTCGCCCGAAGCCAGTTTGAACAATAAAGAGTTCTACCAAGTTTTGCAGACCTGCCTCTACCATCTGCCGGAAAATACCGCCCGCGTGTTCACTATGAAAGAGATTCTCGGCTTTTCAAGCGATGAAATCCGCGAGCAATGCGGCATCAGCCATGCCAACTACCACACCATCATGCACCGCGCGCGCGAAACCTTGCGCCAGTGCCTGCAAATCAAATGGTTCTCCCATGTCTGACAGGAAAACGCCATGAAAAAATGCCGCAAAATAACCGATCTGATTTCCAAACAGCAAGACCAAGTGCGTCTCAGTCTTTTTAACCGCATTGCCCTTGCCGTGCACCTGTCGCTCTGCCCCCGTTGCCGCGAATATAAGAAACAGCTCGAATTAATCAGCAACGCCATGCACAAGATGTTTCGATGATTCAAAAAAAGGCCGTCTGAAACCTGCCCCTGTCAGTTTCAGACGGCCTTTTTGTATCTGCTTTGTTTATAGCTAACCTTGAATAAGCCGTGGCTGGCCGTCCACTTTTTTAGTTGCCTTTATTTTTAAACTTGCGCCGTTGGCCTTTGTCTTTTGAGGCATGGGAGAAAGATTCTAATACGGTAGAACAAGATAAAGGCCGTCTGAAAGATGAATTTCAGACGGCCTTTTTCACGGCTTTTAGTGTTGTTCTTCCGGCTCGGGTTCGTCTTTGCCGAACCAGTTGTCAAAGCGGATGGTGTATTTCAATTCGCCGCCGGATGAGCGTGTGCCGATGCGGGCAATAGCTTGGATGGCGCGGGTCAGTTGGTACACGAGTTTGACGGATTGTTCGGCGCTGGAGATGCCGTATTCGTAACCTACGTAGAGGTTGTTGGTGAGCTGTTTGCCGACGGTCAGAACCTGCTCGGCAGGGTTGAGCTCGCCGGTTTGGGCGTTGCGGCTGCGTTTGCTGGTAAAGCCCAAATCATCGACAAGGCCGATGCGGTCGTTGACTTGACCGGCAAGCAATGCGCTGGCGGCCGCAGAGAGCGTGGCGTTGTCGCCGTCGCTGCCGCTGCTGGCACGGTTGAGGATGAGCCAGGAGAGTTTGTCTTTTTCACTCATGGCTTCTTTGGCAACCAAGGTCACGCGCGGATTGCTGAGGCTGCCGAGAACTTCGACACCTGCACCAACCGGGGAAAGGCGGCGTTCGGCACGGATGTTGAGGTTTGGATTGGTCAGCGGGCCAACAAAGGAAACCGATCCTTTGGTGATGTCGAGGTCTTGGCCGTAGGCTTTGTAGCGGCCTTTGACAACGCGAACGGTACCGACGCCTTGGACGGCTTCGCCCGGACGGGACGTGATGGCCAGTTTGCCGCCGATGGTAACGTCTGCGCCGTGGCCGACAAAACGGACATTGTCGTTGATGTTCAGGGTAAGGTTCATGTTGATGGGCGTGGTGGCCGTTGCTTCTTTTTTGGTTTCGCCTAGGACGACCACGTCATCGTCGAGGGTCGGCATGGAGGATTTTTGCGAACCGAACATACCGTAGTCGGTATTGAGCGTGCCGTTGAGCGATACGCCTTTTTCCGGATTGTAGAGGACTTTGGCCGTGCCGGAGAGCTGCAGTCGGCGGTTTGGACGCGAGAGGGTGCGGTATTTGTCGAAGATGATGTCCACGTCGACATCGGGGTTGGCGTTGGCAAGGTTGACCGCGCCTTTGAGCTCAATCGTGCCGCCACGGTGGAATTTGAGGCTGTCGATCACCCATTTTTGCCCCTGCAGGCGTGAACGCAATACGCCGTTGTCGAGGATCAGGCCTTGGGTTTGATGGCGGTAATAGAGGTTGTCGCCGTTAATCAGGCCGCTCAGTTGCGGATCGTTCAGACGGCCTGCCAAGTTGACGGCGGCGTTCAGACGGCCTTTGAGGGTTTGGCCGACGGGCAGGAAGTTGCGGAAGACTTCGAGGTTGGCAACGTTCAGGTTGAGTTTGCCGCTCAGAGGGGCGGTATCGAAGCTGGTACCCTGACCGATGTTGACGGTACCGTCGGCACGGCCGTAATTGGTTTGGAGGTCGAGGTTGCTGTTGACGGTAGGCGAACCGAGTCGGCCGCCGATGGTGGCGGTCGCGTTCAGACGGCCTGCAATACCTTGGGCTGTAGCCGGCATAAAGGATTTGAGCGAGCCCAAATCGGGAACGTTGATATTGACTTTGCCGCTGACGGGAGCGTTGTTGATGTTGTTGCCGAACTGTTGGGCGATGCCGAGCGTGCCGTTAACTTTGCCGAAGCGGGTGTTGCCTTCCAGCGTGCTGTCGATGCGGCCGTTTTGGAAACGGGTGCGCAGGGCGAGTGCGGAAAGTCCCAAAGGTTGTTTGTTTTTCGGGTCTTTGCTCGGCAGGATGATGTCGCCGCTTTGTCGGCTGATATTGAGGAAGCCGCGCGCGTTTTGACTGTACGCCAAATCCCAGTCGCCGCCCAAGACGAGGTTGTGTTCGATAGGCGGAGTGTAGAAGTTGTGCAATTCGGTAATGTGCAGATTTTGTGCGCTGCCTTTACTGGTAATGCCGGCTTTCTTGTCCCAAACGAAATTTTGCAGGTTGAGGCTGCCGCCCATGGCCGCCCAGCGCGCGCTGCTGAGGGAAACGCGTTCGCTGCCGGCTTCGAGGTTGAGGCGGTTTTGCAGTTTGAGGTTGAACGCGCCGTTGATGTCGAGCGTGTCAACCGTGCCTTTCCATTGGGTTTGGTCTTTGTTGAGGCCGCCGGTGGCGTCGAGGTCGAGCTTGTAGCGTTTGTTGTCCACCGCCATGCTGCTGTTGCCGCGGATGTGGTGGTGCGAGCCTGTGCCGCTGATGAGCAGGTTGACGTTGTCAATCATGGCCGCGCCGCCGGAGACGGCGATGTGTTCGCCTTTAATATCGGCACTCAACGGACGGTTGATATCTGGCGAACCTTTAAGCTTGAAGTCGAGGGTGCGGATGTTGACGGTATCGGCGACTTTGAAGTTGCGCGCTTCTCCGTTCAAATCGGCTTCAAGGGTTTTGAGGCCGTCTGAAAAACTGCCGGAGATGTAGCCGCGCGCGTTGAGCAGGCCGCCCAAGCCGAAGCCGAAACGCGACAAATCGGGGGCGGTAATGTTGAGGTTGAGGCGGTCGCCTTTTTTGCCGAAGCTGCCGTTGGTTTTGATGACGTTGCTGCCGAGGGTCAGGTCGGTCAGGGCGCGCGAGAGGTGTTTGTTTTCATAGGCGACGTCGGCTTTGCCACTGAGCGGAACGCCGTTGAGCGTACTCGGTGCAAACTGCATTTTGCCGGCGAATTTTTCTTGCGCCAGTATGCCGGTCAAGTTGATGTTGCCGTTGACGCTGCCTTGCGGAAGCTGCGGATCGATGCGCGCAGGGTTGAAGGCTTTGCTGACGATGTCCAGCTGCAGTTTGCGGTCTTTGAAGAGTTCGAGCGAGCCTTTGGCGTTGAGCTCGCCACCGTTTTGCGGAACCAGGCGGACTTTGTCGAGCTTGAGCGTGCGCTGGCCGAGCTGTTTGTCGGTTTGGAAAAACAGCATGCCGTCTGTACGCGCAAATCCGCTGTCGAGATTCCAGTTGACAACGGGGGAGGAGGTTTCGCCTTTGACGTCGATACTGCCGTTCAGACGGCCTGCGATGTTTTGACGGACGAAGTCGTCTGCGCCGGTATTGTTGATGCCCAGTGCGAGTTTGAGCTGGTCTTGGGCGGTGTCGATTGAGCCGGATACGTCGATGCTGCCATCTTTGAGCAGGTCGACACCGATGTCTTCAATCATGACCGTGCCTTTATCGTCAACGATGAATTCGCCGAGGATGCGTTTGACGGGGATATGGTTTTCATCGGCAAAACCGGCTTGGTCGTTTTCCAAGTCAATCGAGCCTTCCAGCGCAACGCCGTCGGTAAAGGACGGAATGGTGGTGGCATCGAAATTCAGGCGCGCTTTGGGCAGGCTGGGCAGGAAGGCCTGCGGATTGATGTTGGAACCTTTAACCAGGATTTCGCCGACGGTTTCATTGAGGCTGTCGGCGAATGGGTGGATGGTGGATTTGGCAGACAAATGAACGTTGTCGCCGTCGAGCAGCAGGTCAGTGGATACGTCTTGCAGGCTGCCCCATAGGCGCACCGTACCATGTAGGGTTTCGCCCTCAAGCTGGCCTTTGGTATAGATGGCGGTATTGAGGACGTAGGGTTTGTTCAAACCGACCACCACCGCGCCTGTCGAGCTGCTCCAAGGCGTGTCGGCGGTTTTGATGTGGAGGCGGTGTTCTTTTTTGTCGTAATGATAGGCCGCGTGCAGATGGTCGAGATAGACGGTCTGCTTGTCAAAACGCTTGCCCACGCTGATTTTGCCGGTTTCCAAACGGTCGAGATAGGCGGTAACGGGCAGGTCTATGCTGTCGGGTAGGCCTTTTGAAGGCTCTTCTTCTTTGGGCGGCGTGCGTTTGGTCACGATGGCGATGTCGCCGGCCACGACTTCGGTAATGTGCAAGGACGGACGGGTCAGCTCGGACGGTTTCCAATCAAAGCGGAAGCTGCTGATTTTGACATCCGCACCTTCTGTTTCAATCAACCATTTGTCGCCTTCAAAACCTTCAATCAGCGTACCCTTCAGCGTATCCGAAGAGATTTTGACGCCGAACCATGACGGGATCTTGTACAAACCGAAACGCAAACCCGATTCCGTACCGACCAGCCAGCCGATTGCGCCGGCGGAAACGGTCAATACGCCCAAGGCGGACAGGACAAAGCCGCGCAACAGGCGTTTTTTGCGCTTTGGCGGGGCGGGCTGTTGTTCAGACGGCGTGGAAGTGTTTGCAGTATCGGTCATGATATTTTTCTGTTTGTCTGTTGTTCAGACGGCCTGAAATGGCTGAGGCCGTCTGAAAGAATGGATGGTGTATGTTTGTTAAAACCTTGTGCCCAAGCTGATGTGCCAGCGGATTTTTTTGTCGTGATGGCCGTAGGCAATGTCGAAGGAGAACGGTGCAACCGGGCTGAACCAGCGTACACCCAAGCCGGTACCGTGTTTTAAGGTCATGTGTTTGAAGTTGCTTGCCGCATCGCCAACATCGTGGAAGATGGCGCCGGAGAAGCTTTTGGTAACCGGGAATTGATATTCGAGGCTGCCGACCACCAAGGCGCGTTGCGGCAGGACGGAGCCGTTGGGGCCGGCCAAGCCGATGCTGTCGAGTTCGTAACCGCGTACGGAAGTTGCGCCGCCGGTGCGGAACATCAGGCTGGACGGTACTTCTTCGCCTTCGCGGGCATAAACGTAGCCTGCTTGTCCGCGTACGATGAATGTACCGATTTTTTTGTTTTCAGGTGTGAAGAAATAGCCTGCGCGTGCCGTGGCGCGTGCCATTTGGGTGGAGGAGAGGAATTTGCCCAAAGTTGCCCCGATTTTGCCGTCGAGGTAGTAGCCGTTTTGAGGGTGCAGCTCGGTTTCGATGCTTTGTCGTTTCCATGAGGCGGTCAGCATGGTGGCATGGCTTCGGCCCAAATCGTAGCTGGTGTCGGGGACTTTGCGGTCTTCGGTAATGAATTCGAGGCCGAAGCGGGCATCGATATTGTTGCGGTCGCGGACATACCAAATACCGCTGGTCAGGGCGCGTTTTTCAAGGTTTTGCGTGGTCGAGCGGTTGTAGGAAACGTTGCTGGTCCAGTAGTTGCCGCGGTTGTTGCGCGGTTGGCTGATACCGGCGGCCAGCGTGGTCTCGTATTTGTCCATGTCCCAAACGATGGAACCGATGTAACCTTTGTTAAAGAGGTTGTAATAGTCGTAGGCGATACGGCCGCCGATTCCGTATTCGGAGTCGTAGCGGATACCGGTTTCCAGTTTGTGGCGTTTGACTTCGGTCACGTTGATTTTGACGGGAACGCGGTCGCCCTGCAGTTGGTCGAAGTCGGCTTGTACGGACGCGCCGGAGTAGTGGCCGTTTTGCTCGAGCGCCTGTTGTAGGTCGAGGATTTTGTCCAAGTCGTAAGGCGAACCAGGGTGGAAACGCGCCATACCGGAAACCACGCTCTCAGGGTAGCGACGTGCGCCGGTGATTTGGAAATCGCCGAAGTAAATGGGGCGGTTGCTCTCCACGATGACGTTCAAGTCGGCTTTTTGGGTATTGGGATTGATGGTGGCTTGAGTGGTGGTGAGTTTTGCCAAAGGATATTTTTTGCGTGTTACCGCGCTGAGGACGGAGGTTTTACTTGCACTCCAGCCGTCTTGGTCGAAGTTTTCGCCAACGGGCTGCTGCCAGTTTTCCATCGCATTTTGGTAGTACTCGGCCAAGTTGTCGTCATTCAATACGTCGCCGAGGATGGCCACGCTGACGTTGTCGACTTTGGTGCGCGGGCCGGGGGTGACGTTGACGGTATAGCTCTCGCCGTGGTCTTGAATATTGACGTTGCTGTTGAAGTAGCCTTTGGTCCGGAGCATGGTTTTGACGTTGTCGGGTGCCTCTTCGGCGAGGAAGCCGACCTGCTCTTTATCCAGCTCTTCTTCCTGCTGCTGGGTAATCAGCGGCAGGTATTCTTCAAGCATTTCTTTGACTTCGCTGTCTTGGGTGTCGATTTTGACGGGGAATTTGGGCTTGAGTTTGCCTGTTTGGTCGTCTTTGGGCTGCTTGGGCATTTCGGATTCGGGAACAGCTTCGTAGTCTTCCGCTTTGGGAACGGAAGTATCTACTGCCAACGCGTGTCCGTAGGCGAGCGCCAATGATGCAAATAAAACAGGGTAGGTCAGTTTGGTCATGATGTGTGTTCGACAGCGACAATTCTTCAGTTTGTGGATTTTAACATTATTTCTGCAAGGTTTCAGGCTATGGATATAAACGGAAATTTAGCGCGATAACGTTGCAAAATGCGGCTTAAGGGCGGATTTTGGTTTGTTTCTATCTGATTGTAATATTTATGTTTTTGTGTTTTGACTGATGAAGTTGCCTTTATATTCGGCCTTATGGCGCAGATTTCAGGCCGTCTGAAATCAAGATACAGAGAGATAAGGCAACGGTATGGGCATACTTTAAAGTAGGGTTTGAGCGGGTTTGATCGTATTTTTGGCATAAAGTGCCAACTGTGTCATAAATGCTAAACTTTAATGCTGTTTTTGTGAGGTGTGCATGAAAACCTCGCCGACAAATGATTTTTTATTTTAGAATGTAAGACTTTTTTAACATATCTTTAAATTGTGAAGGAACGGATATGGCAAGTGGCAATCCGCTTTTGAACGCGCTCAATCGCGTCAGCCTGGTGGCGCAAATCGCCATCGGCTTGGTTTTAGGTATTCTTGTGGGCGCAGTTTCGCCGCAAGTCGGTATCAGCGCAGGACTGCTGGGCAGCCTGTTTGTCGGTGCGCTTAAGGCTATCGCGCCGATTTTGGTATTTGTTTTGGTGACTGCCGCCATTGCGCAACACCAAAAAGGCAATCAGGCCCACATCAAACCGATTTTGATTTTGTATATTTTCGGTACGTTTGCCGCGGCCGTGGTGGCGGTTGTCGCCAGCATGGTATTTCCGACCACGCTGATTCTGCGTGCGGCCGGCGATGTATCCGTTGCGCCGCCTTCCGGCATTATCGAAGTGTTGAAAACGCTGCTGATGAATTTGGTGGCCAACCCGATTAACGCGCTGGCCAATGCCAACTATATCGGCATTTTGGCTTGGGCCCTGATATTGGGTGCGGCTTTGCGCCATCACGGTTCGGATACGACCCGCCAAGTGGCGGCCGATTTGGCCGACACCGTTTCGACCGTTGTGAAATGGATTATCCGTTTTGCGCCACTGGGTATTTTCGGCTTGGTGTCCTCTACCATTGCGGAAACCGGTTTTGAAGCGCTTGCCGGCTATATGAAGCTGTTGGCCGTATTGCTCGGCTGTATGCTGTTTATTGCGTTGGTGGTCAATCCGATTATTGTGTGGACGCAAATCCGCAGCAATCCTTTCCCGCTGGTGTTTACCTGCCTGCGCGAAAGCGGCGTGTATGCCTTCTTCACCCGTTCTTCCGCCGCCAATATCCCTGTGAACATGGCATTGGCGAAAAAACTGGGTCTGCACGAAGACACTTACTCTATCTCCATTCCATTGGGTGCAACCATCAATATGGCCGGTGCGGCAATCACCATTACCGTTTTGGCGATGGCTGCGGCGCACACGCAAGGCATTACGGTTGACTTCGCCACTGCCCTGCTGCTGAGCCTAGTGGCTACCGTCAGCGCGTGCGGTGCATCCGGTGTGGCTGGTGGCTCGTTGCTGCTGATTCCGTTGGCGTGCAGCCTGTTCGGTATCGACAACGATGTGGCCATGCAGGTGGTTGCCGTCGGTTTCATCATCGGCGTGATTCAAGACTCTGCTGAAACGGCGTTGAACTCTTCCACCGACGTTTTGTTTACTGCCGCTGCCGATTTGGGCCGCCAACGTAAAGAGTAGTTTTTAGGTTTAAGCCCAATCCGGCAAAGGCCGTCTGAAAAGTTTCAGACGGCCTTTGTTTTTGGCAAAGAAAAGGGATTTTTAGATGGTCAAATCGATAGATTGGTTTGGTCGGACTGACGGTATACGCTGTCATCAGTCGGATTTTTCCCGTAAAATACAGTCTTGAATGTATTTGAACACCTCTTTCAGACGGCCTGACCGTCTTATCACATTTGCAAAAAACAATGATTAAAAAAATATTCTCATGGTTCGAGTCACGCATCGACCCTTATCCCGAAGCCGCCCCGAAAACGCCAGAAAAAGGGTTGTGGCGGTTTATTTGGAGCAACATTGAAGGCGTACGCAAATGGATTGCCGTGTTGGCCGTGTTTACGGTCGGCGTCGGCATTATGGAAGCCTTGATGTTCCAGTTTATGGGCAAGGTGGTCGACTGGCTCGGCACTTATACGCCGCAAACGCTTTTTGTTGAAAAAGGCCATGCATTAATCGGCATGATGGCCATGGTGGCATTTTTTGCCGTTTGGACCTTTTTCGCTTCCAATGTGCGCCTGCAAACCCTGCAAGGCGTGTTCCCTATGCGCCTGCGCTGGAATTTCCACCGCCTGATGCTGGGTCAAAGCCTGGGCTTTTATCAGGACGAGTTTGCCGGCCGCGTGTCCGCCAAAGTCATGCAAACCGCGTTGGCGCTGCGTGATGTCGTGATGACTGTTGCCGATATGGTTGTGTATGTGTTGGTGTACTTCATCACTTCCGGCGTGATTCTGTCCTCATTCGATGCCTGGCTTATCGTGCCGTTTATCTGCTGGATGATTGGATTTGCCATGATTATGCGTTTCCTGATTCCTAAGCTCGGCAGAACCGCTGCGCGTCAGGCCGATGCGCGCTCGCTGATGACCGGCCGCATTACCGACGCCTACTCCAATATCGCCACCGTCAAACTCTTCTCCCACGGCGCACGCGAGGCCGCTTATGCCAAGCAGTCGATGGAAGAGTTTATGGTAACCGTCCATGCCCAAATGCGTTTGGCAACGCTGCTGCACACCTGCAGCTTTATCGTCAACAGTTCGCTGACCGTCGGCACGACCGCCTTGGGCATTTGGCTTTGGTATCACGGCCAAGTCGGCGTGGGCGCGGTCGCCACCGCCACGGCCATGGCATTGCGCGTGAACGGTTTGTCGCAATACATCATGTGGGAATCTGCCCGATTGTTTGAAAACATCGGTACCGTCAACGACGGCATGGCCACCCTGTCCAAACCCCACACCATCCTCGACAAGCCGCAAGCCCTGCCGCTGAAAGTCACCCGAGGCGAAATCAAGTTTGATCACGTCGATTTCTCCTACGAAGCAGGCAAACCACTCCTCAACGGCTTTAATCTGAACATCAAACCCGGTGAAAAAGTCGGCTTGATCGGCCGCAGCGGCGCAGGCAAATCCACCATCGTCAACCTGCTCCTGCGCTTTTACGAACCGCAAAGCGGTACGATTTCGATCGACGGCCAAAACGTGGACAGCGTGACCCAAGAAAGTCTGCGCGCCCAAATCGGTCTGGTAACGCAAGATACCTCGCTGCTGCACCGCTCCGTGCGCGACAACATTATCTACGGCCGCCCCGATGCCACAGACGCCGAAATGATTTCCGCCGCCGAACGCGCCGAAGCTGCCGACTTCATCCCCAACCTTTCCGACGCCAAAGGCCGACGCGGCTATGATGCGCACGTTGGCGAACGCGGCGTGAAACTCTCCGGCGGCCAACGCCAACGCATCGCCATCGCCCGCGTCATGCTCAAAGACGCACCGATTCTGCTGCTCGACGAAGCCACCAGCGCGCTCGACTCCGAGGTCGAAGCCGCCATCCAAGAAAGCCTCGACAAAATGATGGATGGCAAAACCGTGATTGCCATCGCGCACCGTCTTTCCACCATCGCCGCGATGGACCGCCTCATCGTCTTGGACAAAGGCCGCATCATCGAAGAAGGCAGCCACACCGAGTTGCTCGAGAAACAAGGCCTGTACGCCAAACTTTGGGCGCACCAAAGCGGAGGCTTCTTGAGTGAGCATGTCGAGTGGGAAAACAATTAAACGCTTTGAAAGAAGATAAAAGGCCGTCTGAAAAAACAATAATTTATATCGTGCTTAATTTGATGTCATGAATTAAAATGGTTGGGTAATTCAACGATAATCTACGCTAACTTTAGAAAGACAAGATGAAACGATCTATCAAATATTTGAGTATGGCTGTACTTGCACTTACAACCAATGCATGGGCAGGAAGTGCAGAAGAAGAGTTGCTGAACGCATTTGTAAAATGTGATGCATCTATGTTTGATATCTTGAAAAACAAACAGGAGCCATTGAGCAAATATGCTCCGATTGAAAAAGTAGGCAAGACTGCACGTTTTCAGTTAGGTAGTGCCGATGAAGATGGGAAAAGACAGGTCATCTTCAATAAACCGATAATATTAAACGGCATACGTTTTGTTAGTTTCGATACAATATATTCGGAATTTCCATTTAATGAGACCGGTAAAAATCCTGTTTTTTATTTCTGGGGGTTTGAGGTCGAAGAAGCACGGGCTGCTGATTTGGTGGTCAAGTTCCCGCAATGGGGGTTGAAACCGATGGGTAAAAACTTCGCAACGCCTTCACAAATTATTATTAACAGTCACCAGTCTGTACGCTGGCAACCTAATATGCAAGCAACGACTGGTTCGATACCGGCGAAAAATACAGTAGAAAAATTGCTGATCTTGGAAGAGAGTAATGGTAAAACTTCTCTCTACTGCACTATTCAGGGTTATCCGAACGACAAATTGATTCGTCGTGAACGACTTGATCTAATCGGGGGAAAGTAAAATGAAAAAGTTAGCTGTTTTTTTGATGACAATTTGTTTACCAATCTCAGTATTTGCCGATAAGCCAAGATTTTTGCCGATGCTGGAGGATACTCAGAGTCGTGTTTATGCAGATATGGAAAGTATCAAGAATCATCCTCACAATCCAAATTTGTTAGTATATGATGTGATAACTAATTTTGATGATACGAATAAAAATTTGGCAGGTACTTCCATGATAGAGAAGCACTATCTGGATTGTCTGAACAGGATTGATATTATGAATCCGGAGCCGGTAAAACTATACAGTCGTCATTTCGGGAAAGGGAAATTATTGCATGAGATCCCAAGGGAATCTGAACGGTTTGAAATGAAAGAGATTTCGATGATGAGTATACTATCTGCTACTGTGTGTAGTGTCGGCGGCCATAATTTTGGTGGTAATCCGAATGCTTTAGAAGATATGGGAAAAGCGTTGGATAAAATGGATAAGAAGAAAGATCGAAAAAGATAAATCTCAAGGCCGTCTGAAAACATTTTCAGACGGCCTTTATTAATGAAGCAAAGGGTAGGCGGGATAACCGCCTTTTTTCAGTTGAAACCTTATTTTACAGCCCCAGCGACCAAGCATTTTGGTGTTCGGACAAGTCTTCCAAGCGGTTTTCGTAATGGGCGAAGATTTCTTCGATGATTTCGTCTTCATCATCGATAACTCGGATCAGGTTCAAATCCTCTTCCAAAATCAGGTTTCTGCCCAGCAACTGCTCGCGTATCCAGTCCAACAGACCCGCCCAAAATGCTTTGCCCACTAAGATAATCGGGCGGTCGGGCGTTTTGCCGGTTTGTACCAAGGTCAGGCTTTCAAACAATTCGTCCAACGTGCCGAAACCGCCGGGCATGACGACATACGCCACGGCGTGTTTGACGAACATGACTTTGCGCGGGAAGAAGTGTTGGAATTTAATCGACAAATCCTGATACGGATTGGCTTTTTGCTCGTGCGGCAACACGATATTCAGCCCCACCGCCGGACTTGCGCCTGCAAACGCGCCTTTATTGGCCGCTTCCATAATGCCCGGCCCTCCGCCGGAAATCACGGAAAATCCGGCATCCGACAGTTTGCGCGCCAAGCGCAATGTGAACGCGTAGTCGGGATGGTTTTCAGGCGTGCGCGCGCTGCCGTAAATGCTGACGGCTGGCTGAATGGCGCGCAATTCTTCGCCGGCTTCGACAAATTCGGAAATAATCTTCAATACATGATACGACTCACGCGCCTGAATATCGCGGCGTGTTTCGTCGGGCAGCATGGGTTTGGGCAGTTTTTTGAGCAGGCTCACGGTTTTTCCTTCGAGTTTTTATGTGCCGTATTGTAACCCGAAAGGGGCAGGCCGTCTGAAAGTCGGGTTTCGGTGGTAAGTGTACCTGCCACATTTTCAAAAGCCCGTTACAATATCTGCTTTTATTTTTACTGCTTTGCCATGCTCGATATTATCCACCGCGACAGCCGCACCATCGCCGTCAACAAACCTGCCGGAATGCTGGTGCACCGAAGCTGGTTAGACAAACATGAAACCCGTTTTGCCGTGCAGACCCTGCGCGACCAAATCGGGCAGCACGTCTATCCCGTCCACCGCCTCGACCGCCCGACTTCTGGCGTCTTGCTGTTTGCACTCGATACCGAAGCCGCACGGTTATTGACGCAGCAGTTTGAAAACAAAACCATCGAAAAAACCTATTGGGCGAGACCTTTGCAAAATTCCCCAAAATCCCCTAA
>NZ_KV833371.1:0-327 GCF_001837635.1 Neisseria sp. HMSC070H10
AAGCCGGCGCTAAAGGCGAAAAAGGCGACAAAGGCGATAAAGGTGACACTGGTGAAAAAGGTGGCAGCATCACAGGTGAAGTTGTAGATAATGGTGACGGTACCCATACAATCACTATTACTGATCTTGAGACCGGTTCAGTCACTACTACTATCGTTAAAGATGGTAAAGACGGTGTAGATGGTAAGAATGCTAAAGCCGACGTTAAAGACAACGGCAACGGCACTCACACTGTAACCATCACTGATGGTGAAGGTAATACCACTACTACTATCATTAAAGATGGTAAGAATGCTGAAGCCGACGTTAAAGACAACGGCAACGGTA
>NZ_KV833372.1:0-484 GCF_001837635.1 Neisseria sp. HMSC070H10
GCAAGTAATAATTTTTATCAAGAAGGAGATGAGTGTGAAATTTTTAGCTGCTTTGTTGTGGCCGGCCATGTTGCTGCCCATTTTGTCTCATGCAGATAGCGGCATTCAGACGGTCTCTGTTTCTCAAGCATATGCGGATGACGCAACGGGCTGCGGGCAGCTTTATCCTGTAGAGAGCTTCGAGAATTTGTTCAGACAGATGGCCGGCACGCTGCATAGTGCCTGTTTGCTTGATATGCCACCTGAAGATTTAGCGAAAAAGTGGCAGATTCCCGTGTACCGGCGCTATCTGCGGCTTTCCGGCCGTTTGCGGCCTGACGGAGAAAAACAGGCGGTACTCAGATGGAAAGACAAGGCAGAGCGGCAGAAATGGCTCAAACACAGGCGGCGTAAGCTAAAACGGCCGACCGACGGCTTTACGGTAGTGCATCAGACCAACTACAACGGCAGTACTTTTTTAGAAATCGAAGCAACGCCTGATTAT
>NZ_KV833373.1:0-5266 GCF_001837635.1 Neisseria sp. HMSC070H10
TGGGTAAAATCAGGAGTAATTAGGAGCGGAAATAGACGAAAACCTGTGTTTGGAGTTTCAGCTGTCGAAGGAAGGGCTTTTTTGCAAAGGTCTCGGGTTGATATTATCTGTGCATATTAATATAATGATAATTATTATTAATCAAATAGAGGAAAAGTAGGGATGTGTAAACCGAATTATGGCGGCATTGTCTTGTTGCCCTTACTTTTGGCATCTTGTATCGGCGGCAATTTCGGCGTGCAGCCTGTTGTCGAATCAACGCCGACCGCGCAAACCCCGTCAGATTCCAAACCTTCCAAGCCTGAGGATATTCCTGCTCCGGCTCCTGCCAAACCTTCTATAGAAACCACGCCGGTCAACCAGCCCGCCGTCGGTGCGGCAATGCGGTTGCCAAGGCGGAATATTGCTTTTTATAACAAAGACGGTACGGAAATTCCCGATAAGCATCAGGCAGAGGAGTATCTGCCGCTTAAAGAGGAGGATATCCTGTTTTTAGACGGTACGCCGCAAGAACAGGTCGACAAACTTAAAAAGGAAATCAAAGGACGGCATCCTAATGCACAAATCTACACGTCCGATTCAAAAGATGCTGTGTATCAATATAAATATGTCCGGGCCGGATATGTTTATACTCAAACAGGAGAAGACGAAATCAAACAGAACTCAGGTGGTAAGCGGTTTACCCACCGGTTTGGTTATGACGGGTTTGTATATTATTCCGGAGAACATCCCTCCCAATCTTTACCGAGCGCGGGAACGGTGAAATATTCCGGTAACTGGCAATATATGACCGATGCCAAACGTCATCGGACAGGTCAGGCGGTTGCCAGTGAGAATTTGGGTTATAACACATATTATGGTAATAATATTGGTGCAACTTCTTATGCGGCTAGGGATGCCGACGACAGGGAAAAACATCCTGCCGAATATACGGTTAATTTCGACAAAAAAAACCTGGAAGGTAAGTTGATTAAAAATCAGTATGTGCAAAATAAGAATAATCCAGATGAACCTAAAAAGCCGCTGATCATTTACAACATTACTGCAAAATTGGACGGCAACCGCTTTATCGGCAGTGCCAAGGTCAATCCTGATTTAGCGGAAAAACATGCCGGTAAGGAGCATTTGTTTTTCCATGCCGATGCCGATCAGCGGCTTGAGGGCGGTTTTTTCGGCGATAACGGAGAAGAGCTTGCCGGACGGTTTATCAGCAACGACAAAAGCGTATTCGGCGTATTCGCAGGCAAACAAAATAGCTCCGTGCCGTCTGAAACGCATACCAAAATCTTGGATTCGCTGAAAATTGCCGCCGACGAAGCTGCCGATCCTAAGGCACGTCCGTTTATTGCCGAGCCTATGCCCGACTTTGCCCATCCTGACAAACTCCTTGTCGAAGGGCGTGAAATCTCCTTGGTCAAAGATACTCAAACCATCGTTCTTGCCGACGGCAGGAAAACGACAATCCGAACCTGCTGCGATTTTCTGAACTATGTGAAAATCGGACGGATGCAAACCGACCGTCCCGTCGTCAAACCGACTGCAACAGAGGACGAAGATTCCGATCATGAAGGCGCGGGACCTGATGATGAAAATGAAAGTTTAGAGCCTGAAGACGGTGAAGACGGTTTGGAAAATGATACCGATGACGGTCATGCTTCTTCCGAGTTGCCGGCAGAGGAAGATAACGGGGAAGCAAATACAGCAGGAAAAAATGAAGGAAACAACGCGGAAAGCGTAGGCACGGATGGAAAATCACCTGTCCAACCCGCTTCTGCATACAGGAATATCGACCTTTTCATAAAAGGTATCCGCACTTCCGAGGCAGACATCCCCAAAATTGGGAATGTCCACTATAGAGGTTCATGGGAAGCCCGTATCGGCGCGCCGATCCAATGGGATAACCATGCGGATAAAGCGGCAAAAGCCGAATTCGACGTTAACTTTGCCAACAAGTCCCTTTCCGGCACCCTGATGGAGAAAAATGGTGTAGAACCTGCCTTCTATATTGAAAACGGTATTATTGAGCACAACGGTTTCCATGCAGCAGCACGTACCCGTGATACAGGTATCGACCTGCTTGGCAGGGGTGCAACATCCTCCAAACCGTTTAAAGCCGAGAACCTTCATGTAACAGGGGGCTTTTACGGACCTCATGCATCGGAATTGGGCGGCAGCTTTGCCGAACCCCAACAAAAAATCGGTGTGGTATTTGGTGCGAAGAAAGATGACAAGGAGGCAACACGATGAACAGAAGGCATACATTCCCGCTTACCCTGACCGCCTTGGCCATTGCAGCCGCTTTCCCATCATATGCGGCAAACCCCGAAACGGCGGCATCTGATGCGGCGCAAAGTCAATCATTGAAGGAGATTACCGTCCGTGCCGCCAAAGTGGGACGGCGATCGAAAGAGGCGACCGGTTTGGGCAAAATCGTCAAAACGTCGGAAACGTTGAACAAAGAACAGGTACTCGGTATCCGCGACCTGACGCGCTACGATCCGGGCGTGGCCGTCGTCGAACAAGGTAACGGCGCGAGCGGCGGTTATTCGATACGGGGCGTGGATAAAAACCGTGTGGCGGTTTCGGTCGACGGTGTTGCCCAAATACAGGCGTTTACCGTGCAGGGTGCATTGAGCGGATACGGCGGACGCGGCGGCAGCGGTGCAATCAACGAAATCGAATATGAAAACGTCGGTACGGTAGAAATCGACAAAGGTGCCGGTTCTTCCGATCACGGCAGCGGTGCGCTCGGCGGAGCAGTCTCCCTCCGCACCAAAGAGGCGGCAGACCTGATTTCAGACGGCAAAAGTTGGGGGATACAGGCAAAAACCGCCTACGGCAGTAAAAACCGCCAATTTATGAAGTCGCTCGGCGCGGGTTTCAGTAAGGACGGTTGGGAAGGGCTGTTAATCCGAACCGAACGCCAAGGGCGGGAAACGCGCCCGCACGGCGATATTGCGGACGGGGTGGAATACGGCATAGACCGTTTGGACGCGTTCCGCCAGACATACGATATTCAGAGTCCGAATAAAAAGGCGGAATATTTCCTGGCGGAGGGCGAGAGTGAGCTCAAGCCTGTGGCAAAATTGGCGGGCAACGGGAAATATTTGAAAAACCAGCTCAACCGCTGGGTGGAAGAACGCCGTTCAAAAGGTCAGGCTTTAAACAGTGAAGAAGAAGCGATGGTGCGGGAGGCGCAGGCGCGCCACGAAAACCTGTCCGCCCAATCGTACACAGGCGGCGGCAGGATATTGCCCGATCCGATGGATTACCGCAGCGGTTCGTGGCTTGCCAAGCTGGGCTACCGCTTCGGCGGCAGGCATTATGTCGGCGGCGTGTTTGAGGATACCAAACAGCGTTACGACATCCGCGATATGACGGAAAAACAGTATTACGGTACGGACGAGGCGAAAAAGTTTAGCGACAAGAGCGGGGTGTACGACGGCAACGATTTCCGCGACGGCTTGTATTTTGTGCCGAATATAGAAGCGTGGGATAAAAACAAAGAAAAATGGGTCAAGGGCATAGGTTTGAAATATTCCCGCACCAAATTTATAGACGAACATCACCGCCGCCGCCGTATGGGTTTGCTGTACCGTTATGAAAACGAAGCGTATTCTGACAATTGGGCGGACAAGGCGGTGTTGTCGTTTGACAAACAGGGCGTGGCAACCGACAACAACACGCTGAAGCTGAATTGCGCCGTGTATCCTGCCGTGGACAAATCCTGCCGCGCGTCGGCAGACAAGCCGTATTCCTACGACAGCAGCGACCGTTTCCACTACCGCGAACAGCACAATGTTTTGAATGCCTCGTTTGAGAAGTCGCTGAAAAACAAATGGACGAAACACCATCTGACTTTGGGCTTCGGTTACGATGCTTCCAAAGCGATCTCCCGCCCCGAACAGCTTTCCCACAATGCGGCAAGGATTTCGGAATACTCGGATTACACCGATAAGGGAGACAAGTATCTTTTGGGTAAGCCCGAAGTCGTCGAAGGGTCGGTCTGCGGCTACATCGAAACCCTGCGTTCCCGCAAATGCGTGCCAAGAAAAATCAACGGCAGCAATATCCACATTTCTTTGAACGACCGTTTTTCAATCGGCAAATATTTCGATTTCAGCTTGGGCGGCAGGTACGACCGGCAAAACTTTACCACGTCGGAAGAACTCGTCCGCAGCGGGCGGTATGTTGACCGTTCGTGGAACAGCGGCATCGTGTTCAAACCGAACCGGCATTTTTCTTTGTCTTACCGCGCCTCCAGCGGCTTCAGAACGCCCTCCTTCCAAGAACTTTTCGGGATAGACATTTATCACGATTATCCGAAAGGCTGGCAGCGTCCTGCCCTGAAATCGGAAAAGGCAGCCAACCGCGAAATCGGTTTGCAGTGGAAGGGCGATTTCGGCTTTTTGGAAATCAGCAGCTTCCGCAACCGTTATACCGATATGATTGCCGTTGCCGATCAAAAAACCAAATTGCCGAATCAGGCAGGACAATTGACAGAGATTGATATACGCGATTATTACAATGCCCAAAATATGTCGCTCCAAGGCATCAACATCTTGGGAAAAATCGACTGGAACGGTGTGTATCACAAACTGCCCGAAGGTTTGTACACGACTTTGGCGTACAACCGTATCAAACCGAAATCGGTATCCAACCGGCCGGGACTGTCCCTCCGCAGCTATGCTTTGGATGCGGTACAGCCGTCGCGTTATGTTTTGGGGTTCGGATACGACCAGCCCGAGGGGAAATGGGGCGCAAACATTATGCTGACCTATTCCAAAGGGAAAAACCCTGATGAACTTGCTTATCTGGCAGGCGATCAAAAACGATATTCGGCAAAAAGAGCGTCGTCTGCTTGGTCGACGGCAGATGTTTCTGCCTATCTTAATCTGAAAAAACGGCTGACCTTGAGGGCGGCTATCTACAATATCGGCAACTACCGCTACGTTACTTGGGAATCCTTGCGCCAGACTGCGGAAAGCACGGCAAACCGGCACGGCGGCGACAGTAACTATGGAAGGTATGCCGCACCGGGCAGGAACTTCAGCCTCGCGCTTGAAATGAAGTTTTAAAGGAAATACCGTCTGAAAGCTTGATCTGCACCCCAAAAGTCGGACTAAACCGCCAACTGATTAAGGTGCAGGTTTTTTTTGAGGTTTAGGGTAACTTCTAAACCGTCATTCCGGGAATCTGGACATTCAATGCTAAGGCAGTTTGAGACCTTTACAAAATCCCCCAAAATCCCCTAAATTCCCACCAA
>NZ_KV833374.1:0-284 GCF_001837635.1 Neisseria sp. HMSC070H10
GCAGAAGTGCGTTTAGAGAAGTCGTAGTCAGCACCAACGATAACTTGGTTGTAAGCGCTGTTCTCTTGTTTCACGCCTTCTTCTTTAGCTTTGAAGCCGTGAGCGTAAGAAACACGAGGAGTTACGTTGCCGAAGCGGTAAGCAGCAGTTGCACCAACTTCAGTACGTTCGTTTTTCTTAGCACCAGCTACGTCAGCTTTGAAGCCTTCGTATTGACCTACAACAGCAACCATCAGGTTGTTAGCATCGTAACCAGCAGTCAGACGGTGAGCTTGGTGATCTTT
>NZ_KV833375.1:0-209 GCF_001837635.1 Neisseria sp. HMSC070H10
TAGCGACCGAAGAAGCCAGAGTTTTCGTAGTTCAGACCTAAGTCGTAAGACTCACGGCTTTTCACAGTGTGAGTGTATTTGTCGCTAGGGTTAGCATTGTCACGTGGTTGGTATTGTACGCTTGCGCTGAAACCACCAAATACAGGGGTATCGTAACGTACAGATACTTTACGAGAATCTACACGTTTGATTTTACCCAATTGCAGAGC
>NZ_KV833376.1:0-13824 GCF_001837635.1 Neisseria sp. HMSC070H10
TATTAGTTTGTGCGGGTATGGCCAGATGGATTTCGCGCTGTTTGATCATGTCGGCCCTTAATGTCATACCCAAAAGGCTATGACGTTCAAAATTTGCTGTTTTAGAGTTGTATCTACACCGCTTCGGATGGTGGTTTTGCCGGCCGGGCTGCCGATATGGGTGTGGCGGCGGGTTGCTTTTGTCTGATTGCTGTGATGGCTTGTTGGAAGAAAGGCCGTCTGAAACGTATTTATTGTTTCAGACGGCCTCTTGGCTCAAACCTTGAGAACTGCATATGTGCGTTCCGCACACATACTACTTATTGAGTTTAAGTTTTATATGGGCTACGGCTTGCTATGCCGTCTTCTTTCCAGGTGTGGTCGCGGCTTTGGTTTTCGGCAAGGTAGGCGTTTACTTGGTCAGATGGCGGATTTTTTGTTCGTCGTAGATGATGGAGACGCTGATACCGGAGTAAGCGTAGATTGGGTCTTGACCTCAACCTACACTTGTTTTACATAAAATTTTGTGTCTCTGTTTGAAAAATCTAAATAACAACATTCTACTTTACCTATTGAATTGATTATAGTTGAAACAGGAATATTAAGAAGCCTAATACCCAAATCATCAATTTCAAAATCATTAATTCCACTCTTATAAAGGTAGCTTATTATTTCATCATTAATTTTTCCAAGCCAATTAAAAGAAATATCTTCTAAAAAAAACTTATTTGGTTCAAATATCTCTATCGCTTGAAGCTGATTTTTATCATCATAAAAACAATGGATATTCAACTCGGGAAAAACATCCATAGGAACTCGAGAGTATGATGACTTATAAATTTCTTGTACATCAGAACTAAATATTGCACGAACTTGTTTTCGATTCAGATTTGATGAGATAATGTTTACACAATTTTCTATTTTTTTTGAACTAAAATAAAAAATTTTCATAATTTTTTGCCTATTTTTTAGTTTTAAAAGAATTTGGGTCTAGTTTTCCCGAATACTCAAGCATCTCCTCGATTGCCTTATCATATTTGGATCCGAACTTAGATCTGATATCCCTCACATCCATTTCAATAGCCTCTTTCAATTTACCTTGTTCCAGTAACTCTTTTTGCTTAGCCCTATATTGGATAGCATAAGGAGAGCGTCCATAACTTTCAGTAAGCCGATGATCCTTCGGATCCATCTTAATAGCAGGACCTTGTTCACTACTAATGGGGCTCCTTTATAGCAATCCTTCGCAGGACAATGATGCGAATCCAAACCGTCATTGGTCGGTTTTTTGGTTTCCGAATGCGCCCCTCCTTTGTACTTATGTTCCGTCGTTGCCAATGCCGTATCCGGAATCCTATCCCCCTTCGCAACATTGCCGTTTACAGGAATACGGATATTCCCCGCACCCGCCAATAAGGGATCTCTGCCGGTAACGGTCGGCCTGATGTTTTCCAGATTACGGATGCCTGCACGAACCGCTGCCTTTGTCCTCGGATTGGGGTTGACAAAGCTCATCAGTCCGTCGGCAACGTTCAGCGCAAGTTCTTCGTTTTTCCGCTCTCCCTGCCTGATTTTGGTATCCTTCGTCCCGCTGTGCAGCCAGGTCAGGTTGAGGTATTCGGGTTTGTCCTGTCGGCGGTATTCCTCAAACAGCTTCGGATCGTTGTAGGCTTGCGGATTTCTTGCGCCGTAGTCGCGGTAGTCCCAAGTATAACCCAAGGCTTTGTCTTCGCCTTTCATTCCGATAAGGGATATGACGCTTTGGTCGGTATAGCCGTCTTGGGAACCTTTTCCACCCAGCGCAGTATCTGCCTGCGGATTCTCATCGCGGCTTCTTGGCTGCTGATTTTTCTGCCTTCGCGTTTTTCAACTTCGCGCTTGAGATCATTAGCATATTTGTCGAACTGAGTTTGATTGGGCGGTTTCAGTGCATAAGGTGATGCAGGCTACTTTTTCTGATTGCTGTGGCAACTTGTCGAAAGAAAGGACGTCTGAAACGTTTTTTCTTTTTTCAGACGGCCTCTTAGCTCAAACCTTGAGAACCGCATACGTGCGTTTCTCACACATCCTTGTTGAGTTTAGGTTGCATATGGGCTACGGCTTGCTAGTGGTGGGAAAGCAAGGACAGCAAAGAATGCGTGCTGCACAAATAACCCTTGGCAGGCAAAGCAAAAAGGTCGTCTGAAAACCTAAATTGATGTTTTCAGACGACCTTTTTCATGAGTCGGCTTCCTTAAATTTTTAAGGTGTGAAAAACGGAAGTTTTCTATTTCAAATTATTATCCATTCCTAAAACGACAATATCGTTTTTAAAAAAATGAATTCGCTTTAACTTCATAGCCTTAAATTAATTACCCAAAGAAGGCTTGACCTGACGATTTAATATGGCTATGGTTTAATAAAAAATAACAATATACCACATGCACACTGCAATGCTTTTTCCCTCCTCCTTATAGAAAGGATATTGCAATGCCCTGCTTGACCCGTACGTTGCCTCGTCTGACTGTCTTCCTGCTGTCCACCTTCGCGGCATTCTCCGCAGCTGCACACGGAAACCACACACATTGGGGTTACACCGGACACGACTCCCCCGAAAGCTGGGGCGAGCTTTCTGAAGAGTTCCGTTTATGCTCTACAGGCAAAAACCAATCCCCCGTCAACATTACCGAAACCGTCTCCGGCAGACTGCCCGCCATCAAAGTCGATTACAAGCCGAGCGCGGTTAACGTGGAAAACAACGGCCACACCATCCAAGTCAACTACCCGGCAGGTGGCAATACCCTCAGCGTGAACGGACGTACCTACACCCTGAAACAATTCCATTTCCACGTACCCAGTGAAAACCAAATCAAAGGCCGCACCTTCCCGATGGAAGCCCACTTCGTCCACTTAGACGAAAACCGCCAGCCTTTGGTATTGGCAGTATTGTACGAACCTGGCAAAACCAACGACCGTCTGGCTCCGATATGGAACGTGATGCCGATGAAGGAAGGAAAGGTAAACCTTGACAAAGCTTTCGACGCCAGCACCCTGCTGCCGAAACGACTGAAATACTACCGCTTTGCCGGTTCGCTGACCACGCCGCCGTGCAGCGAAGGCGTATCGTGGCTGCTGTTGAAAACCTACGACCACATCGATCAGGCGCAGGCAGAAAAATTCACCCGCGCCATCGGCTCGCATAACAACCGCCCCGTCCAGCCGCTTAACGCGCGCGTTGTCATTGAATAAACAATAAAGCCGTAAACGAAAAGGTCGTCTGAAAACCTAAATTTGGTTTTTCAGACGGCCTTTTTCTCTATCGCTTATTACGTATTGAGCTGGATACACACTAATCTATATTTAGTGCTTTTTATGCATTTACACTTCATAGTCCTTGTAAAATAGCTATACTTTTTCTATTGGAAAAATTCAGCTATCCCAAGGTAAATCAAGATAAAAAATATTATTATCTTAATCACCAACGGCACAAAATAGCCAAACTGAACTTGCGTAAAGCAGATAAATACCTGTCTCCAAAGGCCGTCTGAAAACGTGAACTTCAACAAAGCTCCTTTAGAACTAAAATATAAAGAGCAGCCTGCACTCGTATCTATCAACGTGAAGGCTGTTGTGTTTTCAGCCTGTCTGAAACGATCAAAAAACAGTATGATTTGTCTGTTTTCTGTTTGGAGGAGTCATCCATGATCGCAGCTACCATCACGATCCAAGACCAAAACCTCGCCGGCAAAGTGTTGCATGAGCTATTTTTAAAGTTCCGAATCAAGCACATCAGCGCGGCGGAGCTGATTGCCGAACGCGTGCGGCAGGAAGTTGCAGCCTACAACAACCGCGCCGCCGATGTCCTCTTACGCCACAGCCTCGTTATCCCCACCGATCGCGGCGACATCGTGATTCGGGAAACGCACGGCAAAAAAGGCACGCACCCGCAGCCTGTGGACGCGGAAAAGCAAATCGCCGTCGCTTTGAAAGCTTTTGAGCAGAACGCATTTTTCATCCTTGCTGACAACCGCCAACTGGAAACGCTGGACGATATGGTGTATCTGCATGACGGACTGGTCGTCAATTTCATCAAACTCACGCCACTTGTGGGCGGATAAGCAGCCTGAAAACCGCTGCGCAACGCTACCTTACCTTTGTAGAAGATGCTCCATACAGCCTGAATAGTGCAGACAAGAAAACCCTTACCGACGTTATCCACCTTTGCAGCGAAATAACCAACACATTGATACGCAAGGACAGTCCTATGACCCAAAACCAAACCATGCAGATTTCCGACAGCCACCGTGCCAAGTTCAATCAGCTTCTCAACACACTGGAAAAAGAATGGCTCCAAAGCCGTTCACACGAATACGACACGATAAATCTGAAGCTCTGTCCCAGTTTTGCCGAAGTGGAGAAAGCCGCACCCGGATACCGCGTCGATTTGCTGATCCACTGCATTGATTTGATACGCGGCTGGGGACGGAATAAAATTTTTAAAAATATGGGTGAGGACAGGATACACAATTACGGCACCATCCGTATAGCGGTAGCGATGGCTCTGGCGCGCAAAACGCTGCCGATGACGGAGCAGGATGTGCAGCGTATTTTTGCCGCCATGCTGGACGATAACGGGCTGTCCGAGCAGGAGGCAGATTACTATCCGCTCAAATATCTGATAAACCAAATCAAAAAACAGTTTCCCAATCCGAGCAAAACGCTTTCAGACGGCCTGAAAAACGCCTGCGACCGTTACCGCGTCTTTGCGGAAAACCTATGGGACAAGAAAGCCGCTACCGCCAACCTTGCCGCCCTGGCAGAACTGGCAGGCGGTTCCGCCGAAGCCTGCTTCCCCGCCCAAGACGACGAGTTTGCCCGATACGCCAATCCGCAACTTGCCGTGCTGCCACCGGAACAGCAGGACATATGGAGCAAAATCATTGCGCTTGCCCTATCCGCCAATGCAGGCAAGCCAAGCGAAAAATACCTGAAAGAATCCAAAACGCTGATCGATGCGTTGGGTGCGGACAGGTTCAAAAAAATGCTGCACGGCTGGATAAAATTTGTCCGCGGCAGCGAAGTGCAGATCGAAACCGTCACCCACGGAGCATACAGCTACGACACCCATGTCCTGCCCGTTTGCAGCATCAACCAAACCGCGCTCAAAGGGCTGGTGTGGATGTGCAGCCATTTTCACGACAGCGCCACCCTGTCCGCCCTTACCCAACTTGCGCTGCATTCATACGACAAAATCCCCAATCTCGGGGCGCGCTATGCTTCCGTGGGCAACGCCTGTTTCTACGCGCTGTTCCGCTCCAAAGGGCTGGACGGCATCGCCTGCCTCTCGCGCCTGCGCCTGCGGATTAAGTTCAGCAACGCGCAGAACGCGATTGCCAACTATCTGGACGAAGCCGCCGCACAGCGGGGTGTATCCCGCAACGAAATCGAAGATATGGCGGTGGATGATTTCGGCTTGCAGGAAGGCTGCTGCGACTACGACTTCGGCGGCTACACCTGCCGTCTGGCGGTTATAGGCGTAGGAAAATCCGAACTGCGCTGGTTCAAACCCGACGGCTCGCCGCAGAAAACCATGCCCGCCTTCGTGAAAACCGACCATGCCGACAAACTGAAAAAGATTAAAGCCGCACAGAAAAACCTCAACACCACGCTCACAGCCCAACGCGACCGCTTGGACCAAATGATGCGCTCCAAACACCGTGTGCCGCTGGAACACGCCGAACAATATTACTGGCAACACGGGCTGATGTCCTGCCTCACGCGCCCGCTAATATGGCAATTTTTCCGCGACGAAAACGACACGCAGGGCAAATCCGCACTCTGGTTGGACAGAACATGGGTGGACGAAACGGGCGTGCAAACCGATGTTTCAGACTGCCTGCAAATCAGCTTGTGGCATCCCGCGCTTGCCTCTCAGCAAAGCATCGCCCGGTGGCGCAAACTGCTGCAGGACAAAGAAATCCGCCAGCCGCTGAAACAGGCATACCGTGAAATCTATCTGCTTACCGAAGCCGAAATCAACACCAAAACATACAGCAACCGTTTTGCCGCCCACATCCTGAAACAACACCAATACATGACGCTTGCCAAGGGGCGCGGCTGGAGAGGCTCGCTGGCAGGCGCGTGGGACGGCGGCGACGACGCAACCGTCTCGTTGGAATTGCCCGAATACAACCTACGCGCCGAATTTTGGGCAAACGCAGTGGATAGCGAAGAAGCATGGACGGAAAGCTATATCTGGCAGTATGTCAGTACCGACCAAGTGCGCTTTCACCGGTTGGACGACGATTACCATGCCACCGCGCTGGACTTAATTGATATTCCGCCGCGCGTGTTTTCCGAAGTGTTGCGCGACGTGGATTTGTTTGTGGGCGTGGCCAGCGTAGGTAATGACCCAACCTGGGAAGACAACGGTGGAGAGGCGCGTTTTTACAGCTACTGGCAAAGCTATTCCTTCGGTGACTTGGGCGAAGTCGCTAAAACCCGCAAAGCCGTGCTGGAAACCCTACTGCCACGCCTGAAAATCACCAAGGTTACCCACATAGACGGCAATTTCCTCGTCGTGCAGGGCAAGCTGCGTACCTACAAAATCCACATCGGCAGCAGCAACATCCTGATGCTGCCGGATGATCAATACCTCTGCATCGTACCCGACAGCCGCAAAAAAGACGTATCCGACAAGCTGTTTATTCCGTTTGAAGGTGACAACACGCTCTCAGTCATCCTCTCCAAAGCCATGCTGCTGGCGGAAGACGACAAGATTACCGACAGCACGATTATCTCGCAGATTCAGCGGTAAATTGGGATAGCCTGAAAAACGCAAATGCCCCATCCTTGCGGTTTCAGGCTGTTTTGGAACACAGGACGTGTAGGCAGCACATGTCCTCCCTACGGAAAGAACACAATACATATTTGTACCATAACTATATTACTTTTCATTTGATTTAGATAACCGACAACATCATGAAGCCTGCTTTTTGCCTCCCAATATTGCTTTTACTTTCAGCCTGCCGTCCTGAAGCTGAGACAGCCGACACGGCTGCACCAACGGCGCGTAAGCCTTCCTATTATGAGTCTGAAAAGCGTCAAACTGTAGCTACCCCAGTTAAAACACAAATTCCTGCGTTATCTGCAATCAAAAGCCAAGCCGATTTTGACTTACTTTCGCGTATCTATGAGCAAGGTAGTGAATATGAAATTCCTCATATCCTTTTCCTCATCGATCGTGAAGACGATAACCGTACCGACTACATCAATACTCCCAAATTTCGGCTGCATGAGCACTATCTGGCTACTATCTTGAAACCCATGCTGTCAAAAACTGAATTGAATCAACAATACCGTAGTCCCAACCGGCGTTATCTGTTTGGTACTATCAGTTGGCAGAATAGTACTCAGGAATATGTTTATGAGTTTTGGGAAGGAGACAAAATCACGCCTGAATTGTTGAAATTGGCAACAGGCCGTCTGAAAGACAGTTTCTATGCTCCGTTGCGTTATAAAACCAATTCTTTATGGCAGGAAACTGTTGCCGAGCAAAGTAAAGTTCCTTTTATTACCCAAGAAAGTTTGATTAAAAATTTTCCCTACCTGCCTCTAAACCAAGGTAAAGCGATAGGTATATTACGCGTTATTGCCAAAGAAGATGATCTTTATAATGTCGGCGCCGACGATATTATTATTTTGAAAGAGGTTCCCCTAGAACTGCCACCTGTGGCAGGGATTATCAGTGAGAAACCATCTACTGCACTATCGCATGTGAATGTACTGGCACGCGGCTGGGGGATTCCCAATATTTACCTTAAAGACGCAGAAAAAATCCTAGCCCTATATATTGGCCGTCGTATCGAATTTGAAGCGACTGCTAAACAATATCGAATTGTCCAAACCAACCGGAACACTACCAGCAAAAGCTTTTCAGACGGCCTTACCCTGCCCCAACCCGATGTTTCCGATTACAGCCTTCGGGCTTTGGCAAACCTGCGCCGTGATGACAGCCGTTACTGCGGTAGTAAGGCTGCCAACCTCGGTCATATCCGCGCCCATATTGCAAACAGCAACGTTCCTGACGGATTCTGCATTCCGTTTGCCTACTATCAAGCCATGATGGATAGGCTGGGTATTAACGCGACAACACTTGCCCAAATCGAAACGCAAAGTGATGGAGACAACCGCAAGCGCCGCACTGCTTTACTCACACTGCAGAAAAAAATTACCGATGCCGAAATCCCGTCAGAATGGAAGCACAGATGGGCTGAGCAATGGCGTAATCAATTAAACAGCAAAGGCGTGTTTATCCGCAGCTCCTCTAATTCCGAAGACCTGCCCAATTTCAGTGGCGCAGGGTTGTACACCACCGTGCCAAATGTTACCGATGAAAACGCGTTAGCCAAAGCGGTGAAGCAATCTTGGGCTTCCGTTTTCAATTACAGCGCATATGAAGCCCGCCGTATTGCCGGTTTGCCTCACGATAGCGTGAAAATGAGTGTCTTTGTGCAACAAAGCATCAATGCAGATCTCTCCGGCGTGTTGGTTACCATCAATCCTTATGATATTGCTCAGAAAAACAGCTCCTACATTGCCGCCAAACGCGGGTTGGGTATTCGTGTCGTTGAAGGTAAACGGGTAGCCGAACAGGTAGTCTATAACCGTCGCAATGATTCTGTACAACGTCTCAGCTCCTCTAATGAAACCACAGCATTGCAACTGGATAAAAACGGTGGAGTACGAGAGGTGCCTGTAACCAGTGGCAATGTAATGAATCAAGAACAAATACGTCGCCTTGACCAAACCGGCCAACAAATCAAACAGCTATTTGCTAATGGTGAGCAGGACATTGAATGGGCGTTTGACAATCGTAAGCTTGTTATCCTCCAGGCACGACCGTATCTAAACGGCACACGTTAAAGTAAAAAGGCCATCTGAAATTATCGTTTCAGACGGCCTTTGCATTATGAGTTAGTTATACCCTATACTTCCCGTTCTCCAAGGAACTATGATGTCAAAACAGCTCACTTTTTATTTTATTCGCCATGGCCGTACCCAATGGAACGAACAAGAGCTTTTGCAGGGATCAGGCAATTCACCACTGACCGAACAAGGAATTACAGGAGCTCAGAAAACCGGGGCGGCGCTACAACAAGTAGAATTTACCGCTGCTTATTCCAGCATTTTACAACGTGCCATTGATACGGCTGGCCATATTATCGGCCAGCGTCCCATCCCTCTTTTTCAACACTGTGGACTAAATGAGCAATTTTTTGGAAGTTGGGAAGGTATGCAGATCGCTGACTTGCGGAAGCTAACCGAATTCAAACAACTGACCAATGACCCGGCAGCTTATAAAGCATTAAGCAATGGTGGCGAAACCTTTGAACAATTAGCAGTACGTGCAATGGACGCCCTTTGCGATATCATTAAAGTACATCAATCGGGAGCCAATATTTTAGTGGTATCGCATGGCCATACCTTGCGGCTTTTATTGTCCTTACTAGGCGGAGCGACTTGGAAAAACCATCGTGATGAGGGTAAATCCGTGTCATTATTGAATACTTCAATCAGTATTGTGAAATACGATAGTGAAAGCGGTTTTCATATTGAGCAGCTTAACGATGTGGCTCATTTACAATGATCACAATCTATTACCTAATTCACACATCGACACACTGTTAGTCTATTAACTCAAGCCCCAATACGCTCGTTTTAAATCTACTCATTATTTTTTATTTTAAATCTCAACCAAAGCAGCGTCTTTTTTGTATTAATGTCTCTACCGTAAATTCTAAAAAACCGTTTGAACTTTACGATTCAAACGGTTTTTTAGTATCAATTTGTTTATATTCCATGCTTTTAAATACGGTTAAATTTTAAAATTTAATCCTCCTTCAAAGCCCTGCTTACCCTATCAAGATCTGCCAGTATTTAAACCGGCTTTGCCGTTTTCCCACAAAGTTTTCAGCAATACTTTCCACGCTGATAGTTTAGGATCAGGCTGTTTACCTTGTCCGATTAAATCCATTTGCGTCATATACCAGTTCATTTCCAACATTGCACCTGCTTTTTTATCAACAAATGCGACGCCAGTTTTGATGCGGTCTGTTTGTACAGTTTGGTAAGTACCGTTTTGCATTTGGTTCGCCAAATCAGGCACTAAGGCAAACGGACGGGCAACACCTACCAGATCCAAATGGCCGCTGGATAAGGCATCTTCCATGGCGTTTTGCGAACGGAAGCCGCCGGTAATAATCAGCGGAGCTTGGCTGACTGCACGGGCTTTTTCGGCGTAATCGATGAAGAAGGCTTCGCGTTTGCGGGTGCTGTCTTTGGCGGCTAGCATTTGCGGGCTTTCGTAGTTGCCACCGGAAACTTCAATAAAATCAATGCCCATTTCTGACAGTTTTTGCACCACCTGCACCGATTCGCTTTCGTCAAATCCGCCTTTTTGGAAATCTGCCGAATTGAGTTTTACACCCACTAAGAAATCTTTACCCACGGCGGCGCGGATGGCGGTGTAGGTTTCCAAAAGGAAGCGCATACGGTTTTCCAAACTGCCGCCCCATTGGTCTTGGCGGCGGTTGTGGTGCGGCGAGAGGAATTGGCTGATGAGATAGCCGTGCGCGGCGTGAATCTGTACGCCTGAAAATCCTGCCTGTTCGGCAATTTTCGCGGTTTGTACGAATTGCTGAATCAGCCCGTTGATTTCATCGGCAGTCAATTCGCGCGGCGGATTGATAAAGCCGTCCATGCCCACCAACGGCACGGCGCTCGGTGCAAGCGGCGTTTTATTGACTACCGCAGGCGACTGTTTGCCCGCATGATTGATTTGCATGATGAGCAGCGTGTCGTTTTGCGTGCCGGCTTTCGCCCATTTTTTCAGCATCTCAAGGCTGCGGCCGTCTGAAATCACCACATCGTTTATTGAACCTTTGCCGCTTTCGGCGACCATCACATTGCCCGTAACCAAAACACCCGCGCCGCCTTGCGCCCAAGTGCCGTACAGGCGGACGAGTTTTTCAGACGGCTGGTCGTTTTGAGCAAGTTGCTCTTCCATGGCGGATTTGAAGATACGGTTTTTAGCGGTTTTGCCGTTTGGAAAAGTGAATGGAGTGAATAACATAATCGTTCCTTTAAGTTGATAAGTTTAAAAATATAAACGTATTTAGGTAAAAATAAAGGGTTAACGGATAACCCTATTTTGAAAGCGGGCAATTTTGAGCCATCAAATCGGCAAGTTGTTTCAATCTCGCCACCGCATCCGCCATGGCAATACTGTAAAACCGCTCTTTGCCGACCTGCTCCACCGCCACCGCCCCGGCTTGCAGCATGATTTTCAAATGATGCGACACCGCAGGACGCGACAGATGCAGATGCTCGGTCAGCTCATTCACATTCATCCTGCCGTGCTCCCACAGCACGCGCAGGATTTGATGGCGGTTTTCATCGCTCAACACAGTAAAAATGGGAATGCACTCGCGCATTAAATTCATGGTTTGTTGCGGCATATTTGGCTTCTTGAGTTTATATGTTTAAAAATTTGAACGCATTTTAGAGGGAAAGATGGAGAATGTCAAAGGGAATTTTCAGAAGATGGCTTTAGTGTACAAATCACAGCGTTTCATCAATCATTATCTCAGTCTGCAAGCCGTTTCAGACGACCTTTTCGTAATAAAGAGCGGTCAAATTTTTAAGTGTTTTGCAAATCATCTTAAAAACTTGACCACTTGCATCATTATCAAGACCGCAGCCGTCTGAAACATTGATAGACCGGTTACTGATGTCCGCTTTCTGCTACTTTTGTCCATTTTGCCAATGTCTGCTTCATCTGTGCCTGAGGGATGAAGCGGGCCATCCGTTCTACTTCCTTGCCTTGATAAAACAGCAGCCATGCAGGTGCGGTCAGCACGTGGAAACGCCCGGCCATTTCGGGTATTTCAGCAATATCGGCTTTTACGGCATACACATTTCCTTCCACCGCCAAAGCTGAGTCAAGCTGGGCGGCCACGACCGTACAAACACCGCAGATTGGGGCTTTGATGTACAGTGATACTAAAGAGTGTGTGGCGATGGCCTGTTCGATGTCTTTCAAAGTGTGCAGTTGTTGCATGTCATGTACTCCTTTGAGCGATTAAGCCCTTTTCTAGTTGTCCAGAAAAGGGGCTTTCAACGAAATGAAAACAAGAAAACGTTTTGAGTCGTCTAGATTTTTTCCACAACCACTTTTACCCGCGCTTTCAGGCTGTTCAACACTGGCGAGCTGGCGGCGGAGTGGTCGGCGAAATTTTGCAGGGTAGGAAGGTCGGCGTCGGCTTTTACTTTTATGGTTAGCACCAGATTATCCAGTCCGCCGTAGCCATCTTCCATGCCGAACAGTTTGGCCATGTCGATACCGCCCCTTGCGGATATTTCAAACTGTTCCAGTTTCACGCCTGCCAATGCTGCTTGCAACTCGAAACCTATGGAGCAGCAGCCTGCCGCAGCGCTGATCAGGTATTCCACCGGATTTGGGGCGGCGTTTTCACCGCCCATGTTTTTCGGTTCGTCTGTGGTAAAGGCAGGGAAGCGGCGCACGGAGATTTCATTCTTCGTGCCGGATACCCAGCGCGAATCGGCGCGTAATACTGCCTTGCCTTTTGCATGGTCGTTTTCAACCGCTGCCATGGTAGTTCGGAAACGTTCGATATCTAACCCGTTAATCATGTTTTGTCCTTTCATATGATGAATTGCAGATGGTTTTTCGCTACACTATTTCGTACCAATTAGCGACTGACAAAATGGTGGGCAAAAGCCCACCACTTCAAGTTGATGTTTTATCATTAACCAAACACTTTTTTCAAATGTGCTTGGTAGTCTGCGAAGTATTGTTCTACTTGTGGATTTTTAACTACATCGTTACATGTAAATGTCGGTAGACGGGTCAAACCGATGAACTCGTTGAGTTTGTGGAAAGGCATGTACACAGCATCCACATCTTTGCCTTCAAAGAAGTCGCCTTCACGGGTGAACGCTTCAATCGGCGCATTCCAAGTAAGCGAAAGCATGTGTTTTTTGCCTTGCAATAAACCACCTGTACCGAAGCCTTCGGTCGGGCTGACACGATGACGGCCATCACTGTGGTAAAGCTTGCCGTGTCCAGCGATAAATACTTCGTCTATGTATTTCTTCACTGTCCAAGGCTCGTGCATCCACCAAACAGGCATCTGCCAAATCACGGCATCCATCCACAAGAATTTTTCGATTTCTGCCTCAATATCATAGCCAGCATCAATCACAGTTTCTTTTACATTGTGTCCAAGTGCGGTCAAAACTTCTTTTGCTTTTTTGTGAAGCGTGTTGTTTAACTCACCATGCGAATGGCCGAATTCTTTACCACCGTTTAATAATAAAATATTCATTTTTACTCCTAGAATAAATAATTTATAAAAAAGGGATGTGATGTTTGCGGTTATTGTCCCGTTTTCCATGAAGCGATACGTTTCAAATTATCTACCGTGTCGTGATTGACGATGGCGTCGAACGTGCCGTCCAGTTTGGCAATTTCTGCTTTGTCTTCATCACTGAGTGCAAAGTCAAAGATGTTCAAGTTTTCCGCCATGCGTTCGGGTTTGGTGGATTTTGCCAATACAATGATGCCACGTTCCACCAGCCATCGGGTAATCACCTGCGCCACGGATTTGCCGTATTTCGCACCGATTTTGCTTAACACGGGATTGTGGAAAATATCGTTTTTGCCTTCAGCAAACGGCGCCCATGCTTCCACGGCGATACCTTCAGCCTGCAAAGCGGAAACGGCTTCGTTTTTTTGTTGGAACGGATTAATTTCAATCTGATTGGCTTGCGGCATCACTTTAT